>BOJX01000001.1 GCA_016860685.1 Planctomycetota bacterium
TCGGGGTCTGCGTCATCGACGGCTTGCCGGACGGGCTTCCTGCCGGCGCGGAGGTCGATGTGACGTTCACGTATGACGCCTCCGGGCGCGTTTCCGTGCGAGCCGAGGAAAAAACCACCCGGCGCGCCGCCGAGACCTTCCTGGACCGCGCCGCCTCACACCCGGTGTCCGAGTTGGATGAACTTGCCGAAGCCGTCGCACAATTGAACGCGCGCTGACCGGGAATCGGGACGGAACCGGAACGCCGTCCGGGATAAGGATTTGCTTGCGACCTGCGTGCAGGAGGCCAGGGCAGGCGAGACGACCCGCGCCGCCGCTTTCCTTCGGCGCCAAAGCGTCTACGATGTGCGTCGGCGGTGATGCCGCCCGAACGAAGCCTCGTTGCACCGTCCGCATGTCGCTTCGGTCGGGTTCCGCCCGGAGCCAACATGCAATCCTACGAAGCTCTCCGTCGATCGATCGACCCCGTCGGCGTCAAGGCGGTCGCGCACCGGCTCGGAGTCTCCGCAGCCCTGGTGTACAAGTGGTGCCAGCCTCCCGAGTCCGAGGAGCCGCAGTCAGGGGGCGCTCGCAACCCGCTTGATCGCCTCCAGTTGATCCTGAAGATTTCGCCGGATCGTTCGATCGTTCACTGGCTTTGTCACGAAGCCGACGGGTTCTTCGTCCCCAACCCGCAGGTCTCTCCGGGTCGGCCCGACGCCACCTTGCTGGCGCGCACTCAGCAACTCGTTCAGGAGTTCAGCGACCTGCTTCGCACGGTCACTCAGGCGATCGAAGACGACGGGAAGATCAAACCGCATGAGGCGGAACGAATCAGATCTGCCTGGGAGATGCTGAAAAGCTCCTGCGAGTGCTTCGCCTCGGCGTGCGAAGTTGGACACTTCGGCCGAGGGATATGAAGAATCCTTCATCCGCCCAGGAAACGAACCTCGTCGAAAAAGGCGCTCATGAAAAAGGGGGTGCCGCTCTCTCATAGGGGTGAGAGAGCGGCACTGTGGTCGTCCGCGTCACGAGGAGGGTGTGACGCGCTCAGGAGGAAAGAAGCCCGGCGTTACATAAACGAACGCCGCATTCGAACACGCACTCCGCAGGCGCAGAACGCCCGCGCCTCCTCAGGCTAAGCCCGACGCCGCGCTTTCACGCTGCTCCGGGGGTTAACCAACCCGATAAAACCAGCCCTCAAACGCTCAACCGCCAAAGCGGGGAAACCCGCCGGCCCGACCTCGGAGTTCAAGATTTGAATCCGCGAAGTGACCGAGAAAAAGCATGAATATGCTTCGCGTCAATCCAAGGTCTGCTACATTATTACCCGTGCCTTGCGGAAAGGCAAGCCCCTTTCATCCCAGCGCGCGCATTTTTTTTCTTTAATGCCCGCCGACCGACGCCGACGGGTGCCGCACGACCCGGGTTATACAACCTGGCGTGTCAACTCGATCCCCCCGCCACAACCGACCGCAAAACCTCAAGATACTTGGTCGCCGCGCCCGTGTTGAATATGACCACCGTCTCATCGACGCCAAGCCAGCGGGACTCGCTCAGCCGTCGGACCGCCTCGATGCAAGCCGCCCCCTCAGGGCAGAAAGAGATTCCGGTGACGCCCGCTCCCTCGCGAAGCGCAGACAGCATCTGCACGTCATCGACGACCACGGCTGTCCCGCGCGACTCCTTCAGGACGCGCAGCATCAACGCATCCGCAAAAGGCGAAGGCACACGCAACCCGCTGGCGATCGTGTGCGCGCCTTCAACGGGCGTCGCCGTTTCCGCACCGGCGGCCCAGGCTCGGACGATCGGTGCACAACCGGCCGGTTGGACAACAACGAAGCGCGGACGAGAACCGCCGGCCCAGCCCAGCGCCGCAATCTCCTCGAACGCCTTGTGCATTCCGATCAGACCTGCGCCACCTCCGGTCGGGTAGACGATCACGTCGGGAAACCGCCACCCGAGTTGCTCGACGATCTCGTACCCGAGCGTCTTCTTGCCTTCGATCCGGTAAGGTTCCTTCAAGGTCGAGACGTTGAACCCCCTGCCTTCCTCACAGGCCCGGGCCGCTTCGCGCCCGCAACGGTCGATCAACCCGTCTACGCGATGCACACGGGCGCCGAAGAGTTCGCACTCGCGCACGTTGACTTCCGGCGTGTCCGCGGGAACGAAAACGTTGGCCTCCAGCCCCGCCGCCGCGGCGTAGGCGGCGAGTGCTCCCCCCGCGTTTCCCGCCGACGGCGCATACAGACGGCGGTGTCCGAACCCTCGCGCCATCGTCACCGCCGCGCTCATTCCGCGAGCCTTGAACGAACCCGTCGGATTGACGGACTCGTCCTTCACAAACAGGCGCTCAACACCGAGGCGTTTCCCCAGGGCTTCGGTCCGGATCAGCGGCGTGTCGCCCTCGCCCAGCGTCACGGGTTCCTCTCCTGAAGACAGGGGGAGCACCTCTCGAAAGCGCCACATCCCCCGACACCGCCCCGCGAAGTCCGCCGGATTCACCGCCTTGCGAAGCCGGTTGAGGTCGTACGCGACGCGCAAGGACTTCCCGCAGTCGCACGTGTTGAGGGACTGATCCGCGGCGTAGCGCCGGTCGCAGAAAAAGCACGCAACATGCTGGACGAACATGATGAACCCAACCCTTTCCGCCCCGCGTTCAGCGCGAAATAATCAACCTTCGCGCATCTTCGCTCTACCGTGGCGAGCGTCGCAAGTCCTTGACATCAACCGCCGGATTTTCGTAACGTAACACGCATGTCGCGGGGTTTCTCCCTGGCGCACAGGATCATTCTCTCATGAACCAGCAAGACTCGGTCGGCCCCCTTCAAGAGGCCTTGCGGCTGTCGCCGAACAACGTCCCCCTGCGGGTTCACCTCGCGGAGGTGCTCACGAGCCTCGGAAGGTACGACGAAGCCGAGACCGAGTTCCGCAAGGCGCTTCAGCTTTCTCCGGAGGACGTCGGCGTCAAGATCGGACTGGCGCGGGCGTATTACAAGCAGGGCAAGAACAGTCACGCGCTGGTCATCGTCGAAGACCTGATCAAGGCGCCGCGCCCGGACGCCCGCGCCTACGTGCTCTTCGCGCGCCTGCTGCTGCGGCAGGGCGAGGTGAAGCGTGCGGTGCAGGCGTACAAGGATGCGTTGGAATCGGACCCTTCGGTCGAGGATGAAGCTCTCTCGGAGCAACTCGGCGTCCGGGCAGGCTTGCAGGAGACGGAGGAGGATGACGACGACCGCGATGTGATCGACGGCCGCATCCGCCAGCGCTCCGTCGACGAGGACGACGGTCCGCCGCTGAAGGAGCTGGAGCGACCGGACATCGCGTTCGACGACGTCGGCGGGATGGACGGCGTCAAGGACGAAATCCGCGTCAAGATCATCCACCCGCTGACGCATCCGGAGATTTACGAGGCATACGGAAAGAAGATCGGCGGCGGCATCCTCATGTACGGCCCCCCTGGCTGCGGCAAGACGCACCTGGCGCGGGCCACCGCGGGCGAAGTCAAGGCGTGGTTTCTCTCCGTCGGCATCAGCGACGTGCTGGACATGTGGATCGGGCAGAGCGAGCGCAACCTGCACGAGGTCTTCGAGCAGGCGCGCCAGCACAAACCTTGCGTCCTTTTTTTTGACGAAGTGGACGCGCTCGGGGCCAGCCGCGCCGACATGCGCCAGACCAGCGGGCGACACCTGATTAATCAGTTTCTGTCAGAGCTGGACGGGATCGGAGCAAACAACGAGGGGGTGCTCGTGCTCGCGGCGACGAACGCGCCGTGGCACCTCGACTCGGCGTTCCGCAGACCGGGGCGCTTCGACCGGATCATCTTCGTCCCGCCGCCCGACGCCGACGCCCGCGCGGCGATCCTGAACATTCACCTGAAGGGCAAGCCCGTCGCCGACGTGGATGTGGACGCGCTGGCGCGAAAGACCGACGGATTCTCCGGCGCGGATCTTCGCGCCGTCGTCGACGTCGCGGTCGAGGCGAAGTTGCGCGAAGCGTTGTCGCGCGGCGTGCCGACGCCGCTGTCGACGAAGGATCTCCTTGCCGCTGCAAAAACGCTGCGTCCGACGACATCGGAGTGGTTCTCCACCGCCCGCAACTACGCCCTTTACAGCAACCAGGGCGGAACGTACGACGACATCCTCAAGTATCTCAAGCTCAAGGCATGAATCACCTCGAACGCGCACAACTGCTCCTCTCGCAGTCCCGTCCGGAACTCGCAGAGAAGGAGCTTCGGAAGCTGCTGGCGGTCGCTCCGGACCTGCCGGAGGGGCACGCGCTGCTTTCAATCTGCCTCTCGCATCAGGAGCAACATGCAAAGGCGCTCGACGCCGCGCGGCAGGCGGTGCATCTGGGGCCGGACCTGCCTTATGTTCACTACGCACACGGGCTGGCCCTGCTCGGCGCGGACCGGTATGAGCAGGCCGCGACGGCGATCCGCGAGGCGATCAAACTCGATCCGGAGGACGCGGACTACTACGGCTTGCTCGCGATGATTCTTTATCACCGCCGGGACTGGTCGAAGGCGCTCGACGCCGCCGAGCACGGGCTGGCGATCGACGCCGAACATGACGGCTGCGCCAACGCCCGGGCGATGGCGCTGGTGAAGCTCGGCCGTCGCGCCGAGGCCGCCAATACGATCGAGACGGCGCTGGAGCGTGACCCGGAAAACGCCCTGACCCACGCCAACCAGGGCTGGGCGATGCTGCACGCGAACCAGCCCGCGAAGGCGATGGAGCACTTCCGCGAGGCGCTGCGGATCGACCCCGAGTTACAGTGGGCGCGTGAAGGCATCGTCGAGGCGCTGAAGGCGCGGAACTTCATCTACCGCCTCATGCTTCAATACTTCCTTTTCATGGCGCGCCTCAGCCCCGGCTGGCAGTGGGGGCTGATCCTTGGCTTTTACTTCGCGCAGAAGTTCCTGCGGAACCTCGCCCAGACGTATCCGCAGATCGACCCCTACGTGAAGCCGATCGTACTGGCGTACCTGGTCTTCGCGCTCATGACGTGGATCGCGGACCCGCTCTTCAACCTGCTGCTGCGGCTCAACCGCTTCGGCCGGCTGGCGCTGTCGGACGATGACCGGCGTGCGACCAACTGGTTCGGCGGATTCATGTTCATCGCGGCGCTTTCCGTCGTCGCGTACTTCGCCACGAAGATCGACGTGCTGCTGTATCTGTCGCTGGGGTGCGGACTGATGTTGCTGCCGATCAGCGGCACATTTGCGCGTCCCCCGGGGAAGGCGCGAACGTTCCTGGCGCTTTACACCGCCGGACTCTGGTTGCTGATCGTCGCCGGTCTGACGCTGGAATTGGCCGGTGGACCGGGGATGGCGCTGGGCGCGCTCTTTCTCCTCGGGGTCTTTGCTTTTCAGTGGGTGGCGATCGCGCTATCGGTGCGTCGCCCGGCGTAGGACAACACGGCGCCGCGGTTTGCGGAGCGTTACGGGAGGCGACCTGATGAGTTCGGAAAAGAAGACAGAACCGATGCCGGTGGACGCCTGCGGAATGAAAGGCCCTGGTGCGGAGCACAAAACGCTGGAGCGCTTCGCGGGAACCTTCCGCGCGGAGGTCCGCCTCTGGTTTCAACCCGGCGCGCCGCCCAACGTCTCGACCGGAACGATGAAGAACACGATGGTACTGGGCGGCCGCTTTCTCCAGCAGGAGTACCGCGACGACGCCGGCGCGTTCGAGGGCCGCGGGTTCTGGGGCTACAACGACGTGGATCGGCGCTACGAAGGATTCTGGATCGACGTGATGGCCAACTTCTTCCAGATCGAACACGGTCAGCTCGACGCCGGCGGCAGCGTGTACACGATGATCGGCACGATGACCGACCCGCAGACCGGCGGAACGATGCGAAAGCGATCCGTCATCCGCTACACCAACCCCGACGAGCACTCGGTGGAGATGTTCTTCCAGCACGGTGGCAGACCGGAGTCGAAAGCGATGGAAATCCGGTACCGGCGGGCGTCGCCCTGACAGGCGCCGCACCGGCACCCTGATCGGGGCCGCGCTGCGGAGCGTGGTCGACCTGGGTTCGCGATCGCGGCGCTGCGGTCTTGCTGACCCTGCTGATCCGGCACGTTCAAATGAACCCGCGCTAGGGGGCTTGAGCGGACCTGCCGACGGAAAAAAGTTCGAGTTACCGCAGCTTCAACTTGCGCAGCGCCACCCCGCTCATGCGCAGCAGCAGCAACCCGTGCAGGAAGCGGCGGATGTTGCTTTCGCCGTAAGCGCGGGCCCGGTAGCGGATCGGGATTTCGAGGATCTTCAGGTTCGCCTTTGCGGCGCCGAAGATGAGGTCGAAATCGCCGAAGGGATCGAAGTCGCCGAAATACGCGCGGTCCGCCGCGATCCGCTCATAATCGCGCCGCCGCAGCACCTTCGTCCCGCAGAGGGTGTCACGGAAGCGCTGCTCGAGCAGCCACGTGAAAAGGCGGCTGAAGAAGGCGTTCGCCAGCTTATTGAGAAATCGCATCGCGTCGCGCTGCATCGGGTAGACGAGGCGCGTGCCGTTAATGAACTCCGCCTTGCCGGACGCGATGCCGTCGAAGAACTTCGGCAACTCCTCGGGCGGAACGGTCAGGTCCGCGTCAAGAATCATCAGGATATCGCCGCGCGCGGCCGCGAAGCCTTTGCGCACCGCGTCGCCCTTCCCGCGGCCCTGTCCCTGACGGATGAGGTGGATGTCCCGGTCCGGGTTTTCGGCGATCACACGCTCGATCTCCTCCGCCGTTCCGTCCGTACTGTCGCCGTCCACGAAGATCAGTTCGGTGTGCGCGCCCATCTGAGGCGTGCGGCGCACCGCCTCGGCGATGTTGCCGCGCTCGTTGCGCGTCGGAATGACGACGCTGCACGTCAGCAAGCGATCCGGCTGCGTCGTGTCGCCGACGGGCCGCGCGACGACCAGCTTCAGCAGCGACAGCGCTCGCGTCGGCCAGAGTCGCGCCAGCACGCGGTTGCACAGCGCGGACAACCCCGGAACGCCCACCGGCATCAGCAGCTCGTCCGTCCGTCGCACCGCCTCGAAGTCCGCAAGCGTCAGAAGATTGTCCACGTCAGCGGCGGTCAGCCAGTTCTGCTCCGGCGCCCGGCGACGCAGGCCGAGCAGGCTCGCGAGCTTCAGCACCGGCTCCCAGAGCAGGTTGTAATGCAGCAGGATGATCCGCGTTGACGGATCACACACGCGGCGCACGCGCTGAAGGCAGGCCTGGATGTCCGCGCTGTCCGCGACGACGTCGCACAGAAGCACGACGTCAAACCGCCCGCGTACGTCGAAGCTTTCCGAATCCGCGCGGACGTAACAAAAGCGCGGGTGACGCTGCGCCATCCTTGCGAGGCGCTCCGGGCAGGGGTCCACGCAGACGCCGGACGCCGCGCCCAGCGCGGGCAGCAACTCCTCAAACTGACACCCGATCTGAAGCACGCGGCTTTGCGGCCGAACGTGCTGCCTCAGGACGCGCAGCACCTGACGATGAAAGTAGCGCCGGGGGGCCGCCGCCGCGTCGGTTGCGGGTGACCCCGCCGCCTCCGTCCCTTCCAGCGCAAGCGCCGCTCCGATGCCGACTTCAATTCCCTCTATCTGATCGGTGCGCATGACCCGGCTGATTTATCGGCGGCATGACGCAGCCCCTTGAAAAGCATCGAACCCCCTGACTTGGCGCATCAACCGTGAAAAAGCCGCGGTTTCAGCGGTCCACCGCCGGTCTTCGACGGACGCAGACTTGAAAGGTGAAGGCTCGTCGAACCGCCGTGGGATCGTCGTCACTCGCCCAAGGGCTTCCCCCCTTCCCCTCGTCGAAACCCCCACCCGTGAGGTGCATTCTGGCCGTGCGGGGTGACAGGGGGGTAGGAACGCCTCGTTGAGGTTGGTATGATGAAAAGATCGTCATCCGGGTCCGAGGGGGCGACTTGGAAGCCGGTCGCGCGGCCGGATGATGACCCTGGGTTGGGGGCTGGGGAAGCGTCGGCGCAGCGTCGTCGGCGTGGTCGGGTCGGAGAAGGTCGTCCGGACGCGGAGGTCCGGGCGCGGGGGTCGGGGTCGTACGCCTTCTGCGTATACAACGAAAGGAGCTTGGGAATGCGCGCGCGGTTCAACATCGTGGGGTGGTGCGCGGGCTGCCTGCTCGCTGCGGGGAGCGGTGAGGCGGCGTTCGGACAGTATCAATCGCTCAACATCAACCTTTACAAGCAATTCACGCTCGCCGACTTCGGCAATCCCAGCAACGGCAACGACTGCTGGGGCTACGTGTCGCGCTCCGGACGTGAGTACGCCATCATGGGCCTGTCGAACCGCGTCGGTTTCGTCGAGATCACCGACCCCGCCAACGCACGCATCGTCACGACGATCAACCACAGCAACAGCCTCTGGGGCGACATCAAGGTGTACCAGGATTACGCCTACGTGGTGAACGAAGCGGGCGGCGGCATCCAGGTCATCGACATGAGCAACATCGACAACAACGTCGTCACGCTCGTGCGGTCGATTTCATCGCCCGCGACGAGCCACAACGTCGCTCTCGATCCGGACAGCGGGTTTCTTTACCCCGTCGGGTCGAACACCGACAACGGTGGGTTGATCATCTTCGACCTGGCACAGCCGGACAACCCGGTGCGGGTGGCGGCGTGGACGACACGTTACGTCCACGACGCGCATGTGGTCACCTACACCGACGGACCGAACGCGGGCAAGCAGATCGCCTTCCTCTGCTGCGGCGGAAGCGGCATTTACATTGTGGATGTGACGAACAAGTCCAACCTTCAGACGCTCTCCAGCCGGACCTACTCCTGCTTGAACTACTGCCACCAGGCGTGGACCAGCGACGATCGTCGTTATCTTTTCGTCGATGACGAGCTGGACGAACTCGCCGGCTGCCGCGATTCGACCACGACGTACATCTTCGACGTGAGCAACCTGTCGAACCCGACGCTGGTGGGGACGTACACGACGGGCATCAACGTGCCGGATCACAACCTGTATTACAACAACGGCTTGGTGTTCAACTCCAACTACGGGTCCGGACTTCGCGTCTGGGACGTGACGAATATCGCGGCGCCGGTCGAAGTCGCCTATTTCGACACGTATCCGAGCGGAAACCCGCTGGATTTCGTCGGCAACTGGAGCAATTACCCGTATTTCCCCAGCGGGACGGTCATCGCCAGCGACATGCAGCGCGGATTGTTCATCCTCGACGTGGTGGTCAACCGCGGGCGCCTTGAGTACTCCTTTCCGAACGGGTTGCCTGAGACAGTCCTGCCCTCCGGCGGATCGACGTTGGACCTGCGCATTTCGGGCCTGAACGGCGCTGAGGTTCAACCGGGGTCCGAGAGGTTCCTCGTGGACGTCGGCGGCGGGTTCGTGGAAGCGACGCTCAGCGATCTGGGCAACGGCGCATACCAGGCCGTGTTCCCCGGCGACGCCTGCGGCGACACAATTCGCTACTACTTCAGCGCCCAGGACACCGAGGGCAACGAGTTCAAAAGCCCCGGAGACGCCCCGAACAGCAGTCACTCGGCGTTCGTTGTCGCCGGCATGACGACGCTCTTCAATGACAACTTCGAGACCGACTTCGGCTGGTCCGTCGTCAATGAGAACCTCTCGACCGGCGCGTGGACGCGGGCGATCCCGTCGCAGGGCTGCAACGACGGCGGTCCGGACGGCGATTACGACGGTTCAGGACGCGCCTACATCACCGGTCTGGGGTGCAGCGTCGATGTCGACGGCGGACCGACGCGGCTTACCTCGCCGATCCTCGACATCCGCGACGGCGGCTACGTCGAATTCGCGGCGTGGTTCTCCAACGACGACAACGACGCGGACCGCCTCACTGTCGAAATCTCCAACAACGGCGGCACGAACTGGACCCTTGTCGAAAGCATCGGAAACACGACCGGCTGGTCCGTCCGCCGCTACAACGTCGCCGACTACGTCAGCCCGACGTCGACGATGCGTTTCCGCTTCAGCGTCGCCGACAATCCGAACAACTCCGTCACCGAGGCCGCGATCGACGCCTTCGAGATCTTCACGCTCGTCTGCGATCAGTCGCCGATCGAGTGCGCGGACGTCAAGAAGCTCAGCGCCCGCTGCCGCAGCAACGGCCAGCTCAAGGCCAAGGTCGTCCTGCGCGACGAGTCGCACGACGGACAATCCGTGACGATTACCGTCGACGCCGCCGAGCACGTGCTCACCGTCAACGGCCGCCGCGCGTCGTACAAGGAGTGCTGCTTCTCCGGCGCGCACACGGTTTCGCTGATCGACCCGGCGGGCTGCGGCCTGTCGAAGAACGTGGATTGCCCGTAGGGGCCATCGCCGACCGTCGCCGGGCCGGTCTCGGCGGCGCATGAGAGTCCCCGTCAATCAGGCGGCGGGCGGGTCTTCACCGATCCGTCCGCCGCTTCGTTATTTCCGGAGAATTCTCAGAAAGTCTTACCCCCAGAGGATCATCCGGAAGCCTTAGAACCCTGTTGAAGAACTCACGATCGGCCTTGGGGATGCCGGGTTTCCGGTGAAATTCGCGTCCCCGAGGGACGCGCACCCCTTTTTCAACGGGCTGTTACCCCCGGAGGATCATCCGCAAGTCTTAGCCCCGGAAGGGGCGCTGGAAAACCGCCCAGCCCGCCAGGGCTGGGAAACCCGCGCGGGGAAAGCGTAGTCCCGGAGGGACGAAAGAAGTTCGGGGGGAAGGAGAACCGTCGCGTCGCCGATCTGCCGCCCCTCCCGGGCATCATCGCACGTCGCATCACAATGACCAAACATCCTAAAGCACAGGCGCAAGTTGGAGACTCAGGTCCGACCTTCGCCGATCCCCCTTTCGATGACCGCCTCTCACCGCAGCATGATCGCCGCTTCTTGTCGAGCGAGCACCCGGCCGATCACGGCTGCACAAGGCGTCCGTTGCCGACGCAGCGCCTCCAGCAGCCTCGGCGTTCTCTCCGACGGAACGCTGATCAGCAGCCCTCCGGACGTCTGTGCGTCGCACAGCACGGTCAACAGCGCCTCTGGCGTGACCCCGCGGTCCAACTGCCCGCCGAGATGCTCCGCGTTGGACTTCCACGCCCGCGTCGCCACCCCCTCGCCCGCCAGACGCAGGGCGTCCCGCATCAGCGGCGCCGCCGTCGCCTCGATCTGTAACGTGACTCCGCTCCCCTCCGCCATCTCGAAAGCATGCCCCAGCAGTCCGAACCCCGTGACGTCCGTCGCGGCATGAACCCCGACGCGGCACATCGCCTCCGCCCCACCCGCGTTCAGCTCAGTCATCACCGCGATCGCTTCAGCCAGATCCGCCTCGGGGATAACGCCCTTCTTCGCCGCGGTCGTCATGGTCCCGCTGCCGATCGGCTTCGTCAGCACGAGATCATCGCCCGGCCGCGCTCCCGCGTTCGTCACCACCGCGTCCGGGTTCACCAGCCCCGTGACCGCCAGTCCGTACTTGATTTCCGCGTCGCGCACGCTGTGCCCGCCGACAATGATCGCCCCCGCCGCCGACACGCGCTCCGCCCCGCCGCGCAGTATTTCCGCCAGAATCTCCCCCGGCAGATCCTTGTCCGGAAAGGCGACGATGTTCAGCGCCGTCAGCGGACGCCCCCCCATCGCGTACACATCGGACAGGCTGTTGGCCGCGGCGATCCGCCCGAACGTGTACGCATCGTCCACCAGCGGCGGAAAGAAATCCACCGTCTGCACCAGCGCCGTCGTCGCGTTAAGACGATACACCCCCGCGTCGTCGAACGTCTCCGTTCCGACGATCAGGTTCGGATCCTCCGCCTTCGGCATGTTGCGCAGCACCTGCGCGGTCAGCCCCACCGGGAGCTTCCCCGCTCACCCCGCGCAACTGGCGTAGTCCGTCAACCGGATTTTTCTGGAAGGGGTCATGACCCTGTCACCTTTGCCGCGTTCCCGTCTCCGGGGTCGTCGCCTCAGAACCCGAGCCGCGGGCTTCAGCCCGCCCGAACCCTCGTCTCGCGGCGCGCCCTCGTCTCTCGGCGCGCCACGGAATCACGAGGTGCGCCTCGCAACCCGGCGCGTGCTCCCTTCATCTCACCCTCCCTCGAGCCGCCCAGCCTCTTGTAGCGCCGCGCGCCAGGAAAGTCTAACCGCTCCGGAAGAGCGCGAGGAGAATGCAACGGAAGGAACCTGATTTCGACCGCAGCGGATCGGGCGTGACAACGCCGCCAATGCGAAAGCGCCTCCGTCGCAAGGTTTCTCAAACACCGGATGAAGCAATCGGGTAGGAGGGGGCCTCGCGGCCCCCGTCCTCTCACTCCACCGGACGTACTCAGCATATCCGGCGGGTTCCTTCAGTGTTGCAATGCGGCATGTCGCGCGGTGAGGTTGAGAAGGCCTTGCCGCGCGAAACACTCCTCGGACAGCGCTTCTTTCGCCGCCGGCCTGGCATCCGGTTTCTGTGCGTCGAATCCGAGTTTTGGCCGTCAGCTCCTTCAGATTTCGCCTCACGGCGGACACCCTTGCTCGGCCTGGCGGCTCCGGTCATCACGGCCCGCAGACGACTTGCACCTCCAACAGTCACGACATGCCTGACAAACAAAAAGAAAGCACCGCCGCCCGAAGGCGTAACGGTGCTTTCCGGAGGGGAAAGAAGCCCAAGTTTTGTTTTCAGTCCGGCGGAACCCGGTGACCTCACCAGCATCCGCCAACCCTCTTATCGGCGCGATTCACTTGAATCTTGCGTTAAACGCGCCACCCTCATACGGTTCATGCCTTATTCCAGACATGCACCCTTCTTTACTCATTATTTACCGGACGGATGCAGACGTCAACACTGGGCATACCCACATCCCTCACACTTGACGCAACCCTCAACAAATTGCAGCATTCCTTGACATTCCGGGCAGACAATTTTGAAACTCTCGGGGCTCGACCGGTCGACCGGAGCCTCCACGACTCCGGTCCCGCCCGCAAGGCGGGAAATGCGTCCTCCGGCCGCAGCCGCAGTTCGCTGAATCCCCAAGTCCGGTTCACCATGCGAGCCCTTCTTGCCGTTTCCGCCGTTGCCCGAAGCCGCGTGTCCGCCGTTGCCGCCGTTGCCGCCGTTGCCGCCGTTGCCGCCGTTGCCGCCGTTGCCGCCGTTGCCGCCGTTCACGAGCGCCGCCGGCGTTCCGGTCCGCTCAGGCAGCGGCTTGCCAAGGTTGCAAAGGTCATATTCCCCGAGCAGCAGCGCCTTGATCCCGAACTGCGCTTTCGCCTGCATGTATTTCCGCAGCGCCCGCGCCAACCCGTCCGCCAGACTCATGATCCGGCCTTCCTTGGTGCTGACCTGGAGGCTGGATCCGATGCCGTGAAGCTGGCGCACCACGGCGATCATTTCTCCGCCGGAGCGCAGCCAGAGACTGACCATCCGGCAGATCGCCTCGAGGTCGCTGGTCGCCAGATCGCCGCCCTTCCCGAGCTGAGCGAAGACCTCCAGCTCCTTGCCAGTTCTCGGATCGACCGTGACGTTGATGTGCATATTGCCGAAGGGCGTCAACTGCCGGACGCGCAGCCCTGAGCAGATCTCGGGAAGCATCGCCGGCTCCAGCGGCTCGTCGCGTGGCGTCGCCTTCGGCGATTCCGCCGGCGCCGCCATCGCGCTTTCCGCCTTGCCCGAACCCTTGTCCGAAGTTTTCAGCGCCATCGGCTGATGATCGCGGCAGCCGTTGCGGTACACCGTGACGCCCTTGCACCGCAGGTCGTACGCCAAGCGGTAGATCTTCTCCACGTCCGCCTCGCACGCCGTCTGCGGAAAGTTGATCGTCTTCGAGATCGATGCGTCGCAGTGCGCCTGAAACGCCGCCTGCATCCGCATGTGCCACTCGGGCGCAATGTCGTGCGCGCACACGAACACGCGCTGCATGTCCTCGGGGACGTCCTCGAGGTGAGCGAGGGTGCCCTCCGTGGCCACCCGTTCCAACAGGCCCTCGCTCAGAATTCCCCGCTGCTGTGCGACGCGCAGAAAGATCGGGTTCACCTCGATCATCGGCGTCTTCCCCTCATCCTGCCCGCGCAGCACGTTGCGGATGAACGCCAGGCTGAACATTGGCTCGATGCCCCCGGAGCATCCGGCGAGGATGCTGATCGTCCCCGTCGGCGCGACCGTGGTGTTCGTGCTGTTGCGCATCGGGCGATGATGCTTCGTGTCCCACGTGCTTCCCTCCCAGTTCGGGAAGCTGCCGCGCTCACCCGCCAGCACTTCGCCGTAATGATGCGACTCGTCATCTACGAACTTCATGAACCGCCGGCCCCACTCGACGCCCTCGTCGCTGTTGTACGGCACGCCCAGCTCATACAGCGCGTCGGCGAAGCCCATGATGCCCAATCCGATCTTGCGGTTCGCCTTGCACACCGCGTCGATCTGCGGCAGCGGGTAGCGGTTGACGTCGATGACGTTGTCGAGGAACCGCGTGGAATCCTGCACCGCCGTGCGCAGATCGTCCCAGTCCACGTACGCCTCGCCGCCCTCGTGGCGCTTCACGAACACCGCGAGATTGATGCTCCCCAGGTTGCACGCCTCGAAAGGCAGCAGCGGCTGCTCCCCGCAGGGGTTGGTCGCCTCGATGCGCCCGACGTGCGGCGTCGGGTTCGCCTCGTTGATCCGGTCGATGAAGACGACCCCGGGTTCGCCCGTGCGCCAGGCGTTCTTGATGATGATGTTCCAGATATCCCGGCGGGTGAAGAACTTCGCGGCGTCGACCGGCTCCCCGGGCGTGAGCGGCGTCAGCGAGTTGACGTCGTACTCCCATATCTTCAGCGACTTCGGGAGCAGGTACGACTTCTGCGTCCGCGGATTCACCACCACGTGCGGATCATCCGGCGACTCCCGGAACGCCTCCATCCAGGCGTCGGGCACCTTCACGGAAATGTTGTAGTTCGTGAACTGCGAGAGGTCTTCCTTCGCGTGCAGGAACTTCAGGATGTCGGGGTGATGAATGTACATCATCCCCATGTTCGCCCCGCGACGGAACGCGCCCTGCTGGATCGCGTTCGTCGCCTCGCTGAACGCCTTCCAGAACGAGATCGGTCCGCTCGTCGTCCCGCCGGAGGTCGCGATGTAGTCCCCCGTCGGACGCAGCTCATCGAACGCGAAACCCGTCCCTCCACCCGCCTTCTGGATCAGCGCCGTCCACTTGATGCAGTCGAAAATGTCGTTGATGCTGTCGCGCACCGGCAGCACGAAGCACGCCGAAAGCATCCCCATCTCCCGCCCCGCGTTCATCAGCGTCGGGCTGTTCGGCATGAACTTCCGCTCCGCCATCAACGCGAAGAAGCGATCGTCCCACTCATCAACCGCCCCCTCCCCGCCGCCGTAAAGACGCTCCGCCTCCGCCACCGCCCGCGACACGCGGCGGAACAGCTCCTCGGGCGTCTCGGTACACTTCCCGCCGTCGTCCTTTTTCAGATACCGCGCCCGCAACACCCGCAGCGCGTTCTCCGACAGCGTCAACTTCGTGTCCTTCCTCGTCCTGGCCGTCTTAGCCTGCACCATGTCGCTCGCTCCTTCGGTGGGTACGAAACGATGTTGGGCCACGCCTTTGCGGACCCGGTATGACTCCGACCGCCGCCCTCAGCCCCGCTCCCACGGACCTGTGAAATGTCCTTGTCCGAGTCGCTGCTGGCCGAACCGCGGCAATCCTGATTATACCACACCCCTTGGGGTTGAGCAAGCGAAAAACACTAGGGATTGTAGTGATTCACCGGGGAAACAATTCACTTCACATCCTGACGCCTACCCAAAGCCTTTGTCCTGTGTGTGCTTGCGCTGCGGACTGCCCTGTCAGCAGAGCGTCAAGAATTCGATAAGATTTTTTTGGGTGCGTTATTCGGACACGCAAAGGCAAGCTCGCTCGTGGGGGGAAAGCCTCAAAGATACGACGCCAACACAGGGAGAATTACCCGCCCCGCTTGCCCGACACTCGCTTGAGAAGTCCCGCCGGCGTCATCGCGTTGATCACGTCCCGTTTCCGGGCGGCGCCACGCTGCGCCGTGAGCACGCCGTAGCGCATCTGGAGGAAATCCTGCGTCGAATGCGCGTCCGTGTTGATCGACAGCGTCACCCCTGCCGCCAGCGCCATCCGCACGTGATCCGCTTTCAGGTCCAGCCGCTGCCACGCGGCGTTGATCTCCAGGCAGGTGTGCGTCTTCGCCGCCGCCGCGACCACCGCCGGCATGTCCACGTCCATCGCTTCGCGCCGGTTGATCAGACGCCCCGTCGGGTGACCGATGCATGACACCCACCGGTTCTCGATCGCCGCCAGCGTCCGCTCCGTCGCCGACAGTTTCCCTGTCCCGCCCCTGCCTTGCGCGAGGTGAATGCTCGCCACCACCCAGTCACACTCCGCCAGAAGGTCATCCGGGTAGTCCAGCGACCCGTCGGGCAGAATGTCGCACTCGCAACCCGCCAGAATCCGCACGCCCTCGACGCGCTTCGCCACCGCCCGGATGTCCTTCAGATGCTTCTTCATCCGCTCGACCGTCAGCCCGTTGGCGATCACGCTGCTCTTCGAGTGATCGCAGATCGCGATCGTGTGATACCCCAGCGCCTTCGCCGCCGCCGCCATCTCCTCGATTGTGTTCCGCCCGTCGCTGGCGATCGTATGCATGTGCAGGTCAGCCCGGATGTCGGCAAGTTGCAGCAGGTCGTCGAAATCGATCTTCCCCTCGAATTCGTCGCGGTCCTGGCGCAACGGCGGCGGAACCCAGGGCAGACCCAACGCCTTGTAAATCCCTTCCTCATCCTCGCCCGCCAGCGCCTTGTCCTTCGCGTCAAACAACCCGTATTCGTTAAGCTTCCACTTCTTCTTCCCGGCCCTCTCACGCAGGCGGACGTTGTGCGCCTTCGACCCGGTGAAGTACTGCAGCGCCGCCCCGAACGACTCCCGCGGCACGACCCGCAGATCCACCTGAAGCTCCCGATCCTCCGGAAGCGCCACCGTCACCGACCCCTTCGTCGCCCCCGACGCCAGCACCCGCCGCACTCCCGGCAGCGCCACAAACGCGCCGACGACGCGCTCTCCGTCCACCGCCTCGCAGAGGATGTCCACGTCCCCGATCGTTTCTTCCCCCCGGCGCAGCGACCCGGCGATCTCGACACGCTTCACCCCCGCAATCGCGCCGACCTGTTCCGTCAGCGACTCCGCGATCGGCAGCGCCACCCCCAGCGGCGTCCGCGTCCCGCTGCTTTCCAGAAACGCGATCCCGTCCGCGATCTTCTTCACGCTGGTCTTTCCGAACCCCGCGAGATGCTCAAGCCGCCCGTCCGCGATCGCCGCCTTAAGTCCCTCAATGTCGGCGACCCCCAGCTCCTCGTGAACCTTGATGACCTTCTTCGGCCCCATCCCCGGGATCTCGAGCAGCTTCGGCAGCCCCGGCGGAACACGCTCGCGGAGCTGGTCCAGCAGGGGGATGCGCCCCTCGGCGATGAACTCACGGATGTGTTGGGCAAGGCTCTTCCCGATGCCCTTGACGGATTCGAGGCGGTTTTCGTCGACCAGCACGGCGAGGTCTTCGGAAAGACCTTCCACCGCGCGGGCGCCCTGACGGTAGGAATTGACGCGGAAAGGGTTTTCCCCGGAAAGCTCCAGCAGATCGGCGATGCGCTCAAAAAGGCGGGCGACCTCGGCGTTGATCATGATCCGTCGTCCAGCGCTGCTATCCAACCCGCGATCATCAGGAATGACGGAGGCTGCCGAGCCGCGCGGCTTCAGCCCGCGCGATGGCGCCGCGCGGATCGGACCCGCGCCTCAGCGCAGGCCGTCCTTTCGACGATTCTCCCCGGAGGCTGCCGAGCCGCGCCCGTGAAGAAGCGTTTCTTCTTCTCGCTCCACAACCGGGCCCCTGCCCGCGCCAACACGGGGGCGTCGGCACGCCGAAACTGACCCCAAGGGGATTCGAACCCCTGTTACCGACATGAAAAACCGGTGTCCTAGGCCACTAGACGATGGGGCCAACCCCAACCGTCGAACCGACGCCGCAGCGGCGTTCCGCCCGCCCCGACGCTCCGATCCGACCGTCCCTAAGTCGGCGCGGAAATCTATCCCGGCGTATGCAATCCGTCAAACCGGGTTGGATAAGCGTGCCGGTAGCGCAGGCTGATTTCGAACCTTCACTGCGCAGTGCCGCGCGAAACCGTTGCACCGTCCCGTCCAGCCGCCAGCACCCGTTACGGACACGTTGAACCGAGCGCCGGGGCGAGCAGACGATAATCCAGCAAGTCGACATCGCCGTCACCGTCAATATCGCCCTGATCCAGCCTCGCCCCTTCGGACACTCCGAATCCGTTCTGAAACGCTTCCGGCTCATCACCTTTCCTCCTTGATCCAACGCCGGAGTGTAAGCCTACGGGTGGATCAGTTTGAGGGGGAAAGGTCACTCGCGCGCCCTGTTGCTCATACGGCCCAGCGCATCTTCGTAGAGCGTGTTACCCCTGACGCCCGGAAGCTCGATCGTCTCCGCTGCCGCCGACAGTCGCCAGGCGACGAGCAGCGTGGCGGCGACGAGTCTTGCCCGGTGTTTCACCAACGCCTTGTTCCGACCCTCCTTTGAGACTTCGAGTCTGAGCAGCGCGTGTTAACGCGCGGCACGGACCGGGTTAATTCCGCGCGGGAGTCGGCGCGCGGACGCGCGGCCCGGAGGCCTTTTGAAGGAATCAGCCCCACCTCGCCGACGTCGGTTCGACGCGCCCCGGGAAAGGCGTCACTCAATCCGAAGGTCGGCGGGGTCGAACATCGGCTTGGGGTATTTCATGTCCAACGCCTCCAGCGCCTCGACCAGCGCGCGGGCGACGAGCAGGTTGCGGAAGGGACGGTTCTCCGCGGGGATCACGTACCACGGCGCGTGCTTCGTCGAGCAGCGGGACAGCGCCTCCTCGTAGGCCTCCTGATAGTCGTCCCAGCGGGCGCGCTCCTTGAGGTCGTCCGGGTTGAACTTCCAGCGCTTCTCCGGATCGTCCAGGCGGCGCTGGAGGCGCTCCTTCTGGTAATCCTTCGAGATGTGCAGGAAGAACTTGCGGATCGTCACGCCCTCGTCGTGCAGCATCTCTTCGAAGGCGTTGATGTGATCGTAACGCGCTTTCCACCGTTTCTCAGCCACGAGTTTGCGTACGCGGACGATGAGCACATCCTCGTAATGCGAGCGGTTGAAGATGCCGATGTCGCCCAGCGGCGGGACCGCCTGATGCACGCGCCACAGAAAGTCGTGCATCCGCTCCAGCTCGTGCGGCGCCTTGAAGCTGGTGACGCGGCAGCCCTGCGGGTTCATGCCGGTGAAGATCGCGCGGATCGTGCTGTCCTTGCCGCCGGTGTCCATCGCCTGGAGCACGACGAGCAGCGCGTGCCTGCGCTCGGCGTACATCAGCGCCTGAAGCTCGAAGAGACGCGCGCACGCCTTCGCAAGCCCGGCCTCCGCCTCCTGCTTCGACAGGCCTCCGTCGTCATCGGTGGAGCGCTTGCGAAGGTTGACCTTCGCGCCGGGGGAAATCAAAAAGCTGGAAGTTGCCGTCATGATCTTCCTCTGTTTCTTTGCCGTTGCCGGCCCGCTCCTTGCCTGGGATGGAGTGCTTTGAGCGCCCCACCAACTCGGTTACATTACAGAATCGAGATGGAACGACGCTCCATCATTCTGCGCTTAAGGTTCATGTTAATTTCACGAGATTAGACCATGTTGACCACCTATCGTCCCGAACCCTACGTCGATTTCTCGCAACCCGAACCGCGCCAGCGGATGCTCGACGCCCTGGCGCTGGTGAAATCCCAGCTTGGGCGGACGTATCCGCTGTGGATCGGCGGGCAAGCCGTCACCACGAAGGAGACGTTCACGTCCGTCAGCCCGGCGGATCCGAACCGCGTCGTCGGCGTCATGTGCAAGGCCGACGCGGCGCTGGCGGACAGGGCGGTCCGCGCGGCGGCGGAGACGTTCAAGACCTGGAGCCGGGTCGATCCCGACGTCCGCGCCCGCGTGCTCATCAAGACCGCGGCGATCATGCGCCGCCGAGTGTACGAGCTTTCCGCGTGGATGGGCTACGAGGTCAGCAAGAGCTGGATCGAAGCCTACGCCGACACCTGCGAGACGATCGACTTCCTCGACTTCTACGGGCGGGAGATGATGCGCCTCGGCGGGTCGCAGCCGGTGACGCCTTATCCCGGCGAGGAGAACGAGCTGCGCTACATCCCGCTCGGCGTGGGCGTCGTCATCCCGCCGTGGAACTTCCCGCTGGCGATCTGCACGGGCATGACCTCGGCCGCGCTGGTGTGCGGGAACACGGTGTGCCTCAAGCCCGCAAGCACGTCGCCGGTGATCGCGGCCAAGATGCTGGAGTGTTTGCACGAGGCGGGGCTGCCGAAGGACGTCGTCAACTTCGTGCCCGGTCCGGGGGCGAGCGTGGGGGACACGATGGTGACACATCCGCTGACGCGGTTCATCTCGTTCACCGGATCGCGCGACGTGGGCGTGGGAATTTATGAAAAAGCCTCGAAGGTGCAGAAGGGGCAGATCTGGCTGAAACGCAGCGTGCTCGAGATGGGCGGGAAGGACTGCATCGTCGTCGACGAGACGGCGGACGTCGAAGCCGCGGCGGAAGGCGTGGTCGCGTCGGCGTTCGGGTTTCAAGGGCAGAAGTGCAGCGCGTGCAGCCGGTTGATCGCGCACAAGGACGTGTATGACGACCTGCTGGATCGCGTGGTGGCGCGGACGAAAAAAATCACGATCGGCGACACGGTGCTGCCCGACAACTTTTTCATGGGCGCGGTGATCGACGACAAGGCCTTCGCCAAGATCAACGAGTACATCAGGATCGGACAGGGCGAGGGGCGCTGGATAGGACCTCTCTCCGAGAGACCGGAGAAGGCCCGCTCGGAGAGCGGACCTGCCCAAGGCTACTTCATCCCGCCGACGATCATCGAGGGCGTCGCGCCGAACGCACGCATCGCGCAAGAGGAAATCTTCGGCCCGGTGCTGGCGGTCATCAAAGCGAAGGACTTTGACGACGGCCTGGCCATCGCCAACGGCACGGAATACGGATTGACCGGAGCGTTGTATTCGCGCGACCGCTTCCGCCTGGAGCGCGCCCGCCACGAGTTCCACGTCGGCAACCTGTACCTGAACCGCAAATGCACCGGCGCCCTGGTCGATGTCCAACCCTTCGGCGGCTTCAACATGTCCGGCACGGACAGCAAAGCGGGGGGGCGGGACTATCTGCTCCTTTTCTTGCAGGGGAAGAGCATTACGGAGCGGTGGTAAAGGACCACCGCCCCCGTCGCAGTCAGATGATCGGGAAAGCCCTCTTCGCCGACCGGAGAACGCGCGCTTTCGGATGGGCGCGGATCGGTTCCGCGGTCGCGGTTACCGACTGGACGGGGATCCTCGCGGTTCCGCCTGTTCGACGACGATCGGGGACTGGATCGAGCGGATGTGCAGGTCGCGCTGGGGGAAGGCGATCTCGATGCCCGCGCGGCGGAACTCGCCGGCGATGTTCGTGTGCAGCTCGTTCATGATCTCCGCCCACAGATCCCGGTTGCCGACGTGGATGCGCAGGGTGAGGTTCAAAGCGCTGTCGCCAAAGCCGTGAAAAACCGCGTTGGGCGCGGGCTCGGCCAGGACGTGCGGGCAGCGCTTCGCGACGTCTTCGAGGATTTTGCGGGCGAGGTCGGTGTCCGAACCGTAGGCGACGCCCACCGGGATGGTGATCCGGGTGATCGAGTCGGTGAGCGTCCAGTTGACCACCGGACCGGTGATGAACTCCTTGTTGGGGACGACGAGGTCGCGGTGGTCCCAGTCGGTGATCGTCGTCGCCCGGATCTGGATGCGCGTCACTTTGCCGTCGATGTTGCCGACCGTGACGATGTCGCCGAGGCGGATCGGGCGCTCGATGAGAATGATCAGTCCGGAGATGAAGTTGGCGACGATCTCCTGCAACCCGAACCCGATGCCCACCGACAGCGCCGCGACCAGCCACTGATACTTGTCCCAGGTCACGCCGATGTTCTGAAAGGCGTAGATGACGCCGATGACGATGATCAGATAGCGCGTCACGGTGGTGGCGGCGAAACGCGCCCCGGGCTTCATCGGCAGGCGCTGGAGAATCGTGAACTCGATCAACCCAGGCAGGTTGCGGTACGCCAGTCCCGACAACAGCACGACGGCGGCGGAGACGAGCACGTGTCGCAACGTGACCGGCGCCAGGTGCGTGACGGTGTCGGCCCGCGTCAGCCCGTCCGCGCTTTCGATCTGGCGCGTGCGGGATTCCTGCACGGTCCACAATTCGACGCGATCGAGGACGCGCAACGCCGGGAGAACATCCACCCACACCAGCCAGACGACACTGACGAAGATGACGCTCAGCACGAGGCGCAGCATGTTGCGCGTCTGCTCGCCCAGGCTGGCGAGCGTCGCCTGCGGCAGGTCGGGCTCCGGCGGCGCCTCGCCCTCCGCCGTTTCCGCCATCGCCGCGCGGCGCTTCCGCGCCTGCTCGATCGCCAGCCGGCGGTGCGAAAGAACCAGCCAGCGCAGCGCGAGCGCCGCCGTGAACACGACGCCCATCGCCAGCGGGAGCGTCACCAGCAGGCGCGGCGCGAGGTTGATCGCGGTGTAGTAATACCCGGAGATCGTTAACGCCGCGAGAAACGGCGGCAGCGCCACCAGCGCCGGGAACCACAACCAGTGAAGACGCGCCGCCCACGTAGACTCCCGCGACGCCAGCGACTCCTGCATCACGCCGCCCTGCCGCCGGAAGAGGCGGTAAACGATCACGCAGAAAATGCCCTGACGCATGATGAAGCATGCCCGCCCGAGCGACGACTGCCACGCCCCATCCTGCACGCGGTCCACGACCAGGCTCACGAAAAGCGTCGGCAGCCAGACCCACTTCAGCCAGAACAACTGCCGCCGCGCGACGCGCAAGGCCCGCGACGGCCAGTCAAAATGCCCCTCGCCCAGTCCGTCCGGACGGCACGTCTGCCGCAGGAACTCCAGCATCGCCAGCCCGATCGCGGCTCGCTTCAGAGCGTCCGCCGCCGCAGCCGTGTAGGCATTGACGTCCGACAGGCGCTCGACGATCGCGGCCAACGACCACAGCAGCAACGGCTGGGTCAACGACAGCAGAACCGTCAGCGCCAGTGCCCGCAGCGTCGGTACGATCGAGGTCTGAAGCTTCTTGTTCGCCTCTTCCGAACTCGCCCGGAGCCGGCGAACCATCGCGTGATGCATGAGGGTCAGCACGAGCACAATCAGGACGGTCACCGCGGACGAGAGCACGTCCTCGGGGTTTTGACGCAGCATCGTCTTCAGGCGGCGCGGGACCGGCGCCCACTCCTGCGGGTTGAACATCGACCGGACGGCGTTCCACCCATCGATGACGTCCGCCCGCGTCGGCCACCCCGTGCTGCGCACCCAGAGCACGCGCTCATCGATGTAGGCGGCATACTCCTCGACTTTCGCAATCAGCTCCCGGCGGCGGGAGTTCAGCTCGATCAATTGCAGCGACGAGTACGACTCGTAATCCCGCTTCAACCCGTCCAGCAGCGCCGCCCGGCTTGAGAGCAACTCCCGCGCGGCGAGCTTCAGCGTCTCCGCCTCCTCCGGCGCCACGTCGCCGTTGATCCGGGCGACCACGTCAGCCACCGCGCCGTCCAGATCGCGCAGCAGGGCGCGTTCGTCGTCGATCTTGTACGTCTCCAGAAGGACCGCGGAGTTCTCGGCCTCCCCTTGCGCAAGGGCCTTGCGGTGCTCCGCCACCGAGGGCAGGTTCGCGCGCTGACGGCGGAGGACTTCGCCCAGGTCGGTGGTGAGACCGGCCGCGGCGATCTTCGCCTTGATGCTCGCCAGGTCGTCGGTGTGCTTCTTGAGCGACGCCTTGACCTGCTCAAGCGAGGCGGAGGCGGCTTCTATCTTCTTCGCCAGCGCTTTGCGGGCTTCGGCATGGCGCGCGTTCTCGTCCGCGAGGCTTTGCAGGACGGGGTGCTTGCGGGCGGCGTCCATCCGGGCCTGCTGCGCCTCCCGCGCCGCGCGTTCAGCGTCCGCCTTGCGCGCGTCGTTGACGATCTGCTGCCAGGCCTTGACGGTCGCCTCGGCCTGCGCGATGCGCCGCGCGGCGACGTCCGCCCGGGCGGTCAGGAGGTCACCGCGCGCCGCGTAACTCGGCGCCTCCTTCTCAAGCGCCGCCAACTGGCATTCCAGCAGCCGCGCGCGCGCCAGTCGGCGAGTCTGACGCGCCTGGGTCACGACGGCGGGTTCATCCGGCGCCGCCTCCGGCGCGGTCCTCGCCGCTTCCAGCTCCTGGCGCACCTTCTGGATCTCGTCCGGGATCTTCTGGGCGCGCTCGGTCCGCTCCGTTCGGTCGCGATCCACGGCGCTCTTCTCATCCTGCGCCGCCTTGAGCGCCGCCTGCTCGTTGGCGAGGATCACCTCTAGATCCGCGACCTCCGCATCGGGCGGACGCTCGACCTTGATTTCCGGCGCCGGACGCGAAAGCTCCTCACGCAACGCCTTCAATCGTGCGGGGGCTTCCTGAATCGCCTGATCGTGCGCCGCGGCGCGGGCGGACCACTGCTCCGCGTCCTTCAGATCCTGCGCCGCCTGTCGCAGGAGTTCGAGAGCTTTCGCCTTCGTCGCGTCATCCAGCGCCGTCGATCCCTCGATCCGGCGAAGCTCCTCCTCCACCGTCTTCGCATCCACGGCCACCCGCGGCGCCTCCGCGGGCGGAGCGGGCGGATTCTCTTGCGCCACGACCGCCAGCGGAAGACAGAACGCCGGCACCCACGCCGCGAGAAACCGCCGGAACCGCGGTCCCGCGGCCCGTCGGCAAAAACCGTCATCGTTTCTGACAGGACGCCTCATGATCCGGTGGTGTGCTTCGCGCGTGCCCCTTGTCCAAGCGCGCCGGTTCAGACCGCCGACCGACGGCGCGCTCCTCTTGTCGATTCATGCAGACCGGGAGATCGGATCGGGTGTATCTCAACGCCTACCTTGCACCCTCAGGAGGGAAACTGCAAGTCCACGAGCTTCATTTCCACCGTCGTGCGGCCCTGGTAGGTGTTGAGGATCGGCTCGAACGCCGCCCGGCAGCGGCGATGCTCCTTCAGGTCTTCAGCGAGACTCGCCATCCCGAACCCGATGCCCTTCATCTGCGCGCCGTTCTCGCGAAACAGAACCTGCATGTGCGTACCCTGCTCACCCACGCAGCGCGGTTCGCCCGACAACTCGATCCACCCCGTGCAGAAACGCGGACGCGGGTTGCCCTGCCCGAAGGGCTCCAGCCGCGAGATCTGATCGACCGCGTCGAGCGTCAGCGCTGAAAGCGGAACCTCCGCGTCAATGCGCAATCCCGGAACAAGGTCCGCGGGCATCAGGCGCCGGTTCGCCACGTCCACGAACGCCTCCTCGAACGCCTCGACGTTGGACGTCTTCAGCTTCAGACCCGCCGCCTTGGCGTGACCGCCGTAAGAGGTCAGATGCGCTGCGCAGGCCTGAAGGGCCGCGTGAAGATCGAACGTCCCGAACGTCCGCCCGGACCCCTGACCTTCACCCTCGTTCGTGCTGATCAGGATCGTCGGACGGGAATACCGCTCGACGATCCGCGCCGCGACGATGCCGATCACGCCCGGGTGCCACTCCGACGACGCCAGCACGATCCCGCGACGAGAGTCCGCCGCAAGACGCCGCCCGTCGATGCGCTCACAGGCGTCCCGGAAAATCTGTCGCTCGACCGTCTGACGGGCGCGGTTCGACTGCTCCAGCACGCGGGCGATCTCCCGCCCCTGCGCCGCGTCCGCACGGGTCAGCAGTTCGACCGCCAGCCGCGCGTGACCCATCCGGCCCGCGGCGTTCAGACGCGGCGCCAGCTTGAACCCGACGTCCGTCCCGTCCACCGTGCCGCGCGAAAGCCCCGCCGACTCCAGCAGCGCCGCCAGCCCCGGAAGACGCGTCCGCGGAAGCTCGGTCAACCCGTGCCGCGCAAGGATCCGGTTCTCACCCACCAGCGGAACAACGTCCGCAATCGTCCCCAGCGCCGCCAGCGGCAACGCATCCGTCAGCACGTCCCTCATCTCCGTCGAGACGCGCTCCGCCCCGCAAAGCTCCTGCGCGACGGCCCACGCCACCTTGAACGCCACACCCGACCCGCTCAGGTCCGGGTTGGGGTATTCCGGCGCCGCCGCGCCGTCCGTCGCAAGGCCCGGGTGAACGATCGCCGCCGCTTCGGGAAGCACAGACCCCGCCAGATGATGATCCGTGATGACCAGCGTGACGCCCCGCTCACGCAGCAGCGCCGCCGCCTCCACCCCCGTCACGCCGCAATCCACCGTGACGATCAGCTCCGCTCCCGCCTCCGCCAGCCCCCGCACGGCTTCCGGGTGCAGCCCGTAACCCTCCTGGATCCGGTCAGGGACGTAGAAATCGACATTCGCCCCGGCGCAGGTGAGCACGCGCCACAGGATCGCCACCCCGGTGATCCCGTCCACGTCATAATCGCCGTAAATCATGACTCGACGTCCGCCGCGCACCGCCTCGGCGATGATCCGCGCCGCGTCCTGCGCCCCCGGCAGCCGCGCGGGCGGATACAAGTCCTTCAGCCTCGGCGCCAGAAACGACTCCGCGTCCGACAACCCTCCCAGCCCGCGGTTGAAAAGAAGCTGCGCCACCAGCGGCGAAACCCCCCACCGCCCCGCCGCCTCGGCGGATCCTTCCCACGGCGGCTCAATGATCCAGCGCTTCGACATCGCTCGCCTTCCGGGTTGGCTCCTTCGCTTGAATCCTGACGACGCCTTTGCTCGACCGGGATGGCCGACCTCCCTCATACCGCCCCCCGCGCGCCGCGGCAATCTCGGAATCCACACCGCCGAGGTCCGGTCCGGCGGAAGGTGGAAACACTTCAGATCGGCCTGTGACTCGTGCCGACCGGACCGCAAAGTAGGGCGCCTGAGACTGCCGTGTCGATCTCACGCTGCACAGACAGGATGCAGGCTTAACCGGAGGGATGGGCAGACTGAACCGGATCGGTCAGATCGTGTGTTCTGATCCTGTCCATCCCTGTCTGCTTTCCACGGGCAGTACCGGGCGAAGATATGTTCGTAGGCGGAGATGAGAGAGGAGAGCGTGCGGGTGGGTCGAGCGGGTTGAAGCGTGTTCCCGAGGAAGCGATCGGCGGCGGGGTGGAGCAGGGCTTTTCGTAAGTCCCAACGAGAGCCGGGGTTACGTGGGCTTGTCGGCGGGGCTGGGCGGGGTATACTGACGGGTCTTCGGACAGCCGGGGGTGCGGCTGGCGGAGGACGGCGGTAAGCGGTCGGGAGCTTGTGTCATGGCGCATAAAAAGGGGCAGGGATCGACGCGGAACGGGCGGGACAGCAAGCCGCAATTCCTCGGGGTAAAGCGATCGGGCGGGCAGGAAGTGACCTGCGGAACGATCATTGTGCGGCAGAACGGCACGCAGTTCAAACCGGGACACAACGTCGGCCTGGGACGCGATTACACGATCTTTTCGTTAACCGACGGGGTGGTGCGGTTCCGCGGGCGGATGATCGACGTGGTGCCGTCGGGGACGTCGGACGCGCGAACGTCAGGAGCCTAATCCACGCGAACGAGCGCCGCACACAAGGGCCGTCCTCAGCACGACGGTATTGATCGGCACGTAGAAGCCGTCGGTGGCGCAGTCATATTCGGATCCGCCGACCGAGTGCGGGAGTCGCGCGGTCGCATGCGGATCGACAGACACCGTGCGGGAGTCGCGCGAGGGTTCGCGGATCGGCGGACCCAAGCCGCCCTGCCCTTCGAAATCCCGAGCGGTCCGGCGAGCAAGCCCGCGTTACGCCTGAGCCTCGAACTTTGAACCTCGAGTCCCCGACCCTGCTTACTCCGTCCAGTCCGGACCTGTCAGCACGAGTTTCACGCTCATCGGATCCAGATTGATCGAGATGCGCCCCGCGGCGTCCGCGAGGGTTCGGTTGCCCGCAAGGCGGAGCTTCGGCTCGACGAGCACGGACCGCAGCGGGTCGATGCCCGGCTGTTGCGAGCGGGGAATGAGCGGCTCCAGTTCCGGGCGGATGACCGCAACCATGTCGCCCTCGACGAGGCCGGGTTCGAGCACGACCTCGCGGCGGTCGTCGGAGGCGTTGACCACGACGATGACGGTGCGGCCGGCGGAGGTGCGCGAGAATGCGGAGACGCGGCGCTCGTCATCGGCGAGGACGAGCTTGAAGTCCCCACGGCGCAGCGGTTCGTAGCGCGCCCGCAGGTCGTTCATCAGACGGACGAGGGCGCGGAAGTCGGCTCGATAATCCGCAGAGGGCGCTTCCTTTGGCCCCGGTTCAACCCACCACATCGGGGCCAGCGCCGCGGCGCCGTGCGCGCCGGTCATGCCGACCTCGTCGCCGTACATGAGCATGACGGAATGTGGAAGGCACATGTTCACGGTGAGCGCCAGGCGCCAGGCGCGCAGTTCCTTGAGCCGAACCTCGCGCGCGGTTGCGCCATCTGATGCTCCCGGCGAATCTCCGCGAACCAGCGAGGCCGCGCGTCCGAATGCGGGGGAACTGAAAGACTGAACAACGTGTGACCGGGATTCCGCAGCGGATCGCGCCTCCGCTTCAATGCGGCGCAGCGCCTCTCCCAGCGGTACTCCGCGGTTCGTCGCGGAAACCGAAAAGCACGAGACGACCGACGCTTCGCGGGTGTCACGTATCAAGACGACGGATTGGGTGGGGAAGACCGGTGACGCCGAAGACACAATCAAAACGGCGTCCGGCGCCGAGTTGCGCGCGGCTTGTGTCAAGACGAGGTTCTCAGTCGTCTCAATGCGATCGAGGACGCGAAGTAGCACGCCGTCCAGCCCGTCGATCATTACGTCACCCCGCGAGGGCGCGAGCCAGCGTTTCACCTGAGTCGAGATATCCGTCACGACGCCTGATGCCGCGACGGCGTCCGCGCCCGGCGTGCGAAGCCGCACCGGAACCTCGACGACCAGCCGCAAGCCCTGCTCGCGGCAGGCCCGGACCAGGTCGAGCAACATGAGATCGCCAGGAGTCAGGTCCGCATCCGGCGCGGCGCCCTCGCCGGGCGTCGTGCTCACGTCCGGACGGATCGCCCAACGAGTGCTGTCGGTCACCCCATCCTCCGTCGGAGGATCAAACACGCGCGACAGGCAGATCGCGCCGAACCCGAGTTCCTTGATGTATGAGAGTTTCTCTTTCACGCCTTGCAGGTCGCCCCCGTAGGGGACGCCGGTCGTGTCGAACGTTGCTTCCCAGGCGTCCGGGGCGACCAGAGGTTGGATCCAGGGGCGAGTGTCCGGCGGGTCGTTGTCCTTCGATCCGTTGCGGAAGCGCGGCACGTCGATGTAGTACCAGGTCACGTCGCGCACCCAGTCCGGGACGGCGGGCGCGTCGGCCGGGGTTGTCCTTGCACGTTGTTCCGCGAGGGCGGGCGGGGCGGCGGGCGGCGTCGGATTCGGTTGCGTCTGCGGCGAGGGTTTCGCAGCAGGCTCGGCTGCCGGCGGCGGGGGGGGCGGCTGAGCGGCAGCGCCTGAGACGGCGCGAAGGACGGCCAGCGCCGCTAGCCGGATCACGAGAAGCGTCTCGCGTCGTCGCATATTCAACTCTCCCGCGAGGGAAGCACTTTCGCCCGAACTTCTCCGAAGCCGACGCGGAACCCGCTGCCCTGACACCATCCCTTCAGGATCACCGTGTCGCCGTCTTCGAGAAACTTGCGCGACTCGCCGCCGGGCAATTGAAGCGGCTGCGCGCCCTTCCACGTCAGTTCGAGCAGACAGCCGCGCGACTCGGGCGTGGGGCCGGAGACGGTCCCGCTGCCGAAAAGATCGCCGGCGCGCATCGGCGTGCCGTTGCTGGTGTGATGGGCGAGCATCTGAAGGAGGTTCCAGTACATCGTGCGGAAGTTCACCGCGCTGATTCGGACCGGTTCGCGCATCGTCGCGGTTTGCAGGTGCACTTCGAGATGAATGTCCAACCCCCAGTTTCCCGGCGAGCGCAGATGCGGCAGCGGCGCGGGCTCCTGCGCCGGACCGGGAACGCGGAACGGCGCGAGAGCATCCAGCGTCACCACCCACGGACTGATCGACGTGGCGAAGGACTTCCCGAGAAAGGGACCGAGCGGAACGTACTCCCAGCGCTGAATGTCCCGCGCGCTCCAGTCATTCAGCAGTACCAGCCCGAAGAGGTGATCCGCGGCGTGCTCGATCGGGATCGGCTGACCCGGCGCGTTCCCTGTGCCGAGAAAGACGCCCACCTCAAGTTCGTAATCCAACGCGCGGCTGGGTCCGAACGTCGGCACGGATGCGTCATCCGCCTTCGTCTGCCCCGAGGGGCGATGCACGTCCACGCCAGAGACGAAGATCGAGCTGCTGCGTCCGTGATAGCCGATCGGCATGTGCAGCCAGTTGGGCGTCAGCGGGTTCGCCGGATCGCGGAACATGCTGCCGACGTTGGAGGCGTGGTCCTTTGAGGCGTAAAAGTCGGTGAAGTCGCCGATCTCGACCGGGAGGCGCATGCGCACATCCGCCCGCGGGATGAACACGCGCGCCCGCGTTCTCGCATCGTCGCGGAGCGTCGGACTGTCCGCCGAGAGCAGCGTCGTCACCCAGTGCCGCACCTCCGTCCAGACCGCCCGTCCGCGGCGCAGGAAGTCATTGAGCGTCGGTCGGGCGAAGACGTTGTCCGCGGCGAGCGACGTGGCGTCGAAAAGACCGGCCTGGTGCGCGGCGGAAAGGTCGAACACCAGGTCGCCGATCGCCACCCCGACGCGCGGCCCGCCAGCGTCCTCGAACACGCCGTAAGGAAGGTTCTGGATCGGAAAGTCATGATCCGCGGGGACATCGATCCACGAGCGCAAGACTGGATTCGCAGGCGTTTTCATGGCGCGGCGCTTATACGCCGGGGTCACGCCGGATTCAACCTCGTCGCGTCACCACCACCCCAGGGCGCGCAGGTCATCCACCGGTTCGGTCAGGCTGCAACTGCCGAACGACAGCGCCAGCGCCCCGCGACAGACGCGAATCCGCTCAAGCGTCAGCCGGTGTCCGCGCCACGCGATCGCGTCGTCGCTGATCGAGAAGACGGCTGGGGCTTCCTCCACCAGCACGGACTCGATGTCGCGGACGGGCAAGCGCTCCGCGTGCGCGAATGCGGCGGCGACGAAAACGTTGAGGAACCCGTGCATCTTCGTCCCGACCTCCCGGGATTCGTGGCGCAGGGGATGATGCAGTCCGGCGGTGGCCTTGAAGGGAACGTCCGCAGCGGCGCATTCCGCGATGAAGGCGGCGACCTGCGCCACGGGCGGGATCTGGTGCGCTTCAACGCCGCCGGTGCGGAGTTTCAGACCGAGTGCGCGGTGACGATCGCGCACCGTCCGCACTCCTTCCACGGCGTGCGAGAACGCCCTCGTCCAGTCCTCACCGGGCGCGATCTCCAGAAAAAGCGACGGGCTTGAGGCGTCGCCCGGCGACACCGCGTCGCCCCACGCCTCGGCCGCGGCGGCTGCGACGCGAGCGACGTCTCCTGCTCCGGCTTGGACAACCGAAGCAGGCAGGCGCGTCTCAAGCGCATCCACCAGAACGCTTCCCTCCAGGCGCTGGCGGATGCCGGAGACGTCCGCCAGATCGGCCCGCAGTCCTGTCAGGAACGACGCCTCATCCTCCCCGCCGCGTCCCAGTCCGGAAAAGCGCCACGGCGCGTCGCCCGGCTGCGCCAGCCGGGTCCGCAGCGCATCCACCGCGCCGAGCGTCGCACAAGGACAGACGAACCGCGCCAGCATCCACGCCGCCTCGCCTTGAAGATACGCCGCGTAATTCCGCAGCGCGTCCGGCAGCGCCAGCTTCGCCGGCGGGAAAAGGCCGGCGTAGTCGAGGATTCCGCTCAAAAGCGTGCGAAGACTCTGCTTCATGTTGACGGTCCGAAACCCGGTCGCCGGACCCGTGCTCGGCGCGTGGCCCGACCGAGTGTGCCGCGAGACTTCCGCGGTCCGACGGTCGCTCACCGGGAAGTCACTTCCTGATTCCTGACATCGCTGCGCCACGTAAAGGGCAGACGAAGGCAGATCGGAAACCGACGCGCCCCCCTGTCAAGGTCCGGTGATGTTCCCTCTGAAGACGCGGTAATCCGGCAAGTCCACGTCGTTGTCGCCGTTGTTGTCGAAGACGCCGCAGCCGGAGTCCGCATCGCCGCCGGCGCCGGTGAAGCAATTCATAAAGGCGGCGATGTCACGCAAGTCCACGTCGCCGTCGCGGTCTGCGTCGCCGAATTCCGCTCCCGAGGCGGGCAGCGTCAGGTCCGTGAACACGATGAAGTGGTCTGCCGCCGCCGCGCTCGTGCCGGACGACAGCGCCGAGCCGCACTTCGCCAGCCCGCCGCCCAGCCCCTCGTCGCGCGAGTCGTACACTTCCGACGGCGGGTCATACCCGGAAAGCAATGCGCTGACGAGGATGTAATCCAGCCGGCGACCCGAACTGTCTCGCGTCGCGTCGCGCCCGTCCTTCTGACGCGCCTCCAGCGCGGTCACCTCCGGTCCGGAGGCCGAAGTCAGATAGATGAAAGGGTCGTTGCGGATGCCCTGCGCGTTCAGAATTGTTCGCAGATCATTGCCGAGACGCCAGTTCGTCGGCATTCCGCCGGGAACCTGCGTAAAAGGGTCCGGCGAGCGCGGCACGCTGTCGATCTCCTCGTTCATGTCCCCGAGGATCACGAAAGCGTCCACGTCCGTGTCCAGATCGCCGACGGCCTGAGCGGCGCGCAGCGACTCGACCGCGCGCCGAAACTCGTCCGCGTCGGCGGTTCCCGACTTCCAGTGCTCCGTCACAAGCGTCAGCGGCGCCGCGCCGGGAACGTCCAGCACGACCTCGACGATCAGGCGGGTGATGTCGTTGGCGTTGGAGTCGCCGGAAAGGTTCGCCGACGTGTTGATCGTCGTGCGCATAAAGGGATGCCGGCTCAGAAAGCCGTTGCGCAACGAGCCGAAAGGATTGCTCGTCGGGACGATCGTGTACGCGAAACCGGCGTCTTCGGCGAGGTCGGCGAAGTCATCCAGTTCGTCGCCCTCGATCTCCTGGATCGCCACCACGTCGGGACAGATGCGCCCGAGAATCGCCAGCGCCGCATTGTATTCGCTGCTGCCGCGTACGCCGATCGTCTCGAGGTTCCACGTCGCCACCCGCACGATCGTGTCCGCTGACACCCCCGCGGCGCCGCCTGCCAGGATGAGCACTGCAATGATCCCGTCTTGCCTTCGCACGATGCTCCCTTCCCCCCGTCGTCCACACTGCTCCCGGTCTCCCGGCGGGCGGGGTCGGCGACGTCGCGCCTTCGGCGCGGAAGACGCCGAGACCGCGAGGCATTGTAATAAAATCGACGCTGCGGGTAAAATCCGGCCGACAACACGGCGTCCGTAAAGCCGGGAGGCCGCTCCGACTCCGAGTCCTGCGATCTGACGCCCTCATATGCGGCGTTCCGGTTTGACCGGCCGCGCCGACGTTGCATATTCTCCCGACATGGCGATCCGATTCTTATGCCCGTCGTGCCGACAGCCGATCGAGACCGACGATGAGTGGGCCGAGAAGCTCGTCGCGTGCCCGTTTTGCCGGGCGACCGTCTGCGCGCCGACGCTGTCCACGCTCGGTCCGATCGAAGCGGCGACGGACGTTCCGGGGGCGCGTCCCGCGTGGTCGCCCGACGTCCCGTGGGCGGATGCGGAGGCGACCTTTTCAGGACCACCCCGGATCGCGTTCGGTGAGGATCCCGCTCGGAAAGACGCCAACGCGCGTCGGTTGGCGACGATCGCGATCGTTCTGGCCGCACTCAGCATCGCCACGTTCACGGCGATGTCGCTGATCCTCGCGCCGCATCGCGAGGAGTTGTTCGCATTCACCAAGGAGTTTCAGGACGGCGGCTCGGTCATGCAGGCACAGAAGCGGATGATGGACGACCTGATGAGCCGCCCCGGCGGTATCCCGAGCTGGTACGTGGCGTCAAGCGTGGCGATGTGGCTGGGGATGTTGTTGTGGTTGCCGGCGCTGATACTGACGATCCTCGGGATGCGCCGCGCCGCGGCCCGGGGACGCGCCGTCACCGCGATGCTCTTGTCGGTGATCGCTCCGATGATCTGCTGTTGCACCTTCATACCGTGGTGACGAAGCCGCCCGACCCCCAGGAGGGTCGGGTCGGCGATCTGGCGGGGGCTTTGATGACAGAGGCGATCCTTCGAGATCTTCTGGACGCTGTGCGCCGCGGCGCGACTCCCGTCGAGGACGCGATGGCGCGCCTGGCGATCCTCCCCTTCGAAGAACTGCCCTTTGCCCGGGTCGATCATCATCGCGCGATCCGTTGCGGGTTCCCGGAGGTCATCTTCTGCCCCGGGAAGACGCCGGATGACACCGCCACGATCTTCGAAGCCCGGGCCCGCGCGGGCGGAAACGTCCTCGCGACCCGTGCCGCACCCGAGCAGGCCGACGCGATCCGGCGCCGCACGCCCGACGCACAACATCATGTACGCGCCCGCGCCGTCACCCTGCGTCAGGAGCCTGCCGCCGCTCCGCTCGGAACCGTCGCAATCCTCGCCGCCGGAACCAGCGACGCCCCGGTCGTCGAGGAGGCGAAGGTCTCGTGCGACATGATGAACCTCTCGGCGCACACCGTGTACGACGTCGGCGTCGCTGGACTGCACCGTCTCGTCGCGGCGTGGACGGACCTGCGCGACGCGGACGTCCTCATCGTCGTCGCCGGGATGGAAGGGGCGCTCCCCAGCGTCGTCGGCGGATTGACCGACAAACCGGTGATCGCCGTCCCGACCAGCGCCGGATACGGCGTGAACTTCGGCGGGCTGACCGCGCTGCTGGCGATGCTCAACACCTGCGCCTCCGGCGTCACGGTCGTCAACATCGACAACGGGTTCGGCGCCGCCTGCGCCGCGGGACGGATGCTGCGCGCCCTGCGGCGGCGAGACGACGCCCCCCCCTGAGACCGCCTCGCCCGCGCTGGTCAGACGTTCCGCCGGCGACTATCCTCCGCCCGGACGCCCCGAAATCGAAGGAGTCGTCATGTCTGATGTTCCGCTTCGCGTCCGTTTCGCGCCGTCGCCGACGGGATATCTTCACGTCGGCGGCGCGCGGACCGTCCTTTTCAATTTCCTCCTGGCGCGCCGCCACGGCGGAACCTTCATCCTGCGCATCGAAGACACGGACCAGGACCGCCACGTCGAGGACTCGGTGGCGAAGATTCTCGACGACCTGCGCTGGCTCGGCATGAACTGGGACGAAGGACCGGAGAAGGGCGGCGACTTCGGGCCGTATTTTCAGAGCGCGTGCCTCGACGAGTACCGGGCCTGTGCCGCGCGCCTGCTCCAGTCCGGACAGGCGTATTACGCACTGGAGACCCCGGAGGAGCTGGACGCGATGCGCGAGCGCGCCCGCGCCGAGAAGCGGTCGTTCAAGTACCTGCGCCCGGACCCGCCACCGACCGTGGCGCAGGGCGAGGCCGCGAAGGCGGCGGGGCGCCCCGTCGTCATCCGCCTCAAGATGACCGGTGAGCCGATCACCGTGCATGACGAGGTGCTCGGCGATGTGACGATGCCCGCTGAGGAACTCGAGGACTTCGTCATCGTCAAGAGCGACGGCTGGCCGACGTACCACTTCGCCTGCGTCGTGGACGACGAACGCATGCGCGTCTCGCACGTCATCCGCGCGCAGGAGCATCTGATGAACACGCCGAAGCACATCGCCCTCCAGCGGGCGCTGGGCTTCCGCACCCCGCGCTACGCCCACCTGCCGATCATCTTCAACCTCGACGGCACGAAGATGAGCAAACGCGACAAGGAGAGGGCGATCCGTGAAGGCCGCAAACCGCCGGAGATCGAGGTGCATGATTTCCGCGTGTCCGGGTATCTCCCCGAGGCGCTGATCAATTTCCTGGCGCTGCTCGGCTGGTCCAGCGGCGACGATCAGGAGCGGTTCACGCTCGACGAACTCGTGCAGCGGTTTTCGCTGGAGCGCGTCGGAAGGACTAACGCCCGCTTCGACCGGGAGAAACTCGTCGCGTTTAACACGGAGTGGTGCGCGCGGGTCGGCCCGGCGCGCCTGCTGGAGGCGTTTAAGGACTTCCTCGCCGTCAATCAATCGCCGCTGTTGAAGTTCGACGAGGCGACGCTCACCCGCCTGCTTGCCGCGAAAAAGGGGCTGCGCACGTTCCGCGACGTCGAGGACTCCGCTCGGTTCCTGATCATCAAGGACGACGAGGTCATATATGCCCCCGACGCCGTGCGGAAGGTGCTTGAGAAAAACGAGGGGGCGGGGTACGCGACGCTCGCCGCAATCCTGACGGACCTGGATGCACAGACGGACTGGCGGCCCGAGGCTTTGCACGCCCTTCTTGAACGCACATGCGCCGCGCGAGGCCTGAAGATGGGCGACGTCGCCCAGCCGCTGCGCGTCGCAATCACCGGCACGACCGTCAGCCCGCCGATCCAGGACAGCCTCTCGCTGCTGGGGAAAGCCGCGACCTGCGCCCGCGTCCGGCGCTGCCTGTCCCAGCGAGCGCCGGGGTAACCCCCCCGCGTGCCGCCGCGTCCCCGCGAGCCGCCTCGGTCGCCGTCATGCGCTCGCCGCGCGGACCGTGTTGCGCAGCACGCCGATGCCGTCGATCTCGACCTCGATCGTATCTCCCGGTTTCAGAAACACGGGAGGTTTCCTGGCGAACCCGACCCCCTCAGGCGTGCCGCTCAGGATCAACGTGCCCGGCAGCAGCGTGAACTGGTGAGACACGTAGCTGACCAGCTTTGCACAACCGTGAATCATGTCGCGCGTGTTCGAGTCCTGCATGACCGCGCCGTTAAGCCGGCTGCGGATCGGGCACACCGCCGCGTCCAACTCGTCCCGCGTGACGATCCAGGGTCCGAGGGGGCAGAACGTGTCGAAGCCCTTCGCGCGGGCCCACTGCTTGTCGTTGCGCTGGCAGTCGCGGGCGGACACGTCGTTGGCGCAGGTGTAACCGAAAACGCAGTTCAGCGCCTCCGCTTCAGAAACGTCCTTCGCTCGTCGCCCGATAACGATCGCCAGCTCCGCCTCGAAATCCACCTCGCTCGGCGCTGGCGCGGGCAGAACAATCTCGCCGCCCGGATCGAGCACCGACGTCGTCGCCTTCATGAAGATCAGCGGCGCCTCGGGAACCTGCGAGCCCGTCTCCTTCGCATGTGCGGCGTAGTTGCGCCCGATCGCGAAGATGTTCGGCGGGACGACCGGCGCGAGCCACCGCGCAACGTTCACACGGCGCGGTACGATCGTAGGCGCGCCGAAGACATCGCCGTCGATCGGTTCGGCGGCGCCTTCGTCAATGACGCGCCCTGAAAGCACGCGCCCATCCCGCGTCAGAAACCGTGCAATGCGCATCTGCGCATGATAGACCCTGCCCCCGTCGCCGTCACGCGGTATCCCGATGCACATACTTAACCGCGTGCCTCGCGGGGGTGCGCGTTCAGTGCGATCGCCGCTACATCCGCGCCACGCGGGCTGCGAGATCCACCGTGCGTGAGGAGTAGCCCCACTCATTGTCGTACCAGCCGACGACTTTGATGAGCGTGCCTCCTTTGCCGGGCATCGTCATCGTGCTTTCCGCATCGATGATGCAGCTCGCCGGGTTGCCGATGATGTCGCTGCTGACGACCGGGTCCGTGCAATACTCGAGGATGCCCTTCATCTTACCCTCGGACGCAGCCTTCAGCGCCGCGTTGATCGCCTCCTTCGTCGCACTTTTCTGAAGCGTGGCGACAAGATCCACGATCGACCCGTCCGGCACCGGCACGCGCAGGGAGAAGCCGTTGAGCTTCCCGTCGAGGGCGGGGAGCACCTTCCCGACCGCTTTCGCGGCGCCGGTCGTCGTCGGAATGATGTTCTGCGCGGCGGCGCGGGCGCGGCGCAGATCCTTATGCACGAGGTCGGAGACGCGCTGGTCGTTCGTGTAAGCGTGGACGGTCGTCATCAGCCCCTCGACCAGACCGAACGTCTCGTGAATCACTTTCGCCATCGGCGCGAGGCAGTTCGTCGTGCAACTCGCGTTCGAGATGCACAGGTGGCTGCCCTTGAGCTGGTCATCGTTGACCCCGAGGACGACGGTGATGTCCGGGTCGTCGCTGGCGGGCGCGGAGAGGATCACCTTTTTCGCCCCGGCCTTGAGGTGATCGCCGTAACCGCCCTTTTCCGACGAACGCTTTGTGAAAACGCCGGTGGATTCGATGCAGACGTCTATGCCGAGTTCCTTCCAGGGAAGTTTCGACGGATCCTTCTCCGCCAGCACCCGGACCGGTTTGCCCTCCACGACGATCGCTCCGTCCCTCGCCTCGACGTGCTTTTCGAAGCGGCCGTGGACGGAGTCGTACTTCAGCAGGTGTGCGAGGGAGGGCACGTCGGTCAGATCGTTGACGGCGACAACCTCGAAATCGGACGCCCGCTGCGACATGATACGAAACACGATCTTGCCGATCCTGCCGAGCCCGTTGATCGCCACCCGAACCGCCATGACAGTTGCTCCTTTGCTCTGCTCGCGTCCGCCCAGCCGTCCCCGTGCGGGGCGCGCCTTGCCCTGAAACCAGCGAATCCGCAGAAGACGCAGAGGGACGCAGATGTGCGAAGGCAACGATGCTCGTCTCTGCGAACCGAAGCGCGTCGGTGCGGGGTGTTCCGGATCTCTCAATGCGGAACGCGGATGAAAGTGTAAGAGGGCGGCTCGCGCCGTCAAGAAACCCGTCGCGGAGCCGACGACGCCGCTCGCCCGGCGCCTCCCGCTCGCAATCGGGTAGGAGGGGGCCTCGCGGCCCCCGTCCTCTCACTCCACCGGACGTACTCAGCATATCCGGCGGGTTCCTTCAGTGTTGCAATGCGGCATGTCGCGCGGTGAGGTTGAGAAGGCCTTGCCGCGCGAAACACTCCTCGGACAGCGCTTCTTTCGCCGCCGGCCTGGCATCCGGTTTCTGTGCGTCGAGTCCGAGTTTTGGCCGTCAGCTTCCTTCAGATTCCGCCTCACGGCGGACACCCTTGCTCGGCCTGGCGGCTCCGGTCATCACGGCCCGCAGAGGACTTGCACCCCCCAACAGTCACGACATGCCTGACAAACAAAGGGGGTGCGCCTCCCTCCGGGAGGCGAATATCATCAGAAAAACCGGCATCACAAAGACCGATAGTTCTTCAACGAGCTGTTAGGATCCGCGCAGGCAAATCTCGCCGAGATTACTCCACTCGGATGATCCGCCGCCCGGTGTGCGTCAGGCCGAACATGTCCGTCGCCCGAACCTCGATGACGTGCGTTCCTTTTGAAGGAGCGCTCGGCAACGTCGCCGTCCACAGATGCGGCGTGCGCGTCGGCTTCGGCAGCTTGTTCTCCGGCGGCGGCTGCACCTTTGCTTCGGCCGCGACCGCTTCAACGAACGTCGGGTCCATCGCGGTCGTCGGCGTCATGTCCACCCAGGCCCCGTCGCCGACGCGCATCTGCACGCGCGTTTTCTCATTGCCCGCGAAAACGTTGGCCGTCACGAGCGTCTTGCCCGCGTCCGCGGCGGCCACGACCTCGGGGGCGTGGATGCTCATCTGATGATCGGCTGGACGGCGCGCCGCGCGGAACTCGATCGTGTATTGCGCGGCGTCAAACGTGATGAGGTTGTGCCCGTTGGGCGCGCCGTCGGACATCGTCGCGTGCGGGATACCGTTCTCATCCTTCAACCCTCCCCACCAGCTTCCGCAGACCGTCGCGCAGATGACGTGATGATGCGGCTCGGGGCGCGTCCACCCCTCCTTGTCGGTGAAGAACACGTGCTCCTGAAAATGCGCATGCGCCGAGAGCGACAGGGTGTAAGGAAAGCGCGCCAGCTCCGCGAAGATCGCCGCGGTCTCCTTCGTCTCCCGCAGCGGAATGTGCATCATCAGCACGACCAGATGCTCCGGCGTCACCAGCTTCAGGTCGTTCACCAACCACTGCATCTGGCGTTCGCCCAGCCCGCTGACGTAGTGCGCGTCCTGGTCCGCCGTCTTCGCAATCCAGACCACGTTGTCCAGTACGACGAAGTGAACCCTGCCCACGTCGAACGAGTAATACGGCGGTCCGTAAACGCGCTCGAACGTCTCATCCGAGTGCCGGTCGTCCGCCGCGTCGAAGTTCATGTCGTGATTGCCCAGCACGTTGTACCACGGGATGCCGATCTTCCCGACCGTGGCGTTCAGACTTCCGAAAAGCGAAAGATCATCGAAGACAACATCCCCCAGCGTGACCCCCAGCAGCGCCGGCGATCCGATCAGCGGTTCGATCACGTCGTGCGCCATGTAATCTATCTCGCGCTGATTGCGCGGCTGGGTGTCGCCGAAGATCAACACCTGAAACTTCGACGCTTCCGGGCGACGGTAGAGTGGAAAATCCACGGATGCCGGCAGAGGCCCCGTCGGCGCCACGCCCGCGTATTTCAGCGGCGGAGAACCGGCGGGCTTGTGAATGTAGTGGAACTTCGGCAGCTTGTGCTCGTCCACCGGGGTCATCCAGTCCGCCGGCTTCACGACAAAAAGGATCGTGTCGTCCCCGACCGGAAGTTCGTACGCTCCGTCCGACCGCGTGTACACGAGGTCCAGCCCGTTGCTGACGCGCACTGCGGGAATTCCCGGCTCGCCCTCGTCGCGCTTGCCGTTCCGGTTGAGGTCTTCGAACACGAACCCCCGCACCTGCCCGGTAGGCGCCGCTGCGGCTTGTGCCGGGCGTGGCTCATCGTGCCCCTCATGTCCTGCGGCAGCGCCGACGCCTCCCCAGATCGCCAGCGCCGCCGCCGCTCGCCCGCCCCACGCCCGCCCGATCCTCCTGCTCAACATTGCGATCCTCCGCTGATGATGGCCCGCTCCCCGTCTCCCCAGCGACTGAGATTCCGCCGGCCCGGGGCTTCACCTCCGCGCAGTCTAATTCACCAGCAGCCGCGTGTCTTGCGATCGTATTAAGAAAGCCTCGTGAATTCGCGCAACCTGAGCGCCGCGGAAGCGCTCCTCGCGCAGACGCTTCCCGGCAACGTGGCGTCGGCGTAATCTAACGTCGCGGTCCGGGAGCGCATCGGCGTCTTCCGGCGTCGCTTATGCCGGGTTCTGAGGGCAGGTCACATGAAGACGATGAGGACAATCCTTGCGGTGGCGATTCTGACGAGTTCTTTTCACGGCGCGGCGGCGCAGACGGAGACGCCCGCAATGCCCCCGGAGCAGGAGGCCAAGGTTTTGATCAAAGCGTACACAACTCGGTATCAGCCGGTGCTGATCGAGGCCAACCGCGCCTGGTGGGAGGCCAGCACCACCGGCTCCAACGAAGCCTTCGACCGCAAAAAAAAGGCCGACAAGGCGCTCGTCGCCCTGCACAGCGACACGTACCTCGCGGATCGGGTCAACGCGATCCTCAAGAGCGGCGCCGTGACCGACCCCGTGGAACGCCGGCAGCTTGAAGTCATGCGCCTTCACCTCCTGGCCGCCCACGCCGATCCGGACCTGCAAAACCGCATCGTCGATCTTCAGTCGGACATCGAGCAAACCTTCAATACCCACCGCAGCGACGTCGGCGGCAAGCTCCTCACCGAGAACGAAGTCCGCGCGATCCTCGCCGAAACGACGGACTCGAAGCAGGCGGAGGCGGCGTGGAAGGGATACATGCAGGTCGGGCGCAAAGCCGACGGAAAGCTGCGCGAACTGGTCGCCCTGCGCAACGAACTGGCCCGCCAGCTCGGCTATCCGGACTTTCACGCGTACAAACTCGCCTCGCAGGAGATCGAGGCCGAGCCTTTCTTCGCCCTTTTTGACGAACTGGACCGCTTGACCGCCGCGCCTTTCGCCGAAATCAAGGCCCGCATCGACGCGGCGCGGGCGAAAAAATTCGGCGTCGCGGAATCGGACCTCAGACCGTGGCACTTCGGCGACCTCTTCTTTCAGGAGGCGCCGGAAGTCGAAGGCGTGGATCTCGACGCCGTCTACCGCGACGTGGACCTCGTCGCCCTCACCAAGCATTACTATCAGAGCCTCGGGTTCGACTGCGAGGACATCTTCGCCCGCAGCGACCTCCTCGAAAAAGAGGGCAAAAGCCCGCACGCTTTCGCCACCGATATCGACCGTGAAGGCGACATCCGCGTCCTCTGCAACATCAAGCCCAACCTGTACTGGGCCGACACCACGATGCACGAGATCGGACACGCCGTCTACGACAAGTACATTGACCGCACTCTGCCCTTCACCCTGCGCGAGGCCTCGCACAGCATCACCACCGAAGGCGTCGCGATGATGTTCGGCGCGATCGTCAAGAACGCGGATTTCCTCGCCCGCGTCCGCAAGCTCAAAGCGGACGAAGCGGCGGCTGCGGGCAAGGCGGCGGCCGACGCCCTTCGGATGGAGAAACTCATGTTCGCCCGCTGGACCCAGGTGATGGTGCGGTTCGAACACGGATTGTACACCCAGCCGGATCAGGATCTCGGCAAACTCTGGTGGGATCTCAAGAGGCGCTACCAGCTTCTGAACCCGCCCGAATCCACCGACCGCCCGGACTACGCCGCGAAGGTGCATATCCTCACCGAGCCGGTGTATTACCACAGCTACCTGATGGGCGACCTCTTCGCCGCCCAGGTCCGCAACACGATCGCTCGTCGCGTCCTCGGGCAGGCGTCGCCGGGCGAAACAAGTTTTTTCGGTGAGACGAAAGCCGGCGACTACCTCCGGCGGGAGGTCTTCGGCCCCGGCAACCTTTACTCGTGGAACGAACTGACGAAACGCGCCACCGGCGAACCGCTCACCGCGAAGTATTTTGCTGAGCAGTTCGTACGTTGAACGCTGTGACGCGGTTTCGTAACCAAGCCGCACCCGTGAGAGGGCGTGTTTTTCGTGCGTCCTGATTCTTCATCCGACTCCGGCGTGCAGCGTCCTGAGGGTCTTGAAGATACGGCGCAGCGCGCCCCGACGCCCCGGAGAGGCCTCCGAGGGTGTCTCGCGGAGAGGCGCCCGAGAGGGGCGGGACATCGGATAACGGAAGCCCCGAAGAACCTGCTGAGCGGCGGACTTGCGTCTTTGCAGGGCTTCCTCCGTCCCTCCGAGACGCAAAATTCACCAGGAAAAACCGGCATCACCAGCGCCGATCATGAGTTCTCAATCTGGTAAGATCATTCCACGGATCTTTTTGTGGGGCGAGGCGCGAGCGCCTGTCATTCAAAAGGCTACAATCGACAATTTGTGCACCGACCGCCCGATCAGGCTCGGTTATAAAGGGCCGGCGACTCAGCCGGATCGCTCGATCCGCTCCCGGCCGCCGAGGTACGGGCGCAGAGCTTCCGGGATCGTCACCGTTCCGTCCGCGTTCTGATAAAGCTCCAGGACGGGGATCAGGATGCGCGGCGAGGCGATGACCGTGTTGTTGAGCGTATGACAGTAGTGGTTCTTCTTCGCGCCGTCACGATAGCGCAGCTTCAGGCGGCGCGCCTGGAACTCGTAGAAGCGCGAGGCTGAGTGCGTCTCGCCGTAACCGCCGCGCGAGGGCATCCACGTTTCGATGTCGAACTTCTGCGCCTGTCCCTGTCCGAGGTCGCCGGCGCAGACGTTCACCACGCGGTAGGGCAGTTTCAGCGCCGCCAGCACGTCTTCGGCGTTCTTCAGAATCTCGTGGTGCCAGCGCTTGGACTCTTCGACATCGTTGCGGCAGATCACCACCTGCTCGACCTTTTCAAACAAGTGAATGCGGTACAGGCCGTGCGTGTCCTTGCCCGCGGCGCCGGCTTCGCGCCGGAAGCACGTGGACTGCGCGACGTACTTTTTCGGCAGGTCGCCCTCGGCGAGGATTTCTTCGGAGTGATAGGCGGTGACCGGGACTTCCGCGGTTCCGACGAGCGACATCGCGTCGCGTTCGCAGAGGTACGCCTGATCGCGCCCGGCGGGGAAGTATCCCGTTCCGACCATTACATCCTCGCGCACCAGGACAGGGACCGTCATCGGAACAAACCCGCGGGCGATCATCATGTCCTGAGCGAGGCGCAGCACCGCCTGATGCAGCAGCGAACCGTCACCCTTGAGGATGTAATTCCGGCTGCCGGCGAGCTTGACGCCGCGCTCGATGTCGAGAATGCCCAGCTCCGTGCCGAGCGTGACGTGGTCCTTCGGCTCGAAGTCGAAGCGTCGCACCTCGCCGACGCGCCTGATCTCGACGTTCTCGGTGTCGTCCCTGCCCGGCGGAACCTCGGGGTCCGCCGGTTGCGGCACGGTGAGCATGAGGCGGTCGAACTCCGCCGCGACGGTCTGCTCCTCGTCTTCGAGCGCCTTGATAAGCGGCTTCAGCCCGGCGAGTTCCGCCTGCGTCTCGTCGGCGAACGCCTTGATGTCGGCCTCGGTCTTCCCCGCGGATAGCGCCTGCTTGTAGGCGGGAGATTTGGGGTTGCGCAGCAGGCCCATCAATTCGCCGCCCTCGCGGACCTTGCCGCGCAGACCGTCGAGTTCGACCTGGATTTCGCGGCGGCGGGCGTCCACGGCGATCAGGCGATCCACGTCGCAGGCGACGCGCTTCGCCGCCGCGGCCTGGCGGATCAGCTCCGGGTTCTCTCGTATGAATTTCGGATCCAGCATAGCCCTGAAGGGATTACCGGATCACCCGGATCGACGCAAACGGGACGGTTTCCGCCTCCTGCGGGGCCGTAACGGGCATCCCCGCCGCATACGCCTTGAATAAAAACCGATGGCTCCGGGGACGATCGCCACGTGCGGCGCGGTATCATAAGCGGCGCGTACCCTGCACCCCCGCCGAGCGTAGGGATATCGAGGCCGCCGGTTTCCGGAGTCGAACGGACAACCGACCGCAAAACGGCGTCACCGCCAGAAGGCCACGAACGATGAAAGCACCGTACCGAGTTCACTTGCCGGACCAGGATCGCAGGGGGAGGATGCCGGCGCTCGCCGTCCTGACCGTCGCCGCGCTCGGGACCGTCGTCCGCGCCGACGAATGCCTCGTGTGATCAGCGCGAGCGGTGTTCACGCGCGAGGACCACGCGATGGCGTATGACGAAGCCCGCGATACGCTTCAGTATTTTGGCGGAAAAGGGTACAATTTCCACACCGATCGACTCTCATGGTGGGAGCGCCGGGTGGACACCGATTGCGATGGGTACGTCGACGGCGACGATCCGTGTGAGGGGATCGGCGAGGTGCGCACGACTTGTCGGAACGGGGGCGGCCGCGGCGTGATCAAGGCGTCGGCCGTCGTCCACCTCGCCGCGGGAACCCCCGTCACTTTCGCGATGGATGAGGACGACCTGCGCATGATCCTGGTGGAGGGGCCCGGTCGGCGCCTTCGCGCGAAGTGGCGCAACGTGGACGCGGGTCCGCACGAGGTCTGCATCCTCCAATGCCGCGGTTTGCAGCGCTGCTCGGCGACGGATTGCGAGTGAGACGCCCGGAATCCGACCAGAAGGATTCGGATCCGAACAGGGTTCATGCTCGTTCAACGCGCGTCAGGGGCGAAGCCCCGTTCAACCTCCGCCGGGTTCAGAGGGTTCGCATTCCTCGAGTTTGAAAAGCCGCGCGGGCCTGCGATCCGTCATGATCGCAGGCCCGCGCGTTTCGGATTCTCAGCCGATCACCCGGTCAGGGGCGAACCGAGTTTGCCCGGTTGTCGCGTCAGGGCTGCGGACCGCAGGTGATGCTCGCCTCCACGCCGCACTCGACGAGATCGACGAAGTGCCGCCCGTTCGGAATGCGGAAGAACTTCACCTTCGCCCGGCCGTTGTCCTTCACGACGCGCGGGAAGTCCGTCATCGGGTTGTCGTCGAGACGGAACGTGACCGTTGTCCCCGGACGCCCGTTGAACAGCTTCGACACCACGGTGATTGAGTTGTCCAGGTGCAGCTTGCAGCCCATCTGGAGGAACTCCAGACCGGTGCAGTCGCCGCCGCTTTCGCAGGCATCGCCCACGCCGTTCTCGTCTGAGTCCTCCTGACCGGGGTTCGGGACGTCCGGACAATTGTCCACACAATCCGCGACGCCGTCGCCGTCCGTGTCATCGTCGCTGACGCCGCAGCCGCACGCGCCTTCCTCGGTCTTGTTCGGATCGTCCGGACAGCCGTCGTTGCAGTCGGGCGTCCCGTCGCCGTCCGTGTCATCATCGCTGACGCCGCAGCCGCACGCGCCTTCCTCGGTCTTGTTCGGATCGTCCGGACAGCCGTCGTTGCAGTCCGGCGTCCCGTCGCCGTCCGTGTCATCGTCGCTGACGCCGCAGCCGCACGCGCCTTCCTCGGTCTTGTTCGGATCGTCCGGACAGCCGTCGTTGCAGTCGGGCGTGCCGTCGCCGTCCGTGTCATCATCGCTGACGCCGCAGCCGCACGCGCCTTCCTCGGTCTTGTTCGGATCGTCCGGGCAGCCGTCGTTGCAGTCCGGCGTCCCGTCGCCGTCCGTGTCCTCATCGCTGACGCCGCAGCCGCACGCGCCTTCCTCGGTCTTGTTCGGATCGTCCGGGCAGCCGTCGTTGCAGTCCGGCGTCCCGTCGCCGTCCGTGTCATCATCGCTGACGCCGCAGCCGCACGCGCCTTCCTCGGTCTTGTTCGGATCGTCCGGGCAGCCGTCGTTGCAGTCGGGCGTGCCGTCGCCGTCCGTGTCATCATCGCTGACGCCGCAGCCGCACGCGCCTTCCTCGGTCTTGTTCGGATCGTCCGGACAGCCGTCGTTGCAGTCCGGCGTCCCGTCGCCGTCCGTGTCATCGTCGCTGACGCCGCAGCCGCACGCGCCTTCCTCGGTCTTGTTCGGATCGTCCGGGCAGCCGTCGCAGGCGTCGCCCGCGCCGTCGCCGTCCCGGTCCGACTGATCCTTATTGCTCACGTCCGGGCAATTGTCGACGTCGCCGCAGACGCCGTCGCCATCCGCGTCGTTATCCGGATCGTCGGGGCATGCGTCGCAGTCATCGATGATCCCGTCGTCATCCCGGTCGCCTTCGATGAAGTCCGACACGCAGTCGCCGTCGCAATCCACGATCGAGTAGTTGAGGTTGCCGGGATTCAGCGTCGGTGGCGAATTCACGCCGATCGTCTGCCAACCGAACATCTGGAGCGTGTCCCAGTTGTAGGGACCGGGCGACGTGCCCGTAACGACGCCGCCGGCCCAGAGCAGGGCGTTGGACCCGCAGCGGATGCGGTGCAAGGCGTCCGGCGTGTACGACTCGAAGCGCCCCAGCGCCGTGCCGCCGAGATCGTCGGCGTACTCATGTTCGTCGTCCGGAGTCCCGTCGAACTCCTTGTAGCTGACGGCGTCCACCGTGGTGAAATCCGGGAGCGGTCCGTCCAACGTGCCGTCGTTCCCGGCGTCAAGATCCTGTCCGACGGTGAACGTACCGCCGAAACCGAGCACATACGTGTTCGTGCCGTTTTCGATGTCGGGGTTGAAGTCGAAGATGACGACGTTCGTGTCCGGGTCCGGCGGCGGCTGGAGCACTGTGCCCGAGTCGCGGATGAGCAGGAGGCCGTTGGCGCCCGTCGAGTACGAGCTGAGATTGAGCGCGACATCGATGACGCCGCCGCCGGTCCCGTCGCCCTCAATGACCAGGAACCACCAGCCGCTGAAATTGAAGTTCGGCGCCGCCTGAATCTCGACGAACTCCTGTCCGTTGTCGGTTGAGGGCGGATCCAGGAGCAACTCGCTTAGGAATCCCTGCCCCAACGCCTGACCCGCCAGCGCGCAAAGCGCCAGTGCTACCCACGCACGTTTCCGCATTGATAACCCCCTCGATTGAACTGCCGCGCGCCCCGGAGCGTGACGATCACGCGCCCGCCTGAGTTTGTCCCCTTGCTGTCGTTGGGGCGTAAACCTCAGGCGCGAAAGCTGACGGAAGATTAACGGTTGACGAAAGCGGCGCAAAGATCGACCGCGTTTCCCCTCCGCCGGCGGCATACGGAATCAAATTAATGTTTTTTCATGCTCGCAGCGGCTACCCTTCCTTCGAGTTTATCAAGGGGGCGCCGTGGGGTAGCCTCTTTGCAAGCATCGTTGCGAGAGCAGGTTGGATGAAAGGGATTTCGCAATTCTGGATTCGAACCGCCGCGATCAACGGCCTGCTGGCGGTCGCCGCGGGAGCCTTCGGCGCACACGCCTTGAAGACACGCCTTGCCGCCGATCGCCTCGAGGTTTTCGAGACCGCCGCGCGATACCAGATGTATCACGCCCTGGCGCTGCTCGGCGTGGCGCGGGTCGCGGCGCGAGCGCCGTCGCATTGGGCGACGGCCAGCGGGACGGCGTTCCTCGTCGGCACGGCGATCTTCAGCGGGAGTCTTTACGTATATGCGCTGGGCGGCGGGCGAGTGTTTGCGATGGTGACGCCGGTCGGCGGTGCGGCGTTGCTGGCGGGGTGGGCGTTGCTCTGGCCCGCCGCGAGGAAACCGGATCGCGCCGGACTTACCCCAGGCGACTCCGACGACTGACGCGGCTCGTCGCGGAAGTTCACGCCGTGCAGTACGCTGCGCCGACGACATGAGTACCACATCAGAGGGATACGACGCCTCATCACCCGCGACGTCTTCGATCCACAAGGCCGGGGACGGCGGAACCGACGACGCGCGGATATCGACCGCTTCTTCTGACGCTCCCGTCGCAGAGAGCGCCGCCGCTCCGGGGACGGCGCGCCGGTCGAGCTTCCTCATCCTCCTCTTAAGCCCGCTGACGCTGCTGGCGGCGCCGCGCTGGACCGCCTCCCGTCTTGCGGGGGAGCGGCTGGGGCGGATGTATGCGTGGCACGTCGTCATGTCGGGCCTGATCCTTCTGGCGAGCTTTTTTTTTACGAGCACCTTTGACGGAAACTGGAATCGTGGGACGGGGCCGTGGCAGACGTTCAACCAGGAGCTTGAGGATCTGATCCCGGTCCGGGGTCTGTCCGCCGGGGAGATCGGATTCATCACGCTGGTCCTGGGGGAGTGGGAACTCGGACTGATCGTCGCCGCCCTGATCATCATGCCGTGGGGGGCGGTTCAAGAACGACTTACGTCGAGCTTCCGTCACGCCCTTCGCACGATCTACCTGTTCCTGCCGGCGCCTGTCGTATTGCTCGTCCTGCTGGGGCTGCTCGGGTACTGGATCGATGCGGCCGTCGCCGCGCGCCTGTTCGAGTTCAAGCGTGTCCCACCGGAAGCGCCGCCGATGCCGGCGAGCATCCTGGGCACGCCCGGCACGGAAGCGGAGTGGGCGGAATTCAAGACGAAGGCCGATGTCTACCAACGTGAGATGCAGGCGCACTACGCCGAGCACCAGGCCGCGTGGGAGGCGCACTACGCATCGCTTCCTCTGCCGGTGCGGTATCCCGATGAAGCCCGGGCGACGCTGGTGTTTCTGGCGATTGCGTTCGGCGTCCGAGCGTTGCTCGCTTGCGCCGGAGTCGCTCGCCCGCCGTCCGCGCCGCCGCGCGCCCCGACCTGCGAGTTCTGCGGGTACAACCTGACGCACCTGGTCGAGCCGCGCTGCCCGGAATGCGGCGAATCCGCGGAGCGGGCCTTGGGGCGCTGTTTTCACGCCGGGTCGCCGTGGGAGCGACGACAAACCCTGGGCCGCATCGCGGCGTACCTCGACACGGCGATTCTGGCGCTGACGGCCCCGCGCGAGCTGGGACGTCAGGTGCGAGGCGCGTCGCCTTCGCCGCAGTGGCGGTCCTTCGTCGGCGTGAGCTTGCTGCTGACTTTTGCGGTGACCGTGCTGGGATTCATCTTCGCGATCCTCGTGGGCGCCGACGGCGATCCGTTCCGGGAGGACCGTCCGGAGATGGTCGCGGTCCTGATCTGCTTCGGCATCGGCTGCACCCTTGTCGGTCTTGCGGAATTGCTGATCGCGGCGCTGCTGATCGGCTTGCTCGCGGGGTGGCAGACGCGACGCAACCTGCTTCCCGCGGCGATGCAGATGGCTGGGTATCAGTCGGGCTACCTGGTGTTGTGGGCGGCGGCGGGGGCGTTGTGGTCCACGGCGATCGTCAGGGATCTGGACCGCGGCTCGTTCTTTCAGACCGCAAGTCATTCTCTGGGTCAGGGCCGCTTCGTTCTCGGCATGTTGACCTGGTGGTTCCTGAATCTCCTCGTCGTCCTCGCTCAATTGACGCTGCTGTGGCGCGGCACGCGCGTCGCGCAGCATGCGAACCGGTAGCGGCGATGTCGCGCCACACAATGATCCACGCGGTTTCAGCCCGCGCGACAGATCGCGCGGGCTGAAGCCACGCGGCTCGGGCAACCCCTTCTGCGGTTCTTCTGAGCGGTCGGGGCGCATGAAAATGCCGGGGGCGGCGCTCCGCCCCCGGCAGGGTCTGATGCAAAAGCTCTGGTTCGCCCGCGCTACGGTTTGCCCGAGCTGGAGGCGCCGGAATCCGCGGCGGGGGCCGACGCCTTCGGATCCTTGTAGGTGATCACGCTCTTCGTCTTCCACGTCGTCCCGTCGAACGTGGTCATCGACGCCTCAGAGCTGAAGAAGTCCAGCTTCGCCATGACGGGTCCGAGTTTCGTCAGGATCGTGAGCATGTCGCGGGCGGGCTTGCCCTCCGGACCGGGCGGGATCGCCATGCTCATCATGCCCATCATGCCGAAGGCCATCCCCAGCTCCTGACCCATGTTGCTCATGTCGGTGAAGTTCACGCTGGTCACCGGACCCGTCGGGGTCAGGCCCTCTTTCTGGAAGCGCTCGTTGGTCTTGATGCTCGGCGCGTCGCCGGTGGCGGTCGCCAGACATTTGTTGATCGCCGCGGCCGAGGAGGCGACACACAGCCAGTCTCCGGCCACGCCGAAGACGGGAACCAGTCCGGGCATCATCATCGCAAGCTGCATGATCTTGACTTCGTGGAAGCCCTCGGCGCTGACGCCGGTGGCGGCGTTGATCGCCACCTGCTGCTGCGCCTCGGGAGGCATGTTCGCCTTGGCCTTTTCAACGAACGTGTTGAGCCGCTCCTTCGCCTTCGCGGTGTCGGAGACCCGCAGCATGAGGGCGAACTCACCGCCGCCCATCCCCATCGGGCTTGCCGGACCCGCCGACGGCAGTTCAATCGTCACGTATTCCCCGCTGAGCCAACTGAAGATGTCCTTCTCGGGGTCGAACCCGATCTCGGCGAGCTTCGCCCGGTACTGGGCGATCGCCGCCGCGCCTTCGGGAACGTCCTTCTCAATAAAGTTGACAAGCGTCGTGTAAAGCAGGCCGAAGTTGATGCCCGTCCCCATCGAAAACCCGGTGGCGTCCGCGGGGATATACTTGTCAAAGGCGTCGAACGCCTTGCGGTCCGTCAGCGCCTTGCAGATGGGCGAGTCTTTCTTCTCCGCCTGAATGCGGCACACCGACGTGCCGATGTCGCGGACGCCTTCCGTCTCGTGCGTCACCAGGACGTAGTCGACGAAGTCGATCATTCCGCGCACCTTGCCGATCAGGGCGCGGATCTTCTCGATCTCCTCGCCCGGACCGCCCTGCGACAGCGCCATCTGCGCGATGCCGTTGATGTTCTCGAACATCATCTTGACGTCGAAGAACTCCATCCCGTTCTCGGGGCTGGGAACCTGGCTGAGCGCCTCGCGGAAACGGGCGTTGTCCACGATCGACGGGACGGCGCCCTTGCCGGACATCAGCCCGCGGACCTCGCCGCTGACCGACGCGCCGAGGAAGATGCCGATGACGTCGCCGTCGCGGACCAGGTCGAGCGAATACGGCATCGGGATCGGAAACGCGAGCGTCCACTGATTGTCGTTGCCGTCGATCTGCTTGAACTCAAGACGGGGTATCGGCGGCGCGCCTTCGCCCTGGGGCATGTTCTGCTTCATCGCCTCGGTGGCGAAGCCCACGATCGAGTGAACGATGTCGCGCAGTCCTTTGAAATTCTTCTCGCCGCTGCCTTCGGCGCCGCGGAACAGGAAGACGTACTCGGGCATCGGCGCCTGCATGCGGTGCGCGTAGACGAACTCCTTCTCGGTCATCCGGCCCCACTCGACGCTCTCCAGCAGCTTGACCGCCGTGCTCAGCGCCTCGTTGGCCTTCGCCTTGTCCTCCTCCGACGGAATGTTGGACATCACCAGGCTCTTGACGTCGTTGATGATGCCGGATTTGTGGAACGCCTCGAAGACCTCGGCGTACTCCTTCTCGATGAAGGCGCGCTCGGGGTTATGCACTTCGTGCATGTACAACCAGACGTTGCCGGGCACGTAGCGCCCGAGCGTGAACTGCTCGGGAACTGACCCCGCCGACGCCGGCAGGGTCATGAACATCAGACCCAGCACACACAAGCCCCCACACCCGATTCGTTTCATGTGTCAATCCTCCGTCCTGCCGAGCCGCCGCACGTGCGGGGTCCGGCGACCTTCGCCGATATTGTTGACGTCATCGCGCCGGAAGGGACTCCCTCCTGGCACGACGACGTTTCTCCGGTCGCGCACACCCCACGCGCCGGCCGCTCGCCGCCCAGGCGCCCACGCGGCGCCTGCATCTTCTTCGGCAATTTAAGCTTACAACGCCCGCCTGGAGCAGGCCAGTACAGCCTCGTGACAAGTTGTGACTTCTTGTCGCACGCTGCAACCGCTCGGCGACGGACGGCGACATCCGCGCGTCGGCGTGACGCGGCGCGGGACGCACCCCCTTGCGTTACGGCGTCCGGGTGAGATTCTTCGGACCGCGCAACGTCGGCGCAGGCGGCAGCGACGGCGCAGGACGACGCGAAAACCGCTCGACGTTTTCGCTGTGCATGTTCGCCAGATCCACCGGAGCACCGCGGATGAACATGTGCGTGATCCGCGTCGCCGCCTGAATCGGCGAACCCGTCGTCACGATCAGGTCCGCCTGCTTCCCCGGTTCGATCGAACCCAGCCGGTCGGCGATCCCGAGGATTTCCGCCGCGCCCAGCGTCAACGCGCGCTCCGCCCGCTCCGCCGTCCAGCCGTGCGCGACGGAAAGCGCGACGTCCATCGGCATCGTGAACGCGACATCCGCCGCGCCGGACCCGAAGGCGACCGGAACCCCGGCGCGATCCAGCTCCCCGGCGCACCGGTATACCGAGTCCCACGGGTCAAATTCGCCAGGCATGCCCGTCGGTCCGCTGTGAATCACGGCGACGCCGTGCTTCGCCAGGTCTGCGGCGCTCTTCCACGCCTCCTGTCCGCCGAAGATGACGCACTTCAGTTCGTGCTTCCGCGCGAACTCAACGCTCTCAACGATAGGTGCGTGTGCGTTGGCGTGGAAAACGACGGGGCGTTCACCGCGCACAAAGGGCCGCATCGCCTCGAGCCGCGCGTCATACGCGCGCTTCGCTCCGGCGGCGGCGCCCGCGTCCTTCACCGCGGCGTAATGCTTCGCCCGGGCGAGGAAGTCCTCCAGCGCCTTGATCTGCTTCTTGTGTTCCTCCTCCCGCTTCGAGCGATCCTCCCGCGGCAGATGCAGCGGCAACGTCGGCAGCGTCACGTGCAGCGCGAAGGACTCGGAAAGGAACATTTCCTTCGCGGTCCAGCCGTCGAGCTGCGCGATCGCGCTTTGACCGGCGATCTGCGGCCCGCGCGGCACGGCGAGCACCGTCGTAAACCCCGACGCCCGCGTCGTGAACACATGCACATTGAAGGGGTACACGGCCGCCGCCGCCCGGACATCCGGCTGAAACGTCCCGATCTCGCCGCTCATGTTCGTCGCCCGCAGCGACTCGACCTCGTCGAGCGTTACCGTCGTTCCCGCATCGATGAGTCCGGGATAGACGTGCAGCCCCTCGGCGTCCAGCACCCCCGCGCCCGGCGGCGCTTCGACGCCCGGTCCCACCGCATGAATCCGGTCGTCCAGAATGATGACGTTCGCGCGCTCGATCGGCGGACCGCTGATCGGATGCACGGTCGCGTTGAGGATCGCGTACGCGCGATGCTCGGCCGGGGAAATCGCCCGCTGAACGTCCCGGACGGACGGCGCCTCCGCCGCACCCGGAGACGCTTCCGGACGGTCATCCTCGAAGTAGACCTCACCCTCGATCAGCGTCATGACGCATTTGCTGAAGGAGTTAAGCGGGTGTCCGTTGAAAATCGCCAGGTCCGCGTCCTTGCCGACCTCAAGGCTCCCGAGACGGTGATCCACATGAAGCTGACGAGCCGCGTCCAGCGTCACCAGGCGCAGCGTCTCGATCTCGCCAAGCCCGCCCCAGCGCATCGACTTCGCCGCTTCCGACGCCAAGTAGCGGATGTAATCCGCCGAGTCCGAATTGATCGACGCGCACACGCCGTGACGGGCGAGCATCGCCGCGTTGTGCGGAACGGCCTGCTCCGCCTCGATCTTGTACGCCCACGACGACGCGAAGCTCGACGCGCCGCACCCGTGACGGGCGATCTCAGGCGCGATCCGGTAACCGTCCCAGACATGCTGAAGCACCGCCACGCGCACGCCGTATTCCTCCATCAGATCCAGATACCGGAGGATTTCGTCCGAGCGGTAACAGTGACAGTGTACGAAAAGGTTCCCGGACAGAACCTCGCTCAGCGCTTCAAGGCGCAAGTCACGCCGCGGCGGCGGCACGTCCTCCCCGGCCTCCCGGCGGCGGGCGAACTCGGCGCGCTCCTGTGCGTAGTCCAGAGCTTCCTCGAACGCCCGGCGGTAAGTCGTCTCCACGCCCGTCCGAGACGCCGGAAACCGCCGCGCGGGGCCCGCCGTGGGCCGGTTGGACTGGATCACGTTCTCGCCCAGCGCGAACTTGATCGTCCGCGGTGCATCAGGCACGACCGCCTCCGCAGCCGGGCGCAGATACTTATGCTTGATGACGTCGCACTGCCCGCCGATCGGGTTGGCGGAACCGTGCATCACATGTGCCGTCGTCACGCCGCCCGCCAGCGCCCGGTACACGCCGGTCATCGACGGATTGATTACATCCTCGATCCGCACCTCAGCGCTGATCGAAAGCGCGGACTCGTTGACGCCGTCGATTCCGAGGTGCGAGTGCGCGTCGACGATCCCGGGCATGACGAAGCGCCCTGAGGCGTCTATCACCGTCACTCCGTCGGGGACGGTGACGTCCTCGCCGATCTGCACGATCTTTCCGTTCTGCACAAGAATCGAGGCCCGGGGGAGCGTCGGTCCCGAGACCGGGATCACCGTCGCGTCGCGGATCAGCACGTTGCCGCCCGTACGCGTCTTCGGAATCCGGTCAGCCTTGATTTCCGACTCGAACGTCGGACCGCGCTCTTCCTGCGGCTCGGAAGCCGCCGTGGGTGCGGCCCCTTCCGTCGCCGCGCCGTCCGGAACGGAGGGTTTTTCGTCTTGCGCAGCGGCGCTGCGAGTCGGCTCCGTCTTGTCATCGCCGGGTTTCTTGTCCGACCCTTTTTCCTTCTCCGAGGGATCGAACTCGAACTTCCGGCCGTCAATAAAGACGTAGCGGACTTTCGCCTTTTCCTCCGTCAGCGGCGCCGACATCAGCGTCACATTCGCAAGGCGCTCGGGCGCGAGCGACCCCACTTGGTGGCGCAGGTCCGCCCCCGCCGACGCCGCCCTCCCGGCGAGAATCTGTGCAGGCGAACTGGTCAGCACGCGCACCGCAGCCTCCTCCGTCAGGCCGCGCTCAATGACCTTGCGAAGGTTCTTCCAAAACTCTTCCGCATTCTTCAGGTCGCTCGTTCGGATCGCCACCGGCACCTGCGCCTCGATGAGTTTCGTGAGGTTGCCGACCTGCTCCTCCCAGAGCCGGCGGCGCTCCTGTCGGACCTTCACCGGTTCGAACCGCGCTTCACGATCCTCAGGTTTTTCCTCGGATTTCGCCTCCGCCGGCTGGGACGGGGACTTATCCGGATTGGACGCCTTGCTCGTCTGATCCGCGGCGCCAGGGGGCCCCACCGACTCGGGCGGATTGCCCGCCGCAGGCGCCAGGTCCGGCTTGCGGGGCGCCTCCAGTTTCTTCTTTCCGAATTCGGGCTCCTCGTCGAAACGCAGACTGACGATCACCGGAATGCCGCGATCCCGAAGCAGGTCAGCCATCTTGTGCGCCTCGCGAGCGCCGCTGAGGATCGGATCAAGCCCGAACTCGTCCGCCAGGGTCAGCGCCCGCCGAATCTCGACCTCGGAGTTTGCTTCGAAGACGACGGGCTGCCGCCGCGCGAGCACGGCCTGAAGCGCATCGAGATCCGCATCATGCGCCACGCGAGGCGCCGTCCGGGGGTGACGGGCGGCGTATTCTCTCATCTGCGCCCACCACCGGGCATCCAGCAGCGTCTGCCTCAGCAGCGCAATCTCGCCGAGGAGCGTCCCCGGGTAGTCGCCCGGCTCGCCCGTCTCGAAGGCGGCGTGCATTGCGATGTCGCCGCGAACGAGGGACCGCCGGATCGGCGCATCTGACAGATTCATCAGGTCGCTGCGGCCCGCAAAAATGCCCGCCCGCGGCACGATCAGCGCCGACGTGAACCCTGCTTTGCGGTGCGCAGTCAGCGCTTCCTCCTTCGGCGCGTAAACATCGTAGGCGCGAAGATGTGCCCGGATGCCCCGGCGGGCGGCCTCGTTCGACTCCGGCGCCGGCCCTTCACGGGCGTCGAAAAGCTCATCCTCGAGACGCTGCCGGGCCTCCTCGGTGCGCGGAGTGTCCGGAACGCCCAGCAGAGACATAGCGTCAATAAACCCCGGATAAGCCGTCAGACCTGTCGCGTCGATCCGCTCCGCGTCCGGCGGAATGACGATCGTTCCGCTTTTGCCCAGCGCAAGAATCCGCCCTTCCGCGAGGATGAGAGTTCCCGGTTCGATGATCTCGCCGGTCCCGGTGACGATGCGGGCGTCGATGATCGCCGTCGGCGCGACAAACTCCGCCCGGACCGCCGTCGCGCTCAGCGCCAGCGCCGCGCAAAGAAGCTCCGCGGCCGAACGTAAACGTGAGAAGCTCACCGCCCTGGCGCTACGATGACAACGACTGCGGACAAACGCCGATTGATTCGTCTTGCACATGTCTGTCCTTGGAAAAATCTGACCCTTTCCCTGCTTGCCGCGCTGCGTTACCCTGTCGCGGATGTCCTGGACCCGCATCATCGAGTGCGACCGCTGCCCGACCGGCAGAGGCGTCTTCGTCATCCGTCAAGGCCGCGAACTGGCCGTCTACCGCTTCGATGATCCGCCGCGCTGCTACGTCCTCGACAACCACTGTCCGCACGCAGGCGGAAACCTGGCCGGCGGCGAGGTCGCGGACGGCACGGTAGCGTGCCCCTGGCATCACTGGAAGTTCGACCTCGAAACCGGGGTCTGCACGCATTCCGCGCTCGCTCGTGTTCCCGTCTACGCCACGCGCGTCGAGGACGGCGTGATCTTCGCTGATCTGTCCAGCCCTTCCCCCGCAGAGTCCTCGCGCGGCGGGGCGCCTTGATCGCACTGCGGAGACGGATTCCTACCGACCGGCGACGGCTTGCAGGATAAGGTCCGTCTTGGCGTCGTTTGCGCGAAACTCGAACCGCCGCCCCCCCTCCGAGACCTGAGGCGTGATCGTGATCCACAACGTCTCGACCGGCATCGCATCCGAAAACCGATCCGCCCACTCCACAACAACCGCGCTTCCCGATTCCCGCATTTCCTCGAAGCCCAGTGCGAAAAGCTCGCGGCTCGACCGCACCCGGTAAAGATCAAGATGCCGCAACCGCAGCCGTCCTTCGTATTCGTTGACCAGCACGAAAGTCGGACTCGTCACCGCGGCGGGGTCGGGAAGGCCGTTGCCGGTCGCAATCCCCTTGACCAGGTGCGTCTTTCCCGCGCCGAGCGGACCGACCAGGGCGATGACGACATTTCCGACGAGGGACTCCCCGATCCGTCGCCCGAGCGCCGCCGTCTCCTCAACGCTTGATGTCTCGCAGCGCCACATCGTCATCAGCTTCACCGGTGTACGTACCCCGCCGGCCTCAGTTGCCGCATCTGCCCGGACGCCAGCCGCATCACGAATCCGCTCTTGCGGATCCACCCGATCGGAATCAGCGGGACGCCGAGTCGGCGTATCTCGGAATCATCGACCGCAGCCGCAATCAATAACTCGAAATCCTCGCCGTCCGAAAGCGCATGATCGAGGGCGCTCCGTCCATCCCGGACCGCGGCACGCCGTGCCGCAGCGCTGACCGCCTCCTGCACCTCCTCCTCGACGAGACACGCCCCGACCCTCGACGCCGCGCACATCCGATCCAGGTCCAGCAGCAACCCGTCGCTGATGTCCATCATCGCGTGAAGCCTCGCGCCAAGCCTCAGCGCCAGGCGCCGCGCTTCGCCGACGCGCGGCGTGAACGTCATGTGCTTGCCCAGCAGGCTCCCCCCCAGCGGGCCCGTCACAAGAATCCGGTCGCCCGCACGCGCTCCGTCGCGCTGCACGGGTTGAACCCTTGCATAAGGCTCGGCGACGATCGCCACGTCGATCGCCAGCGGGTGATCCCAGACCGTCGTGTCTCCGCCCGCGATCTCCGCGTCAAACTCCTTCGCAGCCGCCGCGGCGCCGCGCATAAGGTCGTTCGCCTGCCGCATCGTCATGCCGCGTCGAAGCGCGAGCGAAATTGTCACCGCCGCGGGGCGCACCGCCATCGCCGCGCAGTCGCTGAGGTTGCAGGCGACCGCTTTCCGCCCGATCGCCCTCATGGTGTGCCGGCGGGAGTCGAAGTGAACGCCGTCCAGCAGCATGTCGGCCCCGAGGAGGAACCCCCGGTCGCCGCTCCCCCGAACCCACGCCAGATCGTCTCCCACCCCGATCCGGAGGCGTCCGCGTCGCGAGGCGCGGCCCAGCGCGGTGACGAAGCGAACTTCATCAAAACGCATCATGTTGTCGCCTCGGCCCGGACTTCGGCAGCACTCGGTCTTCGGATCCGGATTCTTGCAAACCTAAGTGACCGACAGGGCGCTGAGCGCTTGTCGTTTGACGCCTTTCTCGTCTATCTTGGTGCATATCCGACGTCTCCGGGCGTCACCGTGACGATGCGGACGGGGACGCGGAACGGAAAGGATAAGAAGTCCGGGTTTCGAACGCCACGGGGTGTAACCCCAACTTAACGGGAGTCCGTGATCATGCTTGCCTTGCTGCTAGTCTTGGTTTCCGGGTTGCCTCAGACGCCGACGACGACGACGCCCGCGGAGCAGACCGCCGATCTCGTGCCCGACATCAAAGCGTTGCTGGCCCGGATGTCCAAGGCCGTCGAGGGCATCCGGTTCGGCGAGTACGATGTCCAACGCTACGGAGTCGGCAAACCGCTGGACGAGCGCGTCCCGCGCCTGAAGGGCCACGTCGTCTTTCAGCCGCTGACCCCGGACGACCCGGTCGGGGCGAAGCTCAACATCCGCGGCGGGTACGAAGACGGATCGTCCAACCCGTTTCACCTGGTCTACGACGGCGAAACCTTCGCGATCCGCTTCGAGAAAGATGACGTCGTCTTCAAGGGCAAGCCCGCCGAGGACCGCTCCATCATCCGCCGCGAGGAGATCAAACTCGCTCTCGATGAGCTTTTTAACGTCGCGCGCATGCCTTATCTGCTCCAGCCGACGACGTTTGAATTTGAAGGCCGTCAGACCGTCGGCGGCGTCCCCTGCATCGTCGTCATGCTTTTCTCCGAATCCGAGGAAAGCCGGCTGCTGCCTCCGGACAGCCTTCAACGCAAGGTCTTCCGCTACCGCTGCTTCATCGCCGAGTCCGATGCGATCCCCCGCCGCATCGAATACAAACTCGTTAAGATTCCCGACATCACCGGTGAGCAGGCGGAAACCGGAGTCGTGATGGAGATCACGAACCTCCGCCTGAATCACGATCCCCCGGCCGACGCCTTTGCAATGCCGCCGGAACCAAAGAAGGACGTCGCGACGACGCCCGCGCCCGCCGTCCCGGCGCAACCCGCCGCTCCCGAATCCGCGGGGCAGATTAAGGACCAGTCCGGACGGAAAAAGCGAGACCGTCTCAGCGTCGGCGACCCGGCCCCGGCGTGGGAACTCGAGGATCTTTCGGGAGCAAAACGCTCGCTCGCGGAATTCAAGGGTAAGGTCGTGCTGCTGGATTTCTGGGCGACGTGGTGCAAACCCTGCCTGATGGCGGCGCCGGACCTGGAGAAGATTCACGCGAAGTACAAGGATAAGGCCTTCGTTCTGCTCGGCGTCAACGTTGAAAATGATCCCGCGCCGGCGAAACGCATGCTTGCGGAGAAAGCAACCGGGTATGCTCATGTCCTCAAAGCCGCGGAACTGATGCGCGAGTACCGCGTATCCAGCCTGCCGGGGTTCGTCATCATCTCTCCCGACGGCAGGATCGCTCACCGTCAGACCGGGTTCGGTCCGGGACTGGCCGACCAGTTGGGCAGGATCATCGACGCCGAGTTGGCGAAAACCGCCGCACCGAAGCCTGCGTCGGACGCCGCCGGAAAAACGCCGACACCCTGAAGCATCCTCGGCGCCGAGAGGCCGGAGGAAGCGGCCGATCAACTGGAACATGGCGCGGACAATGACGGCAACGTTAAACCACGATCCTCAAGGAGCACACAGAATGAACACGATCAGAAACGTCACCGGAATCTTTGCTCTTCTGCTGCTTGGCGCCGGGTGCGCTTCGTCGCAGACGTTCGCGGAGTTCGGAGACCCGCTTCAGGACGCCGACGAGAAGCCCGTCGCGGCGACCGAGATCCTCGCCCACCCCGACGCTTACGCCGACCGCACCGTTCTCGTCAGCGGCCGCGTCGAAAACGTCTGCCGCATGAAAGGCTGCTGGATGACCCTCGCCGGACGCAACGCCGACGAGAAGCTGATGATCCGCTTCACCTGTCCGATCGAAGGCCGGCTGATCCCCGTCGAAGCCGTCGGCCGGAAAGCGGTCGTTCGCGGGCAGATCCTCGTCGAGGAGATTTCACAGCCGCAGGCGAGGCACATCGCCGAGGACGCGGGAAAGTCGGCGGAGGAAGTCGAGAAAATCGTCGGTCCGCAGAAGCAGATCCGCGTCGCGTCCCCCAGCGCCCGCATCTTCGGACTCGATCCGACAAAAAACTGACGGCGGACGTCGGCGCGCCTGCGAACGCCCACGCTGGAGGGAGAAAGGTCCGCCGCCGCGTCTACCCGCGGGAGCATCAGCGCGATGGGCTTCCTGCTGAACCGCCTGACCGTCCTGCGGGCTTATGCCGAGGAACTCGTCCGCCACGGTTGTCCGCGCGACGAGGACACGGACGCGCCTGTGACGTTGTTCCTGCTCGACGGAGTCGGGGGTTGGCAGTTCGCGCCGCTGATGATCCGTCGCGTGTTGCGCCAGGCGGGCGCCCGCGCTCACACCGTGCTCTTTGACTGGCACGCAGGGTTGCGCGGCGACCTGCTCACCGACCTGATGTGGCGGCGCAAGAACGAAGTTGCGGCCTGCCGTCTTGCACGTGACATCCGCGCCCTGCAGCGCCGGACCCCCGACCGATCGATCCACCTCGCCGCTTACAGCGGCGGGTGCGGCGTCGCCGTCTTCGCCGCCGAGCGCCTCCGGGAAGATCGTCCGATCGCGTCGATGCTCCTGCTTGCGCCCGCGATTTCACCAACGTACGATCTGACCGCGGCCCTCAGCCGCGTGCAACGCTGCGTCGTCGGCGTCAGCCGTCGGGATCGCTTTCTCCTCGGCCTCGGAACACGCCTCTTCGGGACGATCGACCGCGTTCGCACCGTCTCAGCCGGACAATCCGGTTTTGTCATTCCCAGGCCGTCCGATCCTGATTGCGCGGACGCCTACCGCCGGCTTCAACAAGTACACTGGGAGCCCGGCTGGTCGGCGCGCCATCATCACGGCGGCCACACCGGCTGGATCAATCCGCGATTCCTCGCCGCGCAGCTTCCGCACCTGATGCCCCTCAACGCCTCACAGACCCTGCACCCCACCGAGCCGCGCCCGCCTGTCCTTCACGCCGACCCGCGATGTCAAGAAAGCGACTTCTTCCGAGCGCCCTGAACCCGGACGACCGAAACACGTCGCCTCCCCGGCACACTCTCACGAGTTGTGAACAAGACGCCCGCTTTCCTCGATCCGCTCGCGCAACCGCCGCGCCGACGACTCCGACAACTGCCGCGCCGACAGTCGCCACCGCCAGTTGCCCCGCGCCACGCCCGGACGGTTCATCCGCGCCTCGCCGCCCAGCCGCAGCACGTCCTGCATCGGCAGCATCACAAGGTCCGCCTCCGACTCCAGCAGTCGGCGAATCAGCGCCTCATGAACGCCCGAGCGACCGACTCCCGCATAATGCCTCACGCGCTCGAACGTCGCCTCCGGAAGCGACTCCAGCCAGCCCTTCAACGTGTCGTTGTCGTGCGTTCCGGTGAACCCCACGCACTTCCGCGGATACCCCTCGGGCCGGTGATACCGCGACCCCGCGCTTTCGTCCCCGAACCCGAATTGAAGCACGCGCATCCCCGGAAACCCGAAAGCATCCCGCAATTCCGCCGCCCGGCGCGTCAGCACACCCAGATCCTCCGCGACAACCGGAAGCTCTCCGAGCCGGTTGCGCAACGCGGAAAGCAGTCCCTCTCCCGGCGTCCGGATCCAGCGCCCGCGCCGCGCGTCCCGATCCGCCGCCGGAATCGACCACAGCCGGTGCAGCCCGATGAAATGATCGAGGCGCACCGCGTCGAACATCTCCAGCGCTCGCCTGAATCGCGCGACCCACCACGCGAAACCTGTCTCAACGTGCGCCCGCCACCGGTATTGCGGATGCCCCCAGCGCTGTCCGCGGCGGTTGAACAAGTCCGCCGGAACCCCCGAGACCGTCCGTGGCAGCCCCTTCCGATCCAGCTCGAACAACTCCGGCGACGCCCAGGCGTCCGCGCTGTCATGCGCCACGAAAAACGGAATATCCCCGAGCAGCGCCACCCCGCGCCGTGACGCCTCGTCGCGCAACCGCCCCCACTGCTCATCCAGAATGAACTGACAGAACCGGGAAAACTCGAACGCCTCCTCCGACTCCGTCAGGCGATCCCGGTCCGCCGGCGTCATTCTTCGCGCAGCCCTCGGCCACGACGTCCACACCCGCCCGCCGTGGGCGCGCTTCAGGGCGGCGAACGCCGCGAAGTCGTCCACCCACGGCTGCGACGTGACAAAGTGAACGTAATCCAGCCGGTCGCACAGCCCGGACGCCCGGAACTCTCGGAACGCTTCCCGCAGGAGCGGCATGCGCATCGCCGCCGCCGCCGCGTAGTCCGACCGATCGGACGAGTCGCCCCTCGCCGCACTTGCCCCCCAACCCTTCACCGCACCCGCCCGCCGAGCCCGCGCCGCCGCCCGACGCACCGTCGCCGCCCGACGCACCGTCGCCGCCCGACGCACCGTCGCACGATCCAGCAGACCCTGCTCGACCAGATCGTCCAGGTCGATCATCAGCGGACTGGCGGCGAACACAGAGGATGTCTTGTACGGACAACCGCTGCGATCCACCGGATGCACCGGCAGCATCATCCACCAGCGAACCCCCGCGGTATGCAGGTAATCAAGAAACCGCCGCGCGCCGCCCAGATCACCGCACCCGAACCCGCCCGGAAGCGACGTCACGTGCAGCAGAACCCCGCAGGCACGCTCAGCCGGCGACGGCGACGGCTTCAGGTATTGGCGCAACATCGGATTCATGCCCGCTACCTTACCGCAAACGACCCGCAAGGGAGCGGGCGCCCCCTACCGAGCCGCGACCGTGAGGGAGCTCGCCGCGCGAGCGCGAATGCGGGATCGACTCCGCCAGGGAGGATCGGAAGGTTCGCTTGCTGACGCGCGCGGCGCCGATCCGCGACCGTGAGGGAGTGCGAGATTCCGGGCTTTCATGCGGATTTGAGACCACGTGTGAGGGTTCGGGACTCGGGTGCTCGGGGATCGTGCGGCGGGCGGCGTGAAAAATCAGGCGCGCCTCAAAAAAATCTCTTGACATCGGGGGGAGGGGGGCTTGGTAAGCTGGTTCGTTGACGCGTACCGGGCAGGTCTGAGGGGGTCGGCTCGACACGGGTGCGGGGCCGCGGGCTTCTGAACGGAAGGGGCTTCAGGCTTCAGGCTTCAGGCTTCGGCGCTGAGGGAACTTTCGGCTTCAGTGCTGAGAGGTTTTGCGTCTCCGCATCAGGGAGGCTTCAAGCCTCCGAAGGGAGGGTCCGCATGAAGCGGGCCTGGCGGTCGATCCCCGTCGCGGACGCGTCCGTCCGGATCTTGATCCGGAACGGCTTGCGGCCGCGTTCTTCTGGCGGCGCGATTGTTTCTCGCCCCAACGGGGGCATCGTCCGCGCGCCCCGCCGTCCCCCCGATCCTCCCGAACCCGCGGCGCCAACCGTCCAGGATCGTCATTCCCGATGCCTTGGCGCGCCGCGGGACGGGGGTTCGCGCGGGCTTCAAGCCCGCTCAGAGGGCGATCCAGGGACGTGCATCGTGATGCCGGAACGTTTCCGGAACTTTTTCCGCATTTTTTCGTGGAGTTGCGAACATGTTTCATCATAAGATCGTAACGAAGAATGGCGCTTGGACGGCGATCGCGGGGATCGTCGTCGTGAGCGCGGGGATGGGGGTTTCCCGCGCGACCGGACCGGAGCCGACGCCGACGATGGTGATGGCGACGGAGGTGACGAGGATGATGACGCCGATGACGGGGGCGACGGGGGCCGAGCCGATGCCGATGACGATGCCGATGGCGATGCTCGCGCCGTTCACGTGGACGGGCGGCGGCAGCGACCCGGATTACTGGAACGAGACGGCGAACTGGTCCGGGGCGGGCGTGGGCTATCCGGATGACAGCTCGGACGACGCGACGTTTTCCGGCAGTTTTGGCTTCGCCGACTTGGACGCCAGCCGCACGATTGACGACCTCACCGTGGATGACGGCAGCGGGTCGTACTTCCAATCCGACGGTGAGAACAGCCGGACGCTGACCTGCGACACCGTGGTCATCAGCGAAGACACAAGCGGCGATTTCGGCGGCGTTCACGTTACCGGACTGGCCGGCATTGAAACCAACTGACGCACAGATTTCCGCTCCGGACGGGTCCGGTCATCGCTTGAACCGGACGCTTTGACGGTCGGGCAGGTCTGGAATTAAGGAACGAGTCATGAGATGCAGGTCGCGGCACGTGGTGTGCTGGGTCGTGTGCGTGGCGGGGCTGGCTTGCCACGCTCAGGCGCAGGTCAACCTGCCGCCAGGATTCGAGATCGTCGAGTTCGCGGAGAACGACTACGGCATAGCCAACGTGGATCTCAACGACTGTGGGCAGGTTGCTTATTCGCAATGGCAGGCATCCAACGGTCACAGCGAGATCTTCGTCTATGACAATGGACGCCTCTTCAGAATCACCCAGGGAGACGATCGTAATGTCCATCCTGAAATGAACAACGCAGGGCAGATTATCTGGGGAAGAGGCATTGATCGTAGTTCGGTTACGCAACTTGTGTTATACAGTCACGGCCAGGAAACCGTCATTGACGAGAACGTCGACAGCTTCAATGGCTGGTCTATCAACAATGTTGGAAACATTGTGTGGTCGAGAAGCATAAGTTTGCGCTGCCCTCGGCAGGAGAATCTATTCCAATGGGACGGATCAACGGTGACCCAACTCACGTTCGACGCCGACCGCAGCAATGTGCAACCCAGCCTCAACGACCATGGTGAATTTGCATGGCCTTATTCGAATTTCTGCGACAATCCGTGGAGTGCGGAGGTTCTCGTTAGATATGCAGATCGGCAGATCACGCTGCCCTCTCCATACACCCAGAATCAAGCAACGGAGATTACCAACTCCGGTTTCGTGACCTGGCTCTCCACATCCCGGTTAATGCTTTGGACAGGGTCTGAAAGCAGGCTATTGCTGGAAAGAAGCGGGCGGGCGGCCTTAAACGAGTGGCTTCGGCTGTACGTGACCATTTTCGACTTCGAGAAGACCAGTTGGAACCCGTGGGTGCTCGATGTAACGGACGAGGGCATGAACATGTTCATGCTCAGGGACAGTGATTACTGGTTTTCCGATGGCTCCGTCAATGAGTGGGGAGAAATCGCGACCTCCTGGTCCGAGGATCCTCCAAACAGTCGAAACCGCGGCGCCGTGATGTATCTGCGACGCATCCGCACCGGCGACAGCGAGTTTGACGGCGACATTGATCTGCGCGACCACAAGCGGTTGGTTCGAGCGATGACCGGACCCGTCCGGACGGAAGGTCTGTGCGAAGATCGTTTTCTGGACATCAATCACGACGGCGATCTGGACCTGGACGACTACGCCAGGCTCCAGAACGCCTTTACCGGGGCGACGCCGTAAGTCGCTCCGAAGGAGCATTCAACCATGAGGAACATTCTTGTGATTCTGATCGCGGTGCTGACCTGCGCCGCGTGCGCCGGTGAACCGGCGTTCGCCCAACTGACGCAAACCACGTGGCAGGGTGATGTGAATACGAATTGGTTTGAAGACGACAACTGGTCGGGCAGCGTCGTGCCCGACGACACATTCGAGGTGGTCATTCCCCACAACCCCACAGGCGGGAGTGTTTGGCCTGTCATCGACAACAGCGAGGTGGATGCCGAGGCCGGCAAGCTCACGATGACGGTGAGCGGCGGCACGCGGGCGAAGCTGACGATCCAGTCGGGGTCGGTGCTCATTCTCGGCAACGGCGGAACCTTGACCTCCACCGTGGACGGCGACCTCGTCCTCGGCGACGGCTCGCTGCCTTACGGTAGTCTGAAGATCAACGGCACGCACACCATCACCGGGAAGGGCGGGACGATCGAGCTGAAGGAGAAATCCTCGATCATTCCGCTCAACGACACCGACGACCTACTGATCCTCACGGGCGACAGCGGATGCACCGGGTATCCCGACGACCGCGCGTGCAGCCTGACGGTCTTCGGCATCGGCTACATCGCGGTGCGCCTGGACAACCGGGCGTTCGTCGTCGGGAAGGACGCCGGAGGAACGCCGCTGAAGCTCGACGGTTACGACATGACCGGAACCAGCGTGGGCTGGTGGATCGCGGAGAACGGCGGGTCGATCGCCATCGGGACGGACATCACCGGCGCCTGCACCTGGCTGACCAAGGCGAACGCCCCCGGCTCCTTTCTGCTGGGTCATACGGACGTGGGCGACGGGTGCGTGGCCGCGACCGGCGAGGTGATCCTCAAGTCCGGGTTGCTGAGCGTGCTCGACGGTTCGCGGTTCTGCACGTCGGGCAAGCTGACGTGGAAGTCGGTGGACGTGAACGGCACGCCGTCACAGGCGCAGATCGTCACCACCGGCGCCGCCACGGCGACCTTCGGCCTGGGCAGCGCGAGCTCCTGCACGGCGTGCAACGTCGAGTGAGGGCGGGGGTCGAGGGGGGTCAGGACAAGGACAAGGCGCAGACGGAGCGAGGCTCCTGCGCGCTGGCCTCGGCGGGGCAAGCACCTGCTCCTGCTCGACGGACTGCCCGTAAGGCGGAGCGATGGACCTCCCGAGACTGAACTTCCGGGACCACGGAAGGACCGCCTTTCGTGGTCCCGGGATGGTCTTCTGGTTTCCGCCGACCGACCGCACGCAACCGCGCCCCTCCCCCGGACGCCGATGACGGCGGGCAATGCCCGCCCCACGCGCTCCAGGCATAGCAGCCCGTTGAAAAAGGGGTGCGCGTCCCTTCGGGACGCGAATTTCATCGGGAAAAACCGGCGTCACAAAGACCGATCCCGGGTTCTTCAACGGGCTGATAGGCAAAGGACTCGAAGATGAGCGATCCGGGGCAAGCTGCCGCGGAGCAACGAAGCAGGCGTTACGACCGCTCCACGACCCGGTCGATGAGGAAGCTCGACTGCACCAGCGCCTCGTCCGTGAAGTCCCCGAAGAAGCGCCGCACCTCGGCGAACATCGCCTCAAAGGCCGGCTGGTCGCCGCGACGGAGAATCCCGGACAGTTCCTGCGCCGCGGCGATGAAGGCGCCGGTGACGTTGTCGCGGATCGGGTTGAGCATCTCGATCGGTCCGTAAAGTTGCGGCGACTGGGCGAAGTGCCGCGCGGCCACGTACAACTCCATCAGATAGGCCGGCGAGGTAAAGCGCAGCGTCTCGCGCAGATCCACGCCCAGCCGCGACAGGGCGAGACCGAGCACCTGCGTCTGAAAGTGCGTCAGAACCTGCACCAGGCCCATCGCGCGGTCATGCTCCTGCGGGTCGGCCTCCGTCAGCACCAGTCCGCGCGCAGAGAGCATCTTCGTCAGCCAGTCATGCCACGCCTCCCCGCGTCCGCGGCAGAGCACGACGCGCTGCCCCTGAAGCGAGTGAACACCGGGGCCGAACATCGGGTGTGTGCCGACCACCGAGGCGCCGGTGGACGCCGTCGCATCCATCATCGCCCGCAGCGGCGCCTCCTTGATCGACGTGACGTCCATGAGGAGCGCCTCGGCGCGGACGTGCGGACCGAGCCGGCGGATCACCTCCTCCGTCACCCCGATCGGCACGCTGATGACGACCACGTCCGCGCTGCGCACCGCCTCCTCGGGCGTCAGCGGCGTGTCCACGTCGGCGATGAGCACCGCGTGCCCCAAGTCGCCGAAAAGACGCCCCAGCAGCGACCCCATCCCTCCTTTTCCGCCGACCACGGCCACGCTCTTCGGTTCAATCTGCATCGGTAGCTCCGCGCGGAGGGCGGCCTGATGATCGCGGCTGGTCAGCAGCACGAGTCGGTAGATCGCCTCGATCTCCTCGCGCGGCAGCCCCAGCTTCTCCGCCCGTCCGCAACGATCAGCGATGACCTCACGCTCGCGGGAGCGGTCGCGGATCGGAACCTGGTTCTCCCGCTTGTACGCGGCGATCTCCCCCACGATCGCCATCCGCCGCGCCATGAGTTGCAGCATGTCGCGGTCGATCGCGTCGATCATCGCCCGCAGCACGGGCAAAGGCCGGTTTGTTACCCGAGGTTCTTCCATCTTAAAACTCGAAGGCCGCAATCGTGGCGCCCACGACGGAGATCGGATCATCCCTTATTCCGGCCTCGTCGTCACGCGCGATCCCGCACTCCGGAGCTGTGTCAGCGGCGTGTTACGTGCGGCGGGGAGATTGAAGCGTGCCGCTTGCGGCGTGAATCGGGCGAGGCGGAGATACCGTCCCGGGTTTGTCGGCAGGCTGAGTTACAGGGCGATCTCGGCGGCGACCGTGCCCACCCTGCCGAAGCCGGATGGACACAGTCGTCCGCTTGGAGAAGAGGAGGCTCAAGGGATTCCCGCCGCGCGGGATCGCGCCGGTGCGATTCCCCCCTTCCACATCGGCGCGTCCGTCCGCCTCGACGCAGGCGGGGATCCCATCAAGATCGTCATCTTGCCGGATCCGGTCGCGGCGGTCCCTCGCCGCCGTGCCTCGGTCCGGTTTGTTGTTTTTCTAGTCGCTCCGGTCAGTCGCCCCGACGCTCGCCCCCCCCGGTCGTTATCACGCCTGAGCAGGGCGAAGGGTTCTAGGAACCGCAGTCCGCGTGGTATAATTGGACGAATACCTGATTTATCATGTTGACGACCCGATCCACCCTGATTGAGCGCGTGCGCCGCCTCGACGACGTCGGCGGCTGGGCGGAATTCGACCGTCTTTACCGCCCCCTGCTGACACAGTACGCCCGGCAGCGCGGTCTGAGCGTTCCCGATGCCGAGGACGTGGCACAGGAATCGCTCGAGGTCGTTCTGCGGCGCATCCAGGATTTCAAGAAGCGGAAGAGCTTTCGCGGCTGGCTGCGGCGGATTGTCGAGAACAAGGTCATGCACCAGATGGCCCGGCAGCGACGAGCCGCCCACGGCGGGAGCGACGCCGCGATCGACCTGGCGTGTTCGAACGACGGCACGCCGGCCGAGATCTGGGAGCGCCACTGGAACCAGACCCACCTGCTTTATTGCCTGTCCACGCTGCGCGAGGAGTTCGCCGAGCACACGCTGCGGTCGTTTGAGATGTATGTGCTTCAGCAGCGACCGGTGGACGAAATCTGCCGGACCCTGGGCATGACCCGCAACCACGTTTACGTCGCCAAGAACCGCATCATGCGCCGCCTGCGCGAGCGCTTCGAGGCGCTGATGTCCTCCCTTTACGGAGGCGAGGCGTGACCGTCTGCCCATCGCGCTCCCGGTTGCTGTCCTTCGAGCGTGGCGACCTCAGTGATCACGAGGCCGCTCCGATCGAGGCTCACCTCCAGCATTGCGATCCCTGTCGCACGTGCGTGGACCAGCTCCGCGGGACGGACGCGGACGCGGCGTTCCTTCGTGAGGCGCTGCGCGATGCGCCCACCGGGTGGTCCGCGAGGACGGGCGCCCCGGCGGCGGAGCCTGGCGACCTTGTCGTGTCACCCGGAACGAAGGACCGATCCGCCACAGCATCCGGGTCGATCGAGGCGGAGTGGCCGATCCCGGATTACGCCCGCGTGCAACTGTGCGGCGAAGGCGCTTACGGTAGCGTCTGGGCGGTGCGCGACCGCGTCGGCGTCTTCCGGGCGCTGAAGATTCTCGACATGGCGCGGATGAGTCGGGCGAAACTCAGTTGCCGCGAGAGCACGGCGCTGGAGACGTACTGCCGTAGGGTCGGACGCCACCCGTATCTGATCGGCGTCTATCACGTCGGCGTGGTCGGCGACCGACTGTATTACACGATGGATCTTGCGGATAACGACGTCGATAAGGCGCCGGTCGGCGCGGCGTTCTCGACGCCTTACCGCCCGCTGACGCTCCACTCCGTCATCCGCCGCCGACGCATCACCCCCGGAACCGCGATCGAGATCGCTCGGCGCCTCCTCCGCGGTCTGGCGAAGCTGCACGGACTGGACCTGGTCCACCGCGACATCAAGCCGTCGAACATCGTCTTCGTGGACCGGCGTCCGAAGCTGGCGGACATCGGCATGGTCACGCCGCGCGAGCACTCGAACGTCGTCGCCGGAACGCCGCGCTACATGCCGCCCGACCGCGTCATCGACAAGACCGCCGACACATACGCCCTCGGCAAAGTCCTCCACGAAATGATCGCCGGTCCGGACGCCCGATCCTTCCCCGATCTGCCGCTCGATGAACTCGACCCCAGCCTCAAGTGGGATCTGGAACGCGTCGCGGAGGTCATCCGCCGGGCCTGCGCCCCCGCCGCCGCGGATCGCTACGCCTCGGCCGCCGAGATGCTCGACGATCTCGAAGCCTGCGGCGATTTCCCCTTCGGCGCGCTCTTCGACGAGTCCGCCGATCCCGCCGTCTCCGAAATGTCGCCGAGCAAGGGCCCGGCGTCGTCCACCAACGGAACGTCGGCAGGTCGATCTCCCTCCGCCGGTGCAAGGTCGCGCCTCGCCGGCCCGCGGACCGCCCGCCTGCTGCATGTCGCGCTCCGCGCCGTCCCCTGGATCACCGCCGTCGCAGCGCTGAAGCTCATCCTGGACGCGCTTCGCAACGACGGTTGAGGCTGTGCTCGATGGCATCGACCGTCCCGCCGCAGTGTCTCCACACCCGGACGGATGGACGATCGGATGCGGCGAGATCAGGCGTTGAACACGCTCCAGTCCCTCGACGAGTCCGCGCGGACTGAAGTCCGCGGTTCGCCGGACGGACGGCCAGGGGGCCTTTGTGCAGCAATGACCTTGGGATCGGATCGCGAAGCTCTGCACGGCGCGAGCGGACCGGAGGTCCGCGATCCGGATTCGAGGGGCGAGGGGCGAACCTGCAACGTGGGAGAGGGACCGTGCTAATGTCCGAACCTGAAGGCGATGCAGCGCGGGCCCGTGCCGACCTTCGCCTTGGCGCCGAGGATGAGCTTCCCGTCGGCGCCGATCTCGACGCGCTGAACCGTGTGATCGCCGGTGGAAATCAGCAACGCCGACCGGCCTGGCGTCGGCGGACCGACCGGACTGACGACGCGCTCGACCCACGCAGGCCGGATCAGCGACGCCACGCGGTCCCGCGGTTTCCCGGTCGCCACGTCGACGACGTCCACGAGCGACCGCTCCTCCGACGCGGCGACGACCAGCCCCCCGTCAAGGACCGTCAGGCTGGAATACGCCGCCTCGACGGGCGACGCTTTCTCCGGCGGCGGCGGCAGCGGAATCAGCCGGGTGATCCTGGCCCATCCCGCGTCGAGATCGAGGATCCCGTCCACCCAGGGCGAGGTCAGGTAGACCCGCGATTCATCCGGGGCGCAGGCGACGGCGATCGGACAGACGTTCAGCGGAATCCGCCGCAGGAGCTTCTGCGCCACGGGATCGACCACGGCGATGCCGGGGGAAGGACGGGTGGTCACGTAGACGCTCGCCTTCGACGGCCCGCAACGCACAAATCCCGCCGCGCCCACCTCCCTGATCCGGAACGCCTCCTTCCGCGTCTCGACGGCGATGCCGATCAGATCGCCGCTGGGAGGGTGCGCGATCAGCACGTGCTTCTCATCCGGCGTCAGCACGACGCCGCACTGCGCCATCCCGTCCACGGAAACCGCGCCCATCAATTCAAACGAGGTGGAATTGAAGAACTTGAGCTTGTTCTCGCCCTCGACGCCGACCACGATCGTTCCGGTCTCAGCGGACACGACAATCCCGTAAGGCCGCTTCCCCACCGAAAACCGCCGTGTTTCCTGCATGTCTTGCGGATTCACGACCGACACGGACCCGTCCAGAGTGTTGACGACGTAGGCGTCGAGGACGTGCCTCGCCTGAACCGCGCGCCCAACGCAAAACAACGCCGCAACGGAAAACCACGCATGCATGAGACGGGTATACCGACGCACAGACCGTCTTCGTAACCAGGGTTGCACGTACTGATTCATGCTCGTCATAAAGGGTCCGTCCGCCTGCTCCCTGGCGTTTACCCCGCGGCAAATGTCTGCCGCACGAGGCCGGGAACACCACATGAGGTCTCCACGCACCCTTCGTTCCGTAACTTTTTGTGAAGCGACGGGAATCAGCCCCTGCGCCTGCATCACGAGCGCCTCGCCGTCACGATGCCGCAGGCGTCGCGCACGTCCGACATCACCGCCGCCGCGACCTCCCGTGCCTTGCGTCCACCGGTCGTCAACACGTCCTCGACGTAATCCGCATCCGCCGCAAGCGCCGCGCGCCGCTCTCGCGCAGGGGCGAGCAACCGCTCGACCGCCTCCGCCAGATGCCCCTTCGCCTCGCCGTAGCCCATCCCGCCGGCGCGATACCGCTCGGCCAGCGCGTCCCGCTCCGCCGGCGCGGCGATCAGGCGGTACAGCGAGAACACGTTGCACGTCTGCGGATCCTTCGGCGCCTCGACCGGCGTGCTGTCCGTCTTGATGCTCATGATCAGCTTGCGCACCGCCTTGGGCGGGTCGAAGAGCGGGATCGTGTTGTTGTAGCTCTTCGACATCTTCTGCCCGTCCAGGCCCGGAACCACCGGCGCTTCGTTCAGCTTCGGCTCCGGACGCTTCAGCACGGGCCGGCCGAAGGTGTTGTTGAAGTACTCGGCCATGTCCTGCGTCATCTCGATGTGCTGGACTTGATCCTTGCCCACCGGCACGAGGTCGCTTCGGTAAATGAGGATGTCCGCCGCCATCAACACCGGGTAGCAGAACAGACCCATCGACGGCTGGATTCCCTTGGCGGTCTTATCCTTGTACGAGTGCGCCCGCTCCAGCAGCCCCTTGCCCGTCACCGTCGAAAGAATCCACGCCAGCTCCGTCACCTCGGGCACGTCCGACTGGCGGAAGAGACACGCCCGGGCGGGGTCCAGACCAAGCGCCAGGTAATCCAGCGCCACGTCGCGGGTCAGCTCCCGCAGTCGCGCGGCGTCCTGGATCGTGGTCAGCGAGTGATAGTTCGCGATGAAGAAGAAGCACTCGTGGACCTGCTGGTCCTCCAGGTGCTGTTTGATCGCGCCTAAGTAGTTGCCCAGGTGCAACTTGCCGCTGGGCTGGGTGCCGGAAAGTACGCGCATGACGGTGATGGACTCCTTACGACGTTGAGCGCGGCAGCGTCCCGAGGCGAAGCGGATCTGTCAAGCGCGAGCGCAAACGCGCCGCAAAAAAACAACGAGGCAACACGGCGCCAAGGCACCAAAGTACAGAGTCGCCGCGGAGCCGTGAACGACCCGATTCACGCGGCACGCTTCACGCCCTACCCGCACGATCCCCGATTCCCGATGCACGATGCACGACGTGCGATGCCCCCTCCCCGAATCTCCGCTTCCCGGCGAGCACGGTTTACCTCGCCTCGCCCCGTGCGGTATATTCCGCGCCAAGGTCAAACATCGTGGTCCCAGCAGGCAGGAACCCTTGAATACGAATTCGCATCATGAGGAGCTTCAACGCCTCGAACAGGAAGCCTCGTCACGCGCAGGCGCGGTCCAGTCCGCGGAGGAATTGCGGCGCGTCGAGTCGTCGTTGCTGGGGAAGGACAGTCCCTTCGGCGGACTGCTGAAGCACCTCAAGTCGCTCCCCCCCGAGCAGCGCGGCGCCTTCGGACAGGCCGTCAACGGCGCCAAGGCCCGGATCAAGGCGCTGCTGGAGGAGCGGCTCGCCGCCCTCGAATCCGCCGCCGCCCGCACCGAGGACGACGCGGCGCGGGCCTTCGACCCCACCCTCCCGGGGGCGCAGCGCCCGCTGGGCAGCGTTCACCCGGTCACCGCCGTGCAGTGGGAGATCGAGCGCATCTTCGTGCGCCTCGGGTTCACGATCGAGGCCGGTCCGGAGATGGAGTCGGAACATTACAACTTCGAAGCGCTGAACATCCCCGCGGATCACCCGGCGCGCGACATGCAGGACACCTTCTGGCTGAAAAACGGGAAGGTGCTGCGCACGCACACGTCGCCGGTGCAGGTGCGGGCGATGCACAAGTTCGGAGCGCCGCTGCGGACGCTCGTGCCGGGACGCTGCTTCCGCTACGAGACGATCGACGCCTCCCACGAGAATACGTTTCACCAGGTCGAAGGCCTGATGATCGACCGCGACATCAGCATCGCCAACCTCATCGCGCTGGCGAAGCTGCTCCTGTCGGAAGTCATGCACCGCGAGGTCGAGTTGCGCATCCGCCCGGGGTACTTCCCCTTCGTCGAGCCGGGCATCGAGATCGACATGAACTGCCAGATCTGCGGCGGAAAGGGCTGCCCGACCTGCAAGCACTCGGGGTGGGTGGAGATCCTGCCTTGCGGGATGGTGCATCCGAACGTGCTTCGCGCCGGGCGGATCGACCCGGAGGCGTGGACGGGTTTCGCGTTCGGACTGGGGCTGACGCGCCTGGCGATGATGAAGTACGGCATCCGCGACATCCGCGTTCTCAACGCCGGTGACCTGCGCCCCCTGGTCGGCGCAAGACGCCTGACCGGTCCGATCATCAAAGGCTGACCCTCGCCGAAGGCGATTCCCGAGCGGGAGCGATTCCCGAGCGGGAGCTCATCCTGCCCTGCCGCGCCCGCAGAGCCGCGACGTCGCGCCGCGATCTCAAGAGGCAGGTAGTGCGCTTCCCCCGCCCCCGGTCGGGATTTTTTGCAACAGCGCCCGGAAATCCGGAAATCGACCGGGATTCTCGCGCCTGGCGCTGATCATCGCCCGATCGGCATCACCCGCAGCGGCACGCTCCCATCCCCTCTCGGCAGCGGGTCCGGCGGTTTGATGTCCACGCTCGCGTTCTTCAGAGTGGCCTCGCCACGGGCGACTTTTTCGGCGAAATCGCGGCACTCGCGGATCAGCGCGTCGAGCATCGCATCGGTCGTCACGATCGCCTTCTGCTCGCCCTGCACGTAGATGATCCCCTTGCCGCGGCCCGCAAAGATCGCCACGTCCGCCCCTTCACACTCGCCCGGGCCGTTGACCACGCAGCCCATCACCGCCAGCTTCAGCGGCGGCAGCTTTTCCTCCGCAAGCTTGTGCCGCACATCCGTCACCAGCTTGTACAGGTCCACCTCGATCCGCCCGCACGCGGGGCACGCGATCAGCTCCGGCTCGGTGCGACTCCGCAGGCCGAGGCAGCAGAGCAGCTCCTTGCCGTCCTCCACTTCGTACACCGGGTCAGCCGCATAGGAGATGCGGATGGTATCGCCGATACCGTTGGCCAGGAGCGTGCCCAGGGCGGTGATGCTGCGGATGCGGCCGGTCTCCGGCGGACCGGCGTGGGTGACGCCCAGGTGCAGCGGAAAGTCGAAGCGCTGCGACAGCGCGGTGTAGGCGTCGATGACGATGCGCGGGTTGATCGACTTGGCGGAGATCACGATGTCGTGGTAATCGGCCTCGTCGAAGATGCGCAGGTATTCCTCGGTTTTTTCGATCATGAGGCGGATGAGGCCGCCGGCGTAATCCTGCGTGAGGGTGGCCTTCTCCTCGGCGCGGGTGTCCTTGTCGCGGCGCTCGACGATGCCGCCCTCGTTGACGCCGACGCGGATCGGGATGCGCCGCTCCTTGCACGCGGCGATGACGCGGAGCACCTGCTTGCGGTCCTGAATGTTGCCGGGGTTGAGGCGGATTTTGTGTACGCCCGCTTCGATCGCTTCCAGCGCCCGCTGAAAATGAAAGTGGACATCCGCGACGATGGGAACGGGCGACGCGGGGAGAATGTGCTTGAGCGCCTCGGTGTCGGCTTTTTCCGGCACAGCCACGCGCACGATGTCCGCCCCCGCGCGGGCGAGCTTCTGAACCTCGGCGATGCAGGCGTCCACGTCATGCGTGTACCCGGCGGTCATGGTCTGGAGCACGACGGGCGCCTCGCCGCCGAGCGGCACGGCGCCGACGAAGACTTGACGGGTTGGGCGACGGGGAGTCATGCTTTAGCCTTTACCTTAACTATGCGGATCAGAATCTTCCAGGCGCTGTTCGCCGGAACGTCGAGCCTCTCGCTCATGGGGTTGGGCGGCTGCTGCTCGTCGATGAACCGCCATGACCCGCCTGTCGCGCTGGTGCGGTCGGCCGAAACCTGCATCGAGCGGATGTATGCGGTTCTCGAGCCTGCGCCTCCTGAGAGGCGCTGGCGGTCTTGTACGGGCTCCTCGAGCCGGACGTGACGCTGTACTACCTGTTCGATCCCCAGACCGATCACCCCGCACACATCCGAGGTGAGTACCGGGTGAATCTGTGCATCCCTCGATGGCATGCGACGGTAAGTCCCGTCCGGAGGGCTGTGACCCCCGAGGGCGTTATTGAACTCTGGACATGTCACTACGGTGGATCGAGTCGATGGTACGACAAGCTCGACAGGCATCACTACCTTTACACCGTAACGTCGCCCGGTATTCATGGCGTCCGAACGATCCTCAGTCGCTCGGAGCGCATGGACGAAACCGATGGTCGCCCGAGCCTGCCCGATGTGGCCGTGCTCCCAGACGGACGGGAAGTGGAATTGCCGATTGACCTCGAACCCCCTCGATGAATCGGACAGCGGGCACACGCTATCCAACGCGGAACCTCAGATCGGTCTCACTCATCGCCGCGATCTGGTTGTGTCAGGACCGCGTCCGCCACCTCCACATACCGCGATCGGACGAAAGGATTCAACCGATCGGCAAACTCCTTCGGCAGCTTCAGCACGCGTATCAACTCCTGCACATCCGCCAGATCGCGCAACCGGCCGGGGTTGGTCATGCCTGACGCGAGCTTCAACTCGACGAGCGTCGGCAAGTTGACATAGTTCACCCCGTCGATCGTTTCGACCACGGACGCGGACGCAGGATCGGGAAATGCGATCGGTTTCGGTTTGCCGTCCCCCGGAAACTGCCCAGTCACGATGAACTCAATTCGCACTCCGGTCTTCGTGTCACGCAGATTCTTGCTGCCTGCAAACAGAGGCAGGTATTCCGTACCCTCGAGCTTCTCGTGAATCGCCTTCAGGCCGTCCGCCGTCACCAGCACGTCAACATCCACCGTGGTTCTCAAGTACCCATGCGCCACCAGCGCCATGCCCCCGACCACGGCATAAGGAATCCCCAGATCGGCCAGTCGCCGGGTGATTTCTGTAAGCGTCTGATGCACGGGATCGTCGCGCATGAAGAACCTTCCCGCTGCGTGTAGCGCAGATTCACCTCCTCGCCGGGCCTGCACGTCGAAGTCAATCACGAGCTTCTTGCATCCGTTTTGAGTTCAGCAAACTCAAAAACTCTCTGAAGTCGGCCGGTCATCGCGGCGTCGCCATAATTGATCTGCCGAAGAAGCTCCGCCGCTTCAAGCCGTTCCTCCGGCGTTCGGCTCAGCCAGTATTCGCGCTCGCCGTCGTCGTCGTCCAGCGTGCCGAACTCAAAGACGGCGCGATCCATCCGGGCCGCGGCGACCCGGTTCCCCGGTTGATGTTCGCACCCGTTCATCGATGCTGATTATATCGCGCGGCAAGCGGGCGGGCAGTCATGACTGCGGCGGTGCCGCGCTTACATGAGCTTGAAGCTGCCGACCTCGACCGCCGGCTCGGAGGGCGCCTCGAAGGATTCCGCCGGGCGGGCGCGGTATTGCTCGAGGATGCCGCGGATCCACATCCGCGCCCGGTCGTTTAAGTCGAAGTCGTCGGTCATCAGGCGGCCGGGCGTAACGAGGATGCCCAGGTCGCTGCCGTGATAGCGGTAGTCGCCTTCGCGGGCGATGCGCAGGAAAAACGCGAGCGACTCGTCCTCGACCGTGCGGCGATGGGTCTGCATGCGCACGTAGTCCAGGCGCCCGTCGGGACGCATGCGCCAGACGCCGCTTTTCGGGGCGGACGTGATCAGCTCCACCGTGTCGGGCACATGCTTGATGACGAGCTGGCCCCAACTGTCGATGTTCGCGGGGTCGGACCAGCGGTCGTTGATCGCCGCGACGTCAAGGTCGAAATCCACGCCGGACCACTCCAGCAGGTGAAAAAGGAACAGCGGCGCATCCGCGTGGGCGAACGTGGCGAGGTTGGTCATGCTGCTGGCGCCGGTGATGCGCGGGTTGACTTCGCCGAGATAAAGCTTGCCGCTGTCGAGGTCGGTGAGGTAGTCGATCTCGAAGTATCCCCGATATCCGAGGCGGCGCAGCGCCTGTCCGAACTGGAAGGTGTACTTGCGCGCCTGGTTGCGGATGCGCCGCGTGAAGGCGTCGGCGTAGACCTCGTTCCCGCACCAGCCGCCGCGGTAGGGCGTCAATTCCTTGAATCCGATCAGCTCGGTCATCAGCGGTCCGACGATCGTGCCGTGGCGTGTGACGCAGGCCTCCTGCGCCGACCCGCGGCAGCGGATGCGCTTCATGATCTTGACCTTCGGCTCGCGGATGATCTCGTCCGCGTGGCGCTCCCAGTCCGCCTCGGTGCTGATGAAGAACGTCGTGTGTCCTGAGTCGCCGAACGAGGTCTGCACGACGAGATCCTCGCCCAACCGGCGCGAGAGCTTGCGGAGCTTCGCGTAACTGTCCACTTTCGCCAGCACGTTCGGCACGCTGGGGACGCCCGCCCGCTTCGCAATGCGCGTCGCCTCGACCTTGTCATCTACCTTCCGCCGCAGCGCCGCGGAGGGGAAGCAGACTTCCAGCCCCAGGTCGGCGCACAACTGCTCCGTATGTTCATCGAAAAAGAGGAAGACCGCCTTTCCGCCCGGACCACGGCGTTCAATGAAGTCGATGACCTCCTTGTGCTCCAGCAGGTAGTTGTTGATGTCCTCGATGCCGGCGAAGGGACGATGCGGCATCTCCGACGGCACGAACACCGCCGGGTGCTGATGATCGAAGCAGTCGATGTAATTGATGAACCGGAAGTTGCGGACCCACTCATCAATGCCGAGAAGGTTGAAATTCGTGGCGGAGATGAAGTAGATCGGCGTCTCATTGCGGTGGAAGAAGCGGCGAACGTCACTGAGACCGTGGAGCACTCGGCGATTCCGCGCAGAGCTTCGCGCCGCGGGGCGGCGGGTCCGTCGCGGCGTCGTCCGTCGGCTCTTCCTCAGGGTTCTGCGTTCGCTCATGTCGTCGTTTCCCATCGTGACCGGCCGAAGACGCGGTTCCGCCTTGCGGCGTCGAGACACCGACCGGGTGTGCCTCATCCCAGCCCGGAGAACGTTAACCCAAGCCGAACGCCCGCGGAAGCATCCGCGGATGTCGGCCGCCCAGAAGATTGCACGGACTTGCGCCGGGGTACACAACAAGAGGCGTTTCGCCGCCCTGGCCCGCGGGATACGGGTACTCCGAGGAACTCAGATTCAACACGGGAAGGTAGGTCGCTCGTGATCGACGGGAATGCGCGTCTCCTGACGGCTTTCGGCTCCGGACCCGACTCTGCCCCTCGTGGATTTCACCACAAACCGCTGACCGGCTTCGGAGGTTCAGACGCGGGTCGATCTCCGGCAGCCTCGGATTCACTTTGCCGCGGGGCAAGTCCTGGACGGGCATCAAGCGTGGTGGCGGCGGATTCAGGAACCGAAGAAAGAAACAACCGCGCTGAGCGTCTCAACGACGCCCGGCGCGGCTGATGCTCAGCGGGACGACCCCCTCGCTTTGGCGTCGTGTCGCGGCGCCCGATCGGAACCCCGCAACTCCCGCTTTCAGAATCCCTTGCGACCCCCCGCTCAAGATTCCTGACGTACCGGCCTTGAGCATACCCCGTCCCGGCGGGCTTCCGGCGAAAGCGACCCAAAAAGGTCGAGTCTTCTTTTTCGTGAAAAACGGGGCGGACCACCCCTCGAAAAAGAACGGGCTGAACCCCGGCGGCCCAGCCCATCTTTATTCATAACATCATGTAAAATATTGACTTAATGAACCACCCCTCCCAAGTTCCTCCATCAGCGGATCACCCACTCCTGGGGCATCATCGTGACCACGCCCTCCGCCTGGATGAGCTGGAGCTTCTTGACCGCCCGGATCAGCGCCGCCGCCCGGACGGGGTCGAGGGTCTGCGCCAAAGCGTGAACCTCGCGGACCAGCGGGGAATCGGCCGTGAAGAGCGACGCACCGGCGCGGGACTCCGCGTATTCCTCATCGTCGCCGCCCCCGAACATCATCTTGAACATGTTCGGCGCCTCGGGGTAGGTGCGCAGGTCGAAGTCCTCAAGGTTCGCTTTGTCGGCGGCATACGTGACGGCGTCGGACATCCCGCCGATCTGATCCACGAGCCCCAGCTTCAGCGCCTGCTCTCCGGTGAAGACGCGCCCGCCGGCAAGCTCGTCGATCGGTTTCGTCAGCTTCGAGCCGCGGTACTTCGTGACGTGTCCCTTGAAGATGTCGTAGATGTCGTGCATGTACTTCGTCATGCGGGCGCGTTCCTCGTCGTTCCAGACCGAGGCGCTGCTCATCATGCCCGCCATCTTCCCGCGCTGGTAGCCGTGCCAGTGAATGCCGAGCTTGCTCCAGCCGCCGGTGGTGGCGAGCTTGCCGCCGATGACGCCGATCGACGCGGTGATGGTGGTGGCGTCGGCGAAGATGGCGTCCCCGGAACAGGAGACGTAGTACCCCCCGCTGCCGGCGACGTTGCCCATCGAGACGATGACGGGTTTGCCCTTCGCCTGCACGCGTTTGACCGCGTCGAGGATGATCTCGCTGGCCAGCGCCGACCCGCCGGGCGAATCCACGCGGAGCACGACGGCCTTGACCGCCTCGTTATCGGCGACCTTGTCGAGGGCTTTGCGGATCGTGGTGCTGTAAGCGCCGTCGGAGCCGCCGAAGGGGCTGTACTCGGCCTCGCCGGGCTGGATCGCGCCTTCCACGTACACGATGGCGACGACCGGTTTGTTGGATTCCTCCGGTTCCTCGAGCATCATCTGAAAGATCTTGCTCAGAAGGGTGAAAGGATCGGTGGGGATGTCGCCCAGCGCGTCCTTTTCCCCGTAATTTCTGCGGATTTCGACGCTCCCCCCGTACTTGCTCTTGAGGCGGGCGATAAAGTCCTGGCGGTGCTCGACGGCATCGATGACGCCGGCCTTGAGGGCGTCCTCGGCCGTGTAAGGGCCTCCGTCGATGAGCGCCTTGACCTTGTCCGGCGTACTGCCGCGTCCCTGGGCGATCATACCGACGAGGCTGTCGTAGATGCTGTCGAAGAGCCAGTTCTCCATCTTCTCGGCCGACTCGGACGGTCCGGTGCGCATGAAGATCTCGCCGGCGCTCTTGAAGTCGCCGCATTGCAGGAAATCCGGGACGACGCCCATCTTGTCCAGCATTCCGCGCAGGTACGGCGACTCGCCGTAAATGCCGGTAAGCCAGACGTCTCCCGTCGGCGTGATCGAGATGTCGGACGCGCAGCTTGCGAGGGCGTACTCGCCCGTCGCGATGCTGTCGGCGTGAACGTACACCGGTTTGCCCGCGGCTTTGATTTTCTCGACGGACTTGCGGACCTCCTCCATCTGCGCCAGCCCGAGGGCGGCGTTCTCGACGTTGAGAATGACGGCGACGACGTTCTTGTCCTCTCGCGCGTCACGCAGGCGCACGAGGAGATCCTTGAACGACGAGGGCATCTCGGACGCGAAAAGCGGAGGCATCTCCTGCGGGACTTCCGTGACCGGCCTCGAAAGATCGATGTGGGCGATCACCGACTGCCGCGCGTGCGCGTCGGGCGCGGCGCCGCTTATGACCCCGCAAACAGCGCAAACCCCGAGAAACAACCTTGCTGATCTCGACTTGCTCCACCGATTCATACGTAGACCTCCAGCGTTCAGGACCCTTTCACACACCCGGTTGACGATGAGTTCTTCACCGCCCGCCCAGGAATATTATCGTGCGGCATCAAGCGCTGGTACGGCGACGGTCAAGTCACACAACTCCCGACAGGCGCGCACAATTGAGGCGGAAGAGGCATCGTCGATATCGGTCCACGTCGGGTCAGAAAGGCTACTTCTTGCCAAGTGAACGCTGTCGGTTGAAGAACGCGCGTAGAACGGCAGCGCAGTCGTCGCGCAGGACGCCGCTGACCGTCTCGACCCGGTGATTCAGCCGCAGGTCGGTCGGGATCGAGTAAAGCGAGCCGCAGGCGCCGCCCTTCGGGTCCGCCGTGCCGAACACCAGGCGCGCCACGCGGGCGAGGACGATCGCCCCGGCACACATCGGGCAAGGCTCCAGCGTGACGTAAAGGGTGCAGCGCTCGAGCCTCCAGTCCCCGACGGCTTCGGCGGCGGCGGTCAGCGCGATCATCTCGGCGTGGGCGGTCGGATCCTTGAGAGTCTGACGCTGGTTGAACCCGCGCCCGATGATGCGGCCGCCGTGGACGACAACCGCGCCCACCGGGACTTCGTCGGCCTCGAACGCCAGGTGCGCCAGGTCCAGCGCGACGCGCATGAAACGATTGTCCGCGCCCGGGTCGGGCGCGTCATCGCGCAGACTGACGGAGATGTCCGGTATTTCACTCATGTTGCCAGACCGCCGCTTCCGGCGTCTTCCAAGGCGGGACGGAATCATACAGGAATATGCGAGATGCCGCAGCGAAGCGCACGTCAATCTCGAAAAAAGGACGGGGGGGCGGTTCAACGACGGTCCGGCGCGGCTTGTGTTTGACGGCGGGGCCGGTGTAATGAGTGATGCGGCGGATGAAACCGGCGGGCCGCGCGCGGAGGGCGGACGGCGTGAGTCACACACTCGGGTTCGTCAGGCAGTTCATTTCAAATCCTCACTCGGTCGGCGCGATCGTCCCGAGCAGCCGCTTGCTCGCCCGGGCGCTATGCGAGCCGTATCAGGCTTCGCAGCCGCCGGCCTCGGTGCTCGAAGTCGGCGCGGGAACCGGGGCGGTGACGAAGTACATCGGGAGCGTGCTTCGCACTGGCGACACCCTCGACATCTGCGAGATCTCGCCGGCGTTCACGGATCTGCTGCGTCGCAACGTGCTGACGACCCCCCTTTTCTCAGGTCCGGCGGCGGCAGGCCGCGTGCGATTGCTGGAGGGTCCGGTCCAGGACGTCATCGGCGACCGCAAGTATCACTTCATCATCTCCGGGCTGCCGCTGACAATCTTCACCGTCGAGCAGGTCAGCCGGATTCTTGACGCGTTGCGCCGCAGCCTGCACCCGGGCGGCGTCTTCAGTTACTTCGAGTACATCGGGCTGCGGAAACTGTCCGGCGCCTTGATGACCGGGCGGGAGCGCCGCCGCGCCCGGGAAGTCTCGAAGTTCCTGACGACGAACATTGCCGCGTATCAGTTCCAGCGCCGGACGGTGCTCATCAATCTTCCGCCGGCCTACGCGCGGCATTGGCGCTTTGACGACGGCGCGACCGCAGCGTAAGCACAGACGCTTGCGCCGGCGACGGTAAAGGCGCACCGCGATCGCCCGCTCAGTCTGACTGGGGCGGAAGCGGGTCCGGGTTCTCCGCACGCGCGCGATGCCCGCGAATCTCGACCACCCAGTCTTCAGACGTACCGAGTTCGCCCCCGGCGTGGTCCGCAAGTTCGACTTTCGTTAACTGCTCCGTGATCACGAGGGTGTCCTTCGCCTTCAGATACTTGTCGTACCAGAGGAACATCGGGGTGGATTCAAACCCTTTTTTCCAGAGCTTGATCGAAAACGTCTCGACGTAGTAATCATGCTCCTCAGTGATGCTGAAGCTCATGCGGACCTTGCCGTCCGGGAGCGGTTCGAAGCTGAGGTCACAATGCAGGACCGGAGGGACGGCAGGCTCCTCGCCGGGCAGGTCGCGGACGGCGAGGATGCTCTTCGTCTTCTCGATTTCGGGATCGACCGGCTCAATGACGTCGTCTTCCTCGACGACGGCGCCGTTGTCGCCGACGTCGCCGGAGGGTTTCTTCTGCGTCAAGGCGTAGATCGCCACGCCGGCGAGAATCACAAGAAGCACATAAAGCAGCGGCCGTCCCATCGATGCTCTCCTGTCCGCGGCGCCGACCCGGTTCTGCTCCGGGGTCCGCACTTCCGCAGGAGCACATTGTAATGCCCCCGCATCGAAAGCTCTACTTCCCGCGCGGACCTTCGGCGGGTGCCTCAGTGCGGCGCGCCACGCGTCGCCCGACGATCGTGAGCACAGCCCGTCCGGTCAACCACCAGCCCAGAAAAGGGGTGTTGAAGCTTCGTGAGTGCAGGGCGGTCGGCTCCACTTTCCACGTCGCCGCGGGGTCAAGCAGCGTGAGATTCGCCGGTTGCCGAGGCGCCACGGCGTGAAGGCGGCGACCGAGAACACGCATCGGCCCTTCCGTAAACCACCGGATCAGCGCAGTCCAGTCCGCCAGGCCCGTCTCGATCATCGCCCGCGCAACCAGCGGCACGGCCGTCTCAAGCCCGATCAGACCCGGCGGCGCCTGCAACATGCCTCGGGCCTTCTCCTCCGCCGTGTGCGGCGCGTGATCCGTGGCGACGCAGTCGATCGTCCCGTCGAGTAGTCCGCGGCGGCAGGCCTCCACGTCGGCGGCGGTGCGCAGCGGCGGATGCATCTTCGCGTTCGTGTCACCGGTGTCGCAGGCTTCGTCGGTCAGGAGGAGATGATGCGGCGTCACTTCTGCGGTGACGGGAAGACCGTCCTCCTTCGCGCGCCGCACCAGTTCCACGCCGGTCGCCGTCGAGAGATGCGCGACGTGATACCGGGCGCGAATCCCGCGGCACAGGCGAAGATCCCGCTCGATCATTGCATCCTCGGACCGCAGATCAAGCCCCGGCCAGCCGCGACGCGCTGCTACGGCGCCCTTGTGCAGCACGCCGCCGGCGGACAGCGCCCGGTACTCGCAATGCTGGATCAACACCGCGCCGACGTCGCGCGCCCGGCGGAAGGCGTCCGCCATCACCGCGTCGTCCTCGACGCCGACGCCGTCGTCGGAGAACGCCACCGCGCCCGCGGTCAGCAGCGAGGCGAAATCAGCGGGAACGCGGCCCTCCCGGCCGACCGTGATGGCGGCGATCGGACCGACTTCGCAAGCGTCTTCCTGTGCGGCGCGGTCGAGCGCGTAGCGCACGCCTTCGATCGAGTCCACTGCGGGCTTCGTATTCGGCATCGGAGCGACGAAGGTGAACCCGCCGGCGGCCGCCGCGCGGCATCCCGTGCCGATCGTCTCTTTATGCTCGAAACCCGGTTCGCGGAGGTGAACGTGGATGTCCGCAAGTCCGGGGCAGAGGATCAGACCGCGAGCGTTGATCTTAAGGCATGACGATCGGGCTTCAGCTTCACCACCGGAATCTGAGACTTCAGAATTCAACTCTTCCTGCGCCGACCGGCGGTGTACTTCCGCGGTATGCACGGGAGTGACCGTCTCGATGACCCCGCGGCGCACGACGACATCGGCGACGGCGTCAAGGCGCATGAGCGGGTCGATCACACGCACCCCGAGGAGTGAGATTTCGTCGAAGCGCTCGATCCTGATCATGACGACGGTCCGCAGTGCTGCGCGCCAGGGACACGCGCAGGATCGCCGGCGCTTGCGACGCCGCGCCGATCCTGGGGCAGGAAGTTGTCCTCGCAGCTTTCCACGTAGCCGCACCGATCGCACAAGGACTTGCACTGGCGGCGCGACAGGACGCCTTCGCCGCACAGGGGGCAGGTCACGGGCGGAAGGACGCCGCATTCGCTCCGGCCTCCTCCGGTCTCCGCCTTTCCTTTGTTCGTCCCGGACATGCGTCTAACCTAGGTTCGGGATCGGATCGTCGCAAGACCGCATCGCGCCGTCATCATCCCCCGGAGAACCCGAAGCTCGTGAACAAAAAAACCGCGCCGGACAAGCGGCGCGGCCGATGCGTCAGAGAATCCCCCGGTGTTCACCGTCGGCGGCTGGGCGATCAATCCTTTTTCTTGCGTTTGCCGCCGCCCGACTTGGCTTCGCCCTCCAGTTTCTCCGGAGTGGCGCCGCCGGATGAGGCTTCGGGCGGGACCGGCTTGGCCGCAGGCGCCGGCTTTGCGGCGGACGCATCTCCCGGCTTCGCAGTCTGAGGCGTCGGGCGGTTCTTCCCGAGGGTTGCCTCGTAGGCCGGTCGCTGCTCCGCCCGAAGCTGCGCCTCAAGCCGCAACACCAGTTCCTCGTACAACTGCTCGATCGGCTCAATCAGGGCGCGCTCCTGCTCCTCGAGAGCCTTCTGCTTCGCGGCGTCGCCTTCGATCAAGGCCTTGCGGATCTCCGCGGCGAGCTTCTGGCGCTCCCCTTTCTGCTGGTTCGTATACGCTTCAAACTTGGCCAGAATTTCAGTGAGCACGGATCGCGCCGCGGCCGTTTGACCCTCGTCCAACTGGCAAACCTTGATGAACTCGTCCGTGAACGCCGTGAAGCGGTCCTTGTTAGCCGCATCCTGCTGAAGCGGCGAGGTGGACGGCGACGGACGCGGCGGCTTCGGCGGTTCGTTCGGATCCTTCGCCTGCGGCGCCGGCGGGAAGAGGCTGCCGCTTTCGGCCTTGCCCTCCTTCCACTCCTTGAAACGCCCGTCCACGAAGGGAAACTGGCTTTCCACCATCATTTTGTAGTCGTAGTCATGCTTGACCTTCTGCTCGTCGGTGAGAATCCCGCGCCACGCGTTGTTCCCGTCGATGATCGCCTGCTTCGCCTTCTCGAAGAGAGGCACAGCCGCCTCGGCGATCCGCTTCGCCGCCGCGGCATCGGGGGTCTCGCCGTTCATCTGGTAATGCATCAGCTCGCGCAGGATCGGCCACGCTTCGCGCTGATGCTCCTGAAGAAACTTCCGCACGCGCGTCCCGAGCAGATCGCGCGTGAAGACGGCCTGATCCTCCGACAGATTGTACCGGACGGTCAGGTTCTTCGTGATCGTGTCGAGAATCTTCTCCAGCCCGAGCATGTCGTCGCCGGACGCGGGAGCCGCCTTGTCCTTCGACGCGGCGTCGCTTTGAGCAACCGCCGTCGGCGACACGGAGAACCCCGACGCCGCGACCAGAATCATGACCCACAGCTTGCTTGATCGAAACATCATTACGTGCCTCATGCCCATCAGGGGAGTGTCCGACCCCTCGGTATGCGGGAAGTCGGGGTTGCCATCATTCCGGCGCCAGCTGACGAACAACCGCCCAGCCGGGACGTTCCGGCGGCGTCCTTTCGGCCTGCCGTGCCTTACTTCAAGAATTATACATCGCACCGCCTGTCCGGGTTGCAACCCGGGCTTAGCCCGCGAACCGCATGACACGCCGGCGGGAGACATGACTCGAAAAGAACCGCTTTGCGAGTCTGAAAAAGAGAAAAGCGAGAAAAGGGCACGAAATGACCGCAGACTGCCAACCCGATCTTTATTGATGAACTAAAGCCAGGCTTTCAAGATTGTTTGCGAAACGGGTGGGTCGCCCGGCGCAAAAACGATCGAAGCGGATACCAGATCAGTTTGCGCCGAAGCCGTCGGATGCCCGGATCCTCGGGCGCCAACTCCGCAGCCTTCCGCAGCGCCTGCCGCGCGCTGCGCCAATGACCGAGCTGCATGTGCCCAAGAGCGACAAAACGCAGCGCGTCCGCACATTTGTCGTCAAGCTCGGACGCGCGCAGGCAGTGCTTCAGCCCGGCGTCATGCATGCCCAGACGGTACTGACAGATTCCCAGGTTGATGTGCGCGGCGACGAGCTTTCCGTCAATCGACAGAAGCTTCTGATACGTGGTCGCGGCGAGGTCGAAGCGGTTCAGGTTGAAGTAACAACTCGCCAGGCACGCCAGCAGAACCTTATCCTCCGGCGCCTCGCGCTGCGCCACGCGAAGGTGGCGCAGGGCGGGCTTGAGTTTTCCAAGCTGCGCCAAGGTGCGGCCGATGTGGTTGTGAATCCCGGGCAAGCGGTCGTCAAGCGCGAGTGCCCGCTGAAAGCAGCGCAGCGCCCGCGAGTATTTCTGCGTCTCGAAGCAGATGCCGCCCAGCAGAAGATGCGCCCGGGGTTCATCCGGCTCAAGCTCGATCGCCTGAGTCAATTTCGTGATCGCCGCGTCGGGGTCGCCCGCCTCGTATGCCGCCTCCGCCATCTCGACGAGGAGCTCGACGTTGCCCGCGTCATTGCGGTATTCCGCAAGGTACTCGCGGCGGGCGGCGTCATGTTGACCTTGCGCACGCAACGCCCGCGCAATGCGCGTCCGCACCTCGGGATACTCCGGATGCAGCGCGAGCGTCTGACGCCAGCAGCGGATCGCCTGCTCGTATTGAGCGCGCATCGCCAGCGAGGCGCCAAGGTGAAAGAAGCAGTGCGGACATCGCTCGTCCAACTGCTGCGCAAGATAAAACATCTCCTCAGCCTGCTCATGCCGACCGAGTTCGGCGTAGACCGCGATGCGGTGGCAGTACGCCGGCTCGAAGTCGCGGTCGATCTGCCCGACGCGGTCGAACACCTGCAACGCCGCCGCGAAACGCCCCAGCGCCATCCGCGCCGTGCCCAGCGCCATCAGCAGATCCTTGTCCGAAGGATCCAGCTCCACCGCGCGCTCGAACGCCGACGCCGCCTGATCCGACCGGTCCATCTGCTGGAGCACGAACCCCCGGTGCGCGTGCCAAGGTGCATTGTTGGGATTGATGGCGATCGCCGCGTCCAGCTCCGCCAGCGCTTCGTCCCACTGCTGGGATTCCGCAAGCTGCTGGGCCCGCTCAACGCGCTGTTCGGCCTCGAGCCAGTCGTTCATGGACGAACCTTCCCGCCCGACGCCGGGCGACGCGCTTTTCTCAAGCCGCCTGTTATTGTATTCCTTCGGGGGACGCCGGGCAACTCGCCGGCGCCCGTCAGGTCTCGACCGGCGAACCGGCGGGGGAAAGTTCCCGACCGGCGGATCGCCCGGACCCGACGCATGAGAATCGGCATCCTCTCAGACAGCCACGGACGGACGGCGAAGGTGCGGGACGCGGTCGCGCGGCTGGACGCCAGGGGCGTCGATCTCTTCGTTCATTGCGGCGACGTGGGTGACGCCGATGTTTTCGAGGTCTTTGCGGGCCGTCCCCTCCGGTTTGTCTGGGGAAACTGCGACCTGCCTTCCGCCCCCCTGCTGGCCTTCCTGCACGCAACCGGGTTGACGGCGCCCGCTCATCCGCCGCTGCGCTTCGACGCAAACGGCGCATCGATCGTCGTCTTCCACGGACACGAACCCGAGTTCGCCGGGGCGCTGGCTCGACCTGACGCGGATTACCTCCTGCACGGTCACACCCACGTCCGCCGCGACGAGCGACGCGGGACGTGCCGTGTCATCAACCCGGGCGCAATCCACCGCGCCTCGCCGCCGTCGGCGGCGTGGCTGGACACCGGAACGGATGAGCTGATTTTCATTGATCTCGCATAAGACCCGAAGACGCCGCACGACCCGCCCTCTGAATCCACGCCGTTCACCCGGGGGATGTCCCCTTGTCAGGCGGTTGTTCGCCGCACACGACCGCTTCGTAGATCTCCCAGGTTCGTTGAGCCATCCGGACGTGAGTCCACCCGCGAACGACCGCCGCACGACCCTGATCCGCGAGACGCCGGCGAAGTTCCACATCCCGGATCAGGCGGCGAAACGTGGCCGCCAGCGCCTCGACGTCACCGGGGGGAAACGTCAGCCCCCCGCCGGACTCCTCGACCAGTTCAAGATAAGAACCGTGCGCCGGCTGGACGACCGGCACGCCGCACGACATCGCCTCCAGCACCGGCAATCCCTTCGTCTCCACGTAACGCGAAGGCACGCTGAACACGTGCGACGACTGAAGCAGACGCACCTTCTCCTCGAGACGGATCTCGCCCAGCCAGTCCACCCGCGACGACAGCCCGATCGATCGCACCCGCTCCTGCAAGTTCCGCGCATACACGCGATCGCCCGGACCGCAGTACCCGGCGATCCTCAACCGGACGTCCGGCTCACTCCCGGCAAGCCGCTCAAAGGCGTCAACCAGAAGATCCAGACCCTTCTCACGACACTGCCGGGACAGGTAACTGATAACCTTCGGCGACGCCGGCGGCGGAGGTCCCGGCGCGAACACCTCCGTATCCACGCCCAGCGGGGCGACGTGAACCCGGTCCGCGGGAAGCGCGAAATGCCCGATGAAATGCGTGGCGCAATACCGGGTGACGGCGATGAAAGCGTCCACCTCAGCCGCGGCTTCCCGGATCCGCGCCAGCGCTTCCGTGCGCCACGGTTGCGGCAACGCGTCCACGAAGACGTCTTCGCCGCTGAGCGTACATACCACCGGAACGCCCAGCGCGCGCTTCAGCGTCCCGGCGACGCCCAGCAGCATCAGGTCCGGCAGGTTCACGAGGTCCGGCCTCTCGTGCTTCAGCGCCTCGACGAGCGGCTCGACCTCCGCGCGCTGCGGACCGTGCTCGCCCTTGAGCATCGAGACCGTCAGCGCCCCGAGATCCTCTGCTCGGGTGGACCCCGCGAACCGGCTCAGCCAGCTCAAAAGCCGCGGCGACGCCAGCGGTCGCGTCATCCACCCCGGAAGCGACGCCAGCGGACGCACCTTCTCACGAAGATAAGCCCCGATCCCCCCCCAGTAGACGCGGCGACGGCTGACGTCGACTTCATCCGTGCGGATCGGCGTGTACAAAGGCCACAACGAGATGTCGCGGCCCTGCGCGCGGAGCGTCGCCGCGAGGCGATTGTCGCGAAGACAACTGCCGCAGATCATGCCCGCGGCGCCCGCGGCGAGGTAGACGACTTTCATGCCGTTGCGAAGCGGACCGAATGAACCGGCGGAAGGCTCGACCCCAGGCTCCGCCAGGAATCCCCACGATCATGCGAAACGTACGCGTTCCCCGTCGTCGAGCCGAACGCCAGCACGTCCCCCGCAAGATCCAGCCCGTGACGGAACACGATGTCGAAGCATTGCTCCTGCGGCAGTCCTTTGCGCAACGCCGTCCAGTTCCTGCCCCCGTCCGTCGTCCGGCATACGCACAACGCCTCATTCACCGCCACCCGGCACTCATCCTTCACGCCCGGGACGACCCACGCCGTCTGCGGGTCGCGCGCGTCGACCGACACCGCAAACCCGAAGTACGCCGGTCCGCCCGGCTGCGACACATCCTGCCAGTTCCGCCCGCCGTCCGTCGTGCGGAAGATGCCGCAGTGATTCTGCTGCCACATGCAGTCCGGCGCGGCCGGACAGGCGACCAGCAGGTGCGGATCATGTCCGACCTCGACGTTCGAATCCGGAAGGTAGTCCGCCTTCAGCCCCCGATTCCGCGGCGCCCAGGTCGCGCCGCCGTCGGTGGACTCGAACACGCCCGCGCAACTGACCCCCACGAAGACGTGCCTCGAATCCCGCGGATCTATCACGACCGAGTGAATGCCCGCCTCGTCGCGCCCTCCGCCGAACCAGCCCGGACGCGACGGATGATTCCACAGCGACTCAACCAGCGCGAACGTCTCCCCGCCGTCACAGCTGACGAAAAGTCCCCCCGGCTCCGTGCCGATGTAGATCGTCTTCGGCTGATCGGCGGGCCCGGGCTGCAACACCCACAGATAACGCATCGTCGCCGGAACGCCCTCGCGGATCGTGCTGCCCTCGGGATACGCCGGGCAGGGAACTTCCTCCCACGTCGCCCCCAGATCGCGCGAACGCTGGAGCTTCCGCCCCCAGTGTCCGTGATCGAGGCAGGCCCAGAGCACGCCCGTCCGCGGATCGAGCGCCGCGTACGAAACATTGTTCCCCAGGTGGCTGACCGAGCGGTACTTCCAGTCAGACCCCTTGCGGTCAAAAAGGATCATCCCTTTGCGCGTCCCGAGAATCAGCAGGTTCGCCGCATCCGACATGAAGGTTCTCCCTTGTGGCTGGGTTGGCCGCCCGCGCAGACAGTCTACCCGCGTCCCGCACAGCCCCCAAGCGATCCCCCTCGGCGTCAGGCGCCCCCGCCCACGCGGAGTACGCGGATCCGAAGCGTCTCGAGGTCGCCGAAGCAAGCCGCCGCGCTGCCTCGGTTCACCGCGATCTCCAGGAAACCGCTGCTGCCGATCAGGGCAAGCATCTCTCCGGGCGGGACGTCGGCGTACGTCGCGCGGAGCGGACCGATCGAGGCGTCGTTGACCCGCACCTTCGCCTGCTGAGGACGGTGAAGCAGCGGACCGAGGTCTTTCGCGTGAATGTTGGTGATCAGGCTCCCGAAACGGTCCACGCGGATCACGCGACCCGCGACCCCCTCGCGCGTCAGAACGACGTTCCACTCCTCCGGCAGCAACTCAAGCCGGTCGGTCGCGCGCCCGAAGCTCTCCGGCTTCGCCCCGGATGCCAGCCGCGCCGCCACCGGGGCGAAGATGTCCCGTCCGTGAAACGTACTGGATACCGCGGGAAGAAAGTGCTGGCGGTTCTCCACGACGTGCAACGCTTCGATCGGAGCGTCGCGATGCACGAACGTGATAACGCCGTTGTCGGGCACAAGAAAGAAACTGCCAGCGCAGCGCGCCAGAAGAATCCGCCGGTCCGTCCCCACACCCGGGTCCACCACGCACACGTGGACCGTCCCCGCCGGGTACCACGGGCGAAGGCAGCGCAGCACATGCGCGGCGTCACGGATGCCGTAAGGCGGAACCTCATGCGTGACGTCGATGACACGCACCTTCGGAGCGACCCCGGCGATGACGCCCTTCATGATCGCCACGTAGGCGTCGGCCGTCCCGAAGTCGGTCGTCAGCGTGATCAGGTTCACAGCGTATGTTCGCGCCCGGACGCGCGACGTCCGCCCGGGCTTGGATCGCGCGTTAGAATCCGCTCGGCGCCGTCCAGTCGGCGATGAACACCTGCGCCTCCGACTGCCCGGCGCGCTTCGACGTCCACATCAGCTTCTTTCCGTCCGGCGAGAACACCGGCAACCCGTCGAACTCCGCGTCGAACGTGATCCGCGTCCGGTTCTTCCCGCCGACGTCCATCACGAAAAGATCGTAGTTCGGCCGCGATTGCTTCGCGTACGCGGCATGATCCACTTCGACATAGATGAAGTACTTCCCCGACGGGTGATAATAAGGGGCCCAGTTGAAAAGCTCGTTGTCCGTCAGCGCCCGGTCGTTCTTCCCGTCCACGTCGATCATCCGGATTTGAAGGAGCATCTCCGGCGTGTTCCTCCGGTCCCCGCGATACAGGATCGTACGCCCATCCGGCGAGAAAAACGGACCGCCGTCGTAACCCTCGCCGTAAGTGAGCCGCCGCTGGTTCTTCCCGTCGGCGTCCATGATGTACAGCTCAAGGTCGCCGTCGCGCTGCGAGCAGAACACGATCGACTTCCCGTCCGGCGAGTACGAACATTCCGCGTCATACCCCTCCACATCCGTCAGACGCCGAAGGTGGGTCCCGTCCGGATCAGCCTCAAAAACGTCCATCCCGGGATGAAACGGCCAGGAGTACTTCTCGCCCGTCTTCACCGGCGCAGGGTTCGGCAGATTCGTGTTCAGGTGGTTGGAGGCGAAGATGATCTTCCTGCCGTCCGGGCGGAAGTAAGCACAGGTGCATGCGCCGCGACCGGTGCTCACCAGCTTCGGACGGGTTCCCGCCACCGCGTCGACTGGTAGCGTGTAAATCTGATACTCCGACTGCCCGACCGGATACGCCTGAAAGATGATCGTCTTCATGTCCGGCGAGAAATACGCTTCCCCGCTGCGGTCCAGACCCTGCTCCTTGAACGTGATCTGGCGGATGCCCGACAGGTACGGAGCTTCCTCGGGCGACGGGGCGATCGGGGCAGGCCTCGCAACCTCGTCTTGGGCGGCGGACGCGACGACGGTGACGACGATCAGAACCCCCAGCGCCGCATACGAGACGTCCTTACACATGTTTCAATCCGCTCCAGTCTCGAAGGATAGACGTGTCGGCGAATGCGAGCGCGGAGTTCGGAAATTGAAAAGAGCGGAGGCGCAGAAACACGGCTGATCACGCCGACGACCGCCGCTGCGAACCGCGCGGTCTTCTGTCGCGGAATCGCCCCGGCCTTACTTCTTCTCCGTCGCGGGCGCCGACCTCTTCGTGGGTTTTCCGGCGGGCCGGGTCTTCCCGTGCGTACCCCGGTACAGCTTTCCTCGTCGCGTTCGTCTGTCACCCTTGCCCATCGTCGCCGCTCCTGACGTTGCCCTGATGCTTTCTCTACCAACCGCCAGCGCTCCAGCGCCGCGCCCGGTAGTCTAACCAACCTGTTCCGCCAGTTTCAACTGCTCCTTCGCCCGGCGGATCGCCTTGTCGCGGGCGGTCCAGGAAGCGTCGTCGGTGATCTTCATCCCCTCCGCCGCCGCCAGCGCCTCACGCGCCTTCGCCGAACTGACCTCCCCCTGCGACAAGGCCTGTGACGTCAGGATCGTCAGATTGTTGTCCAGCATCTGGGCGAACCCGCCGTCAATAAAAAACCGCTGCGATCCTTTCTCCCCGTCGATCCGCAGAATACCGATCCCCAGCGCAAACAGCAGCGGCGCCCGGTCCACGAGCACGCCCACCTCGCCGTCATGCGCGGGGAACACCACCGACGTCGCCTCCGCGCTGAGCACCTCACGCTCCGGCGTGATCACGCTGCAATGAAATGTCGTCGTTTTCGCCATGATCCCGACTCAGTCGTGCGTGAAAGAACCCACTACAAAGAACCAATTACAAAGGACAAATTACAAATGACGAATGACCCACCCACAAGGACTGCCGACCCGCGAAGGTGGCCGTGGATCGTCAAATCCAGATCGTTCCTCATTCGTCATTTGTCATTCCCTCTCTACCCCTTCGCCATCTTCTCCGCCTTCGCCGCCGCCTCCTCGATCTTTCCCACGTACATGAACGCCTGCTCCGGCAGATGATCCCACTTGCCGTCGCAGAGCTCCTCGAACGACCGGATCGTGTCCTCGCGCGACGTGTAATTCCCCGCAAATCCGGTGAACTGCTCCGCCACGAAAAACGGCTGCGACAGGAAACGCTCGATCTTCCGCGCCCGCGCCACGATCAGCTTGTCCTCCGCGGAAAGCTCGTCCACGCCGAGGATCGCGATGATGTCCTGCAAGTCCTTGTAACGCTGGAGATTCTGCTGCACGCGCCGGGCGACCTTGTAATGCCGCTCCCCGATGTAGTTCGGGTCGATGATGCGGCTGCTCGACGCCAGCGGATCCACCGCCGGGTAGATGCCCTTCTCCGCGATCCCGCGCTCGAGGTTCACCGTGCTGTCGAGGTGCGTGAACGCCGTGGCCGGCGCGGGGTCGGTGTAGTCGTCGGCCGGAACGTAAATCGCCTGGATCGAGGTCACCGCGCCGCGACTGGTCGAGGTGACCCGCTCCTGAAGCGCGCCCATCTCCGTGCCCAGCGTGGGTTGATACCCGACCGCGGACGGCATGCGTCCCAGAAGCGCCGACACTTCCGAACCGGCCTGCGAGAAGCGGAAGATGTTGTCCACGAACAGCAGCGTGTCCGCCCCAGTCTGATCGCGGAAGTACTCGGCCATCGTGAGCGCCGAGAGCGCTACGCGAAGACGCGCGCCGGGGGGTTCGTTCATCTGGCCGAACACCATGACCGTCTGGTCGATGACGCTCTTGCCGGTGTTGCCGATTTTCGCTTCCTGCATTTCCAGCCAGAGGTCGTTGCCCTCGCGGGTGCGCTCGCCGACGCCCGCGAAGCAGGAATAACCCGAGTGAAACCGCGCGAGGCGGGCGATGAGTTCCTGGATGATGACCGTCTTGCCGACGCCCGCCCCGCCGAACAGGCCCGCCTTTCCGCCGCGCACCAGCGGGCAGAGCAGGTCGATGACCTTGATGCCGGTTTCGAAAAGTTCCGTCTTGGGCGACAGGTCGGAAAACTCTGGCGGATCGCAGTGGATCGGGCGCTTGTCCTTCGCCTGCACCGGTCCGCGACCGTCGATCGCCTCGCCGACCAGGTTGAACACGCGGCCCAGCGTCGCATCGCCGACAGGCACGCAGACCGGCGCGCCGGTGTCCACGACCACGTCGCCGCGCTTCAGACCGTCCGTCGATCCGAGCGAAATCGCCCGGATGCGCCCGCCACCGAGGTGCTGCGCCACCTCGCACCACAGCGTCTCCCTGAAGCTCCGGTCGAGCACCTTGCGCTCGACCTCGATGCTCAAGGCGTTGTAGATCGCCGGCATCTTGTCCTCCGCGAACTGCGCGTCGAGGGTGGAGCCGATGACCTGGATGACTTTGCCGGTGTTTGTGTTTGTCGCCATGCTGCCGTCCTGACGTTCGCTAATGACGAATTGCGAATACCGAATAACGAATTCAACCTCGCAATCCCATTCCCCAAAAATCATGTATCCTTTTGCGATCGCGATCGTTTGACACGGGCCACAAGAATGCGAACGATCTGATCTGCCTCGCCCACCAGTCCGGTCATCTGCCCTTCAGGGGCGATCCTGCCAGTCTCAACCCGTAAAGCGCCTCACGCGCTTCCATTCTGGCGATATTCAATCGTCGGATGAAATCTTTGCGGGAGTGTGACCCCTGGCCCTGCTCGACATTCGCGCCCACCCTGGCGCCTGCCCGCATCAACTGACGAGCCCTGATGTCCGTCGCCGTGGATCGCAGCAGGGAGTTCACCCGCCTGACCACCCTCTTTGCGAACTCGAAAGTGCGTCGACAAATGTCCGTGGGAGGCTGCTGAGCATCCCCGGACAACAGCAGGGTTAAACTCGACTTATTGTCTTCGCGTCTTTCCAATTCGTTATTCGCCATTCGTCATTGCACTGCCGCCGCGCCGCCAATGATGTCCAGCAGTTCCATCGTGATCGACGTCTGACGCGCCCGGTTGTACTGCGTCGTCAGCGACTTGATCATGTCGCCCGCCGCGTCCGTCGCCGCCTTCATCGCCACCATGCGGGCGATCTGCTCGCTGACCGCCGCCTCGAGAAAGCAGGTGAACAACCGGATGCGCACCGTAGCAGGAAGCAGCTCTTCAAGAAGCTTGCCCGGCTCCGGCGAAAAATCGTATTGCACCGCCGCCGCGCCTGCGTCGGCTGAATCCCCGCTCGGCGCCTTCTTGTCCGGGGCCAGCGGAAGAAGCTGGACGACCTCCGGACGTTGCCGACCCATCGAGTGAAACCGCATGAACGCGACATGCACCGTCGTGGCCTCGCCGCGCCGGAAGCGAGCCATCAATTCATTCGCCAGCGGCTCCACCATCTCGAATTTCGGCGTATCCCCCAAGGGGGACACTTCGGTCATCGCCCGCCTCAGAAACCGGAAATACTGAATCCCCTTCTTGCCGACCATCTGCACGTCGCACGGCGTCCCCGAGTTCGCCGTGCGGTCGATGTGCTCGATCGCGGTGCGCATCACGTTGGCGTTGTATCCGCCGCACAGTCCCCGATTGCTCGTGATGACCACCGTCACGTCGCGCGGCGTCTCGGAATGCGCCTCCAGCAGCGAGTCCGGCAATTCGACGTCGAGACCCGCCAGACCGGCGACCATCTCCGCCAGCTTCTCGCTGTACGGCTTGCTCGCGGAGACGCGCTTGAACATCGCCTGAAACCGCGCGGTGGCGATGAGCTGCATCGTCCGCGTGATCTTGCGGATGTTGCGGACCGCTTTGCGTCGCTTGACGAGTTGTCGTTTGTTGGCCATGGAATCGTGAATAACGAATTAAGAACAGCGAATAACGAATTGCGTACGCATGTCGGCGCCCCTTATTTCGTTATTCGCCATTCGACATTCGCCATTACCCCTTCATGAACACCGCCTTGAAGTTCGCGATGCACTCCTTGATCTTCGCCGCCAGCGCGTCCGGCAGTTCGCCCTTCTTCACTTCCGCCACCACTTCCGGATGCTCATCGCGGAACATCGCCAACATCTTCGTCTCGAATTCGGCGACGCGGTGAACCGGCACGTCGTCGAGAAACCCTTGCGTGCCCGCGAAAATCGAAAGCACCTGCTGGTCCACCGGGAACGGGCGGTACTGCGGCTGCTTGAGCAACTCGACCATGCGCCGCCCGCGATCGAGCTGCCGCTGCGTCGCCGCGTCGAGGTCCGTGCCGAGCTGGGCAAACGCCTCCAGCTCGCGGAACGCCGCCAGGTCCAGACGCAGCGAACCGGCGATCTTCTTCATATGCTTGCGCTGAGCGTTGCCGCCGACGCGCGAAACCGAGATGCCGACGTTCACCGCCGGACGCACCCCCGCGAAGAACAAGTCCGGCTCGAGATAAATCTGCCCGTCGGTGATCGAAATCACGTTCGTCGGGATGTACGCCGACACTTCGCCTTCCAGCGTCTCGATCACCGGCAGCGCCGTCAGCGACCCGCCCGTGTCCGGGAACTTGTGAACGCGATAGTTGTCCTTGTCGGGCATCGTCGCCAGCCAAGCCTCGGCCTTGTGTTTGCCGTGCGGGCGGTGGTACAGCCCCTGCTCGTCGTCGGGACGATGCTCCGGCGGCGCGGAAAGCCCTTGCGGATGCTTCTTGATGATCTTGCGGTCACGCGAGTCTTCCGGCGTGCTCTTCGGAACGATTCCGAATTCCTCGCGCAGCTTGCACGCACGCTCCAGAAGACGGGAGTGAAGATAGAACACGTCGCCGGGATACGCCTCGCGGCCCGGCGGACGCCGCAGCAGGAGCGAAAGCTGACGGTACGCCTGGGCCTGTTTGGACAGGTCGTCGTAGATGCACAGCGTCGCCCGACCGTGCTTGTACATGAAGTACTCGGCGATCGCGCATCCGGCGTAAGGCGCGATGTATTGCAGCGGGGCGCTGTCCGACGCCGA
>BOJX01000002.1 GCA_016860685.1 Planctomycetota bacterium
GAAGATGACGATCATTGTCAAGAGCGATGGCGGGATGGAAAAGGAGCACCACGTTCCGCAGGACAAACACCTGCTGGTTCACTCCGGCGACTACGTGACCGCGGGGGATCCGCTGGTGGAGGGTCCGCTGATTCCGCAGGACATTCTGCGGATCAAGGGCGACGAAGCGCTGCAAAGCTACCTGCAGGCCGAGGTGCAGGCGGTCTACCGCAGCCAGAACGTGACGATCAACGACAAGCACATTGAAGTGATCGTGGCGCAGATGATGCGGAAGGTGAAGGTGGAGGCGCCGAACGACGCGGCGTTTCTGCCCGGCGAGGTGGTGGACAAGCACCGCTTCCGGATGGAGAACGAGCGGCTGGCGAAGTGCGTGCGCATCGCCAGCGTGGGCGACACGAACCTGACCGAGGGCCAGATTCTGACCCGAGCCGAGTTGAACGCGGTGAACGAGGAAGTCGAGGCGAAGGGCGGCGAGCCGGCGCGGTACAAGCGCTGCAAACCGGCGGTGGCGACGACGCTGCTTCTGGGCATTACGAAGGCGAGCCTTCAGAGCGAGTCGTTCATTTCGGCGGCGTCGTTCCAGGAAACGACGAAGGTGTTGACCGAGGCGGCGCTGGCGGGCGCGAAGGACGGTTTGTACGGTCTGAAGGAGAACGTCATCCTCGGCCACCTGATTCCGGCGGGGACGGGCTTCAAGCCCTACCTGAGCATGGGGGTCAAGCACCTCGGCGAGCCGATCATGCCGATCCTGGCGATGCCGGGGGAGGCAAGAGACATCTTTGGCGGACCGCCGTCGGAGGTGATTTCCGAGGGGAGCGGGGCGATGCCGCCTTCGCCGCTGGACAGTCCGGAACTGCAACGTCTTCCGCTGCCGTTCCGGCGTGGCTTTAATCCGGCTCAGTTCGGAGATGAGCCTCTCGGAGCGCCGCCGGAGCAGATCGGGGTGTCCGAACCGAAGGGGCCGGAGGAGCAACCGAGCCAGGGTTGATGCCGAAAGTGGCGAATAAGACGGACTTCCGGTCGGTGGGTTGTCAGAGCGGAAAATTCGGATATAAGGGAGGGCTTGCCTGACGCAGGCGCCGAGGGGCGCGGGAGCGGTCGGGCGGCGGGGCGGAGGGTCGTCCCGCGAGGCGATCGAACGAGCGAGGATACATGCCGACTATCAACCAGTTGATCCGCAATCCCCGTCGGGGCGTGGTGAAGAAATCGAAGGTGCGCGATCTGGGGCGCAGTCCGCAGAAGCAGGGGGTCTGCCTGATCGTGAAGACGCAGACGCCGAAGAAGCCGAATTCGGCGCTGCGGAAGGTGACGCGCGTCCGCCTGACCAACGGGAAGGAAGTGACCGCGTATATTCCGGGGATCGATCATAACCTCCAGGAGCACTCGATCGTGCTGGTGCGCGGAGGGCGTGTGCGCGATCTTCCCGGTGTGCGCTATCACATCGTTCGCGGGACGCTGGACTGCGCGGGTGTGCAGAACGACAAGGAAGGGAATCCACGGAACCGCAGCCGCAGCAAGTACGGCGTGAAGCGGCGGAAGAAGTAGGAAGGCAACGAGCAAGAGGAACCGGGCAAGGGATGTCGGGGGGTGCGTCAGATCGGTTGAGTTTTGCGGGCGGCGCCGCGATGGCGCGGGCGCGAGACGCGGTGCGGGCAAGTCGGGTCGGCGCCGTTGCGCAGATCGCGGCGTTTGTCGTTTTGACGGCGCTTGCGGCACAGGTGCAAATTCGGGTTCCGGGGTTGCTGGTGCCGGTGACGTTGCAGTCGCTGGCGGTGTTGTTGTGCGGATATGCGTTATCGCCGTGGCGGGCGTGCACCGCGATGTCGGCGTATCTGGTTGCGGGGTCGGTTGTGGCTGGCGCGACCGGGGGCGCGTGGGGGTTTTTCGCGCCGGGGTCGGTCGGCTTGTTCGGTCCGACGGCGGGTTATCTGGCGGGGTTCGTGATTGCGGCGCCGGTGGTGAGCGTGCTTTCGCGGCGGCGGGATGGACTTGCGAATGCGATCGTCGCAGGTTTGGCGGGGACAACGATCATCTTTGGTTGCGGCGTCGCCTGGCTGATTGTGCTGCTGGATTCGGCGTCGGCGGCGGTGGCGCAGGGGCTTGTGCCGTTTCTGCCCGGAGCGGGGCTGAAGCTGGCGGCGGCGGTCGCGGCGGTGCAGTGTGCCCGGACGGCGCGACGAACCGGACGTGCGGCTGAGGGCGGATCGGTTTAGACGACGGGTATGCGGCTGAGCGTGCGGACCGGAGGTCTGCGGACCGGGGGTCGGTGGTCCGACGGGGGTTTGCGGTCCGGAAGGACGTGGAACAAGGGTTCGGTTGGAGAAGGTCAGCAGGCATGGCGTTCAAGAAGTTCACGCATTCGAGCGAGCAGTTGAAACCGGACATCCGGTACAACAGCGTGCTGGTGTCGAAGTTCATCAACGGGATCATGTACAGCGGGAAGAAGAGCACCGCGACACGGGTGATGTACGACGCGCTGGACATCGTCGGGAAGCGGGTCAAGGACGTTCCTGCGTTGCAGGTGTTTGAGGAGGCGATCGGGAACTGCAAGCCGAACGTCGAGGTGCGGTCGAAGCGCGTCGGCGGCAGCAACTACCAGGTTCCGATGCAGGTGCGTCCGCGCCGGGCGCAGTCGCTGGCATTCCGGTGGATCCGCGAAGCGGCGCGCGGCAAGAAGGGCAAGCCCGCGTCGGTGGCGCTGGCGGAAGAGATTCTCGACGCGTACAAGCGCGAGGGCACGGCGTTCACGACGCGCGAGAACGTGCATCGCATGGCGGACGCCAACAAGGCATTCGCGCATTTCGCGTGGTGAAACGTGTTGACGGGACAGAGTTCGGTTTCTGTGACGACCGCCGCAGGGTGGCTGCGCAGGCATCGACTTGCTCTCCTCCGCATCGCATTTCTTCCGATCATTTTCCTGGCCGTGTTCACTCGACCGAACTGGTCTCCCCAGTCGTGGACGGCGTTCGGAATCGAAGCGATCGGGTTCCTTGTGATCGTTGCCGGGTTGTGGCTTCGACTTTGGTCCATCCTTTACATAGGCGGGCGGAAGTCGCGAGAGCTGGTGATGGAGGGTCCGTATTCCCTCTGCCGTCATCCTCTCTATACCGGAACGTTCCTGCTGTCGATCGGAGCCGGGCTATGTTTTGAGAACCCGCCGATGGTGATGGCGACCCTCCTGATCGTGATTCCGGTTCACGCTGTAACGGCGGGGATTGAAGAGCACAGCCTCTCGGGCAAGTTCGGCGAAGTTTACACGAACTATGCCGAAAAGCGTCCGCGATTCGTACCGGACTTTCGCCAATTCCGGAGCGTGGAGTGGGTCAAAGTTTCAACGCGATCGATTCACCGGATCATGTTTGAAACGGTTTGTGTATTGTTACTGCCGATCGCTGAAGACTTGATTGAAATGCTGCACGCACGGGAGGTTGTTCCGGTTTTGTGGCATTTCCTGTGATAGCGGATCCCCCCAAGCAGCATCTCCCGTCGCCTTCCCCGACCAACCGGTCATCGGCACGCATGGACGGATTCGGACGAATCGCATAACCTTCCGACAGATTCGTATGTCCGACGGCTTATCCACAATCCGCAACATCGGGATCGCCGCGCACATTGACGCGGGGAAGACGACGACGACCGAGCGCATCCTGTATTACACCGGCAAGCTGCACCGGATGGGTGAGGTGGACGACGGGACGACGACGACCGACTTCGACTCGCAGGAGCAGGAGCGGGGAATCACGATCTACTCCGCGGCGGTGACGTGTCCGTGGAAGGGGCACACGATCAACCTGATCGACACGCCTGGGCACGTGGATTTTACGGCGGAGGTGGAGCGATCGCTGCGCGTGCTGGACGGTGCGGTGGCGGTGTTCGACGCGAAGGAGGGGGTCGAGCCGCAGTCGGAGACGGTCTGGAAGCAATGCGACCGGTACCACGTTCCGCGGCTTTGCTTTCTGAACAAGATGGACAAGATCGGTGCGGACTTCGCGCGGTCGGTGGAGTCGATCGTGGAGCGACTGCACGGGCGGCCGGCGGTGCTTCAGTTTCCGATCGGGGCGGGTCCGACGTTCGAGGGGCTGGTGGACCTTCTGGCGATGAAAGCGGTGTACTACGAGCCGCACGAGCTGGGGTCGAAGTTCGAGGAGCGGGAGATTCCGCCGGAGCTGCGCGATGAGGCGGACATCCGGCGGCATGAGCTGGAGGAGGTCGCGGCGGACTTCTCGGACGAGGTGATGGAGCATCTGCTGTCGGAGACCCCGGTTCCACCGGGGGCGCTGAAGGCGGCGCTGCGCAAGGGGACGATCGCCAACCAGATTCAGCCGTTGCTGGTGGGCAGCTCGCTGCGTTACGTGGGGGTGCAGCGGATGCTGGACGCGGTGGTGGATTTTCTGCCGTGCCCGACGGATCTTCCGCCGGTGGAGGCGCATGACGTGCGCAAGCGGGAGGTGACGCACAAGCTGGCGTGCGACCCGGACGGTCCGCTGGCTACGCTGGTGTTCAAGATCATCGCGGAAAAGCCGGTGGACCTGTATTTCCTGCGGGTTTACTCGGGGACGCTGAAGTCGAACTCGCGTCTGCTGAATCCGCGGACGGGGGAGAAGGAGAACATCAGCAAGCTGTACCGGATGTTCGCGCGGCGTCGGGAGCAGATCGACGTGGCGCATGCGGGGGACATCGTGGCGGTGGTGGGACCGAAGCACCCGGTGACGGGGGACACGCTGTGTGACTCGCACAAGCCGGTGCTGCTGGAGTCAATTCATTTCCCCGAGACGGTCATCAGCCTGAGCATCGAGCCGAAGTCGTCAAAGGATCGGGACAAACTGATCGAGGCGCTGCGGATGCTGGAGCGTCAGGATCCGACGATCCGGGTGAAGCCGGACCCTGAGACGGGACAGACGCTGATCAGCGGGATGGGCGAGCTGCACCTGGAGGTGCAGGTCGAGCGGTTGCGGCGTGATCTGAAGCTGGAGGTGAACAAGGGTCAGCCGCGCGTGGCGTACCGCGAGACGATTCAGGGCGTGGGCGAGGGGGAGGGGCGGTTCGAGCGAGAGCTGGGCGGGAACGTACACTTCGCGGGGGTGCGGCTGAGGCTGGGGCCTTGGCGCCCGCAACCGGGTCAGCCGGCGACGCTGATTCTCAATCAGATTCAGGATGCTGATTTTCCGGCGGAGCATGTGGCGGCGATCGAGGAGGGGATCCGGTCGTCGGCGCTGTCCGGGGAGTTGGCGGGGTATCCGGTGATCGACTGGAAGGCGACGATCCTCGCGGTTGAGCATCGGGACGGCGAGAGCACCCCGCTGGCGTTCGAGAATGCGGCGCGGATCGCGTTTTCAGCGGCGATGCGGAACGCGCAGCCGGTGCTGCTGGAGCCGATCATGAACGTCGAGGTGGTGACGGAGGAGACGTACTTCGGAACGATCGTGGCGGACCTCAATGCGCGGCGGGCGGAGATTCAGGACACGCTGTTGCGCGGCCACGACCGGGTCATCAAGGCGAAGGTTCCGCTGCGGGAGATGTTCGGCTACGTGACGAAGCTGCGCAGCCTGTCGAGCGGACGGGCGACGTCGACGATGACCCCTGCGGACTACGCTCCGGTCCCGGCGGCGGAGGCGAAGCAACTGGTCGGAGTGTGAGCTGCTGCGCGGGCCTTGCGGCAAGGAGGCTTGCTGCGGGCGGGTTGCGCGTCGGCTGAAGATCTCCGAGTAACATGTCCCGCGATGTCCGACGCAAGCCCAGGCCCGGTCCTGCTGACGCCTTCCGGTTCCGGCGGTCTGCGCCGGGACGAAATCGCCCTCTGTCCTGGGCTTTGATTTTCCTTTCCTGTGCGGCGGGGCTGGTTGCGGCGGGGTGTCTGCGGAATCAGACGTGGGATGACTCGGCGATCACGCTGGGTTATGCGCGGACGCTGGCGGATACGGGGAGGATTTCGTTCGGTCGTTACGGGGAGGTGGTCGAGGGATCGTCGAGCTTTTTGTGGATGCTGATCTGCGCCGGAATCGCTCGTGCGACGAAAACGCCCGAGGGTCTGTTGCGTGCGGCGCAGGGCGTATGCGCGGTGTTGTACGTCGTGAACGTTGTAATGACATACTTGCTGGCGCGGCGGGAACTGGCGTCAGGCGCGGGCGCTGTTGCGGCGGCGGTGTTGACGGCACTGTCGGCGGTCTGCGTGGTGAGCGTCGCGGATGCGATGGAGAATCACCTGTTCCTGTCGCTGCACCTGCTGCTGGTGCTGCTGACGGGGGCGTGGCCGGCCGATTCTGTCACGAGGGCGCGGTCCGCGGTTATTTCGCTGGTGCTGGTCCTGCTTTTTGCATGTCGCCCGGAAGGGGGAATCACGTTTCTGGTCTGGGCGGTGGTGACGGCGGCGTCATCGGCGCGCGGCGGGGCGGAGCTGCCGCGGCGCTGGATGCTGGCGACGGCACCGGCGGCGGTGGCGAGCGTGTTGTTCCTGTTGTGGAGGCATGATGTGTTCGGGACGTGGGTTCCGAACACGGTTCACGCGAAGACGTGGCCGCCGTATTTGAAAGAGGGTGCGGCGCGGGCGGTTTCCGCGGGACGGGCGGCGGCGTTGTTTGCGCTGGCGGCGGCGGCGTGGTGCGTCCCGGCGGCGATCGGGCGCGGGGCGTTGTCGCGGCTGGGTCGCGGCGCGGGCGAGGCGGCGCGTGCGTGTCCGCTTCCGGCGGCGCTGCTGGGGGCGTACTGCGTTTATCACGTGTACATCGGGCAGCAGTTCGGAACGGACAACCGGACGTTCATCGCGGTTTTCCCTTTTGCGTTCGTGCTGGGGTGTGCGACTTTGCAGCGGATGTGCGTGCGCCCCGGTTCGGCGCGGGTCGCGTCGGCGGCGATCGTGTTTGCGGCGGCGCAAGGGTTTTTTATGTGGCGGTATGCGTCGAACGCAGTGACGGTGGAGCGCGTGCGGTCGCTGGTTGCGCCGGGATTCGCGTTCGCCGAGGCGTTCGGGGCGACGCCGCCGTGCGTTGCGCTGCCGGACACCGGGGCGAGCCTGCTTTTTCACGGTGACGGAGCGAGGATCATTGATACGGCACTGCTGAATCATGCGACGGCCGCGCGGCGAGGGTGGGGGGAATTCGGACGGATGCTCGACGAGGGGTTCCGCCCGGATGTCATCGAGACGCATGCGTCGTGGACGCGACTTGCCGGGTTTGATCGGCACGCCGTGATTCTTGATCGTTACGTCAAGGTGTCGATCGAGGACCGGTTCTACCTGGTGGAAAAGGACGTGCTCGCGCGGGCGCGGGATGACGGCGGTGGGGCGTGGGTGGTGCAGCCGGCGGCGACGCTCTCAGAGGAGGGGCGGGCGCGGGTTCTCGGGCGGCGGTTCACGACGTTTACGGGCGACGCGACGGGGGTTGCGCTGGACTGGGCGTTCGACATCCGTCGGGTTGAGAGCGGTTCGGAGGCGGGGGTGATGTCGGACCGGTGAGGCCGGGGATGATGTCGGTGCGGTGAGGCGGGGGTTGCCGCGCGGTCGGGTATGATGGGGGTTGGGAAGGGTCATCCGGATGAGGCTGACGGAAACCGGTGGGGAGCGGGGTCGGCGGGTCGGCGCGTTCACGTTGATTGAACTGCTGGTCGTCATTGCGATCCTCGCGCTTCTGATCTCGATCCTCTTGCCGGCGCTTCAGAACGCGCGAGAGCAAAGCCGGGCGGTGGTGTGCCTGTCCAACCAGCGACAGCTCATTGCGTCGATGTTTCTTTATGCCGAGGAGGAAGGCTGTATTCCCGGCGCGTACTGGCAGGGGGCGATCGATCTGGACTGGGGCGGGCGGAACAATGCGTCGTACCAGCAGGATCCCGAGCGGTTCGAACATCCGATGCAGACCTCGGTGCTGTGGTCTTACGTGAGCGGGATGGATGACATTCTCGAGTGTCCGACGGCGCAGCGGAGCGCGAACACGGTCTACGATTACACGATGATCATCCGTTTCGCGGGGGCGCGGACGGACCTGCGGTGGTGGGTGACGTATCCGGAGCGACCGGAGCGGACGGGCTCGCCGCGGCGGCGGTTCGACGCGATCCCGCTGCTGATCGAGGAGGATGAGTTCTGGTACAACGCGCCGGTGGATGACGGATCGTGGGCGAACCTGGACCAGATAACGGACCGGCATAACGGCGCGGCGAATCTGGCGTACCTGAACGGAACCGCCGGGAAGTTCACCTCGCCGAAAGGTTCAAAGCCGCGGCTTCAGGAAAACGCGGACCTGACCGCCCGACATCTTCGGCTGGTGGTGGAGGGCAAGGGGGAGTACCCGGTCTGGTCGTCAAATGCGAACGAGTTCGGGTGGGTGAACCATCCCGGGTAGGGCGTGAGGCGCAGGATCGCATGATCGGGCGGAGCCGTTACGGTTGTGGTTTCGGATTCTCCGCGGCGGTCCCGCTGCGTGCGCGTCGCTCGATCGCGTCGAGGGCGGTGCGCAGCCGCGGCGTGGGATACAGGGACAATGCGCGGCGGAACTCGGCGACGGCGTCCTGCGTCTGCCCGATGCGGTCGAGGAACGCGGCGTAGTGACCGTGAATCTCGGCCTTTTCGGCGGGAGGCGCCTGAAGACCGAGGGCGAAAAGATAATTCTGCCTCGCGGATTCAATCAGCGCCTGCCGACGCGATTCTCCTGAAGGGTGGAACGCAGCGCGGTCCTGCACGTAGGCCAGGAACCCGCGGGCGGCGGCGTCCTCCGGCGCCTGCTTGACGACGTCTTCAAGTTGCATGATCGCCAGCGTGTAAAGCTCGCCGCGGAGGAGGACTTCGGCGAGTTCACGGCGCATGAGGGTGTTCTGAAACAAGTCGCGTTCCAGGGGGATCGCCGTCTCCAGCAGGCGACGCGCTTCGCGGTCGGATTCGGGGGTCTTCCGAGCGAGAAGAACACGGGCGAGGGCGTGCATCGCGTTGGGAGACTGCGGTTCGAGGTGGTAAACGTGGCGCCACATCGTCTCGTTGTCGTGCCAGACCGGAATCTGTGCGCGGGTGACCTTTGCGAGCGGCACCAAGGCCGCGGCGAGGAGGATCGCGCCGACGAGCGCGGATCGGCCTGAGGGTCGGCGCGGGGTCGTGTCTGCGGCGGGGGCGCCTTCGGGGTGTGCGCCGAGCAGGTCTGCGGCAAGCCAGGCGACGGCGACGAGTACGCCGATCATCGGCAGATAGGCGAAGCGGTCGGCCATCGCCTGCCGTCCGATCTGCACCAGGCCGATGACGGGCACGAGCGTGCCGAGAAAGATGAACCAGCCGACGGCGAGGAAAGGCCTGCGGCGCGCCGACACGATGACCAGGGCGGTAACGCCGAGAAGGAGCGTGAGACAGAGCGCGGCTTCGCCGATCGTCCAGGGCTTGGCCTCCATCCCGGGGTAAGGGTAGAAGGGGGAAAGCTCGAGGGGGGCGACGATCTTGCCGAGATAGCGGACATAACTGACGGCGACGTTCTGAAGGCGAGCGGACCAGCCGATGATGTCGAGGCTGGTGACGGCGCGGGCGGATTGCTGAGTATGCACGGCGATCCAGGCCGCTCCGACGGTCAGGGCGAGCATCGGGAGCTTCTCGACGACGGCGCGGCGGGAGAGGCGTCGCAAAGGCCACGCATCCAGCAGCAGAAGGACAAAGGGCCAGGTGACGGCCATCGGTTTCGACATCAAGGCTGCGGCAAAGGCGGAAAGCACCGCAAGATAGCGCCATCCGGTTGTTTTCTTCACATAACAGGCGTAAGCGTGTCCGCAAAGCAGGAGGAAGAACATGCAGAGGAGGTTTTTGCGTTCACTGATCCACGCGACGGACTCGACCTGAAGGGGGTGGAAGGCGAAGATGGCCGCGACGGCGATTGAGGGTGCGAGGCGGTCCGTCAGGCGGACGAGCAGTAGGAGCAGGAGTGCGGCATTGATCGCGTGCAGGGCGATGCTGACGGCGTGATGTCCGGCGGGATTCTCGCCGAAGAGGGCGAGGTCAGCGGCATGAGAGCACCAGGTAAGGGGGTGCCAGTTAGCCTGATGCATTCCGGTGGCGGCCCAGGCGATGAATTCGCCGAGGGGTTTACGAAGATGCTCGTTGCGCTGGACGTAGAAAGGGTCGTCAAAGACGAACTGACCGTCGATCGCGGGCAGGTAGAGGACGACGGTTGCGCCGGCGATCAAGGCTGCCGGGAGCAGAGATTTCCAGCGGGGAACCGAAGGCGTAACAAGTTCTGTCATGATGCCGGCGATTGTAAGCGGTGTCAGCCCGCGATCGGAAATCTGGGGGGTCGGGTGAGGCAAGGTCGTCGGTCGATAATGTTGAGAGGCTGGGATGAAAGACGCGGGAAGAACGTCATGATCGGTCGATCCGGGCGATGCTAGCCGACCCAGTGATGTCGCCGCCGCACCCGAACGCGCCGGTCCGAGAAACCGGGATGGCCCCCCTGATCCGGTCGACGCCGCATCGCGCCGCAACCGCCGCGATCTGGATCCTTGCCGCAGGGGTCTTCGTCGCGACGCGGGCGGCGATTGTGCAGATTCCTCTTGAGCGAGACGAGGGGGAGTACGCTTACATTGCTCAGCGCCTTCTCGCGGGCGAGACGCCCTATCTCGATCAATTCAATCAGAAACCTCCGGGGGTGTTCGCCTTCTACGCGGCGGCGATGGCGCTGGGGGGTTCGACGGTGGCCGCGTTACATGTGCTGCTGGCGATCGTCACCGGTCTGACGGCGGTCATGACGGGTTTGTGCCTTGCGCGGCTGGGACACGCGCGAGGGGCGCCGTGGGCGGCGCTGGCGATGACGGTGATGAGCGCGTCGCCGCGCCTGCTGGGTCCGTCGGCGAACACGGAGCACTTCGCCAACCTTGGGGTTTCGGCGTTGGCGCTGGCGTGCGTTCAGTTCCGTCTTCGAGGCGGGCGACCGGCGCTGATCGTTGCGGGGGGAGCGGCGGCGGCGGCATGTCTCTGCAAGCAGGTGGCGTTGCTGCCGGTATGCGCGATTCTCGCGCTGATGCTGGGGACAGGCGGGCGTGCGCGAGCGGATGAGGGGCGTGCGCGAGCGGGCGAGAGCGCCGTCGAGTTCCGGACTCGCTTGACTCAACTTTCCGCGTTGGGTTGGACAATGCTCGGCGCGGCGGTGATCGTAACGCCGGTGATCGTCTTCTTCGTGGCGCGAGGGGCGTGGTCGGCGTTCGTGGACGCGGTGTTGCTGCACAACCTGGACTACATCAGGAGAAACTCGTGGAGTGAAGCGGCGTTGGCGCTGGGCCGTGCGGCGGGGCGGCAGTGGCCGTGTCTTGCTCCGGCGGGGATTCTCGCCGTGCCGGCGGTGCTTTCGGGGCGGAAGGATGAAAGCGGGGCGACGCGGATTGCTGCGATGTGGCTGGCGGCGGCGGGGGTTGCGGCGGCGATTTCGTTCAACTTTTACGATCATTACTCGATTTTTCTGCTGCCGCCGCTGAGCATGCTGGCGGGGCTGGGCGTTGCGCGGGTGACGAGCGCGACGAGGAATCAGGCGGGGCTTCGGGTCGGGGCGGCACTGGGAGCGGTGCTCGCACTGGCGGTTGCACCGGCGTACGCGGACCGATCTTTCTGGCGGGCGGCGAGCGCTGAGGACCGCGCGCGGATCCTTTACGGGCAGAATCTGGTCGTTGAGGGGCGGCGCATCGGCGAGTATCTGCGGCGGGAGTCGGCGGCGGGGGATCGTGTCCTGATTCTCGGGTCCGAGCCGCAGATACTTTATTACGCGGGACTGCGGAGCGCGACGCGGTACACTATCATGTATCCCCTTTTCGGGCCTTATGCTGACGCGGGAAGGCGGCAGGGCGAAGTGATCGCGAGCATCGAGTCGGCGCCGCCGGACTGGATTCTGGATGTTCAGGTCTGGTCATCGCGGACGCCTCATGCCGGCAGGTCGCTGGACCTGGAGCGGAAGGTGGGGGCGCTGGTTCTGGATGAGCGGCGGTACCGGCTGGTCGGCGTGGCGATTCCGCGCGAGAGAGAGCAACGTTATGACCTGCGGTTCGGGGAAGAGCTGTCGCTGCTGGGGGACCGCGCGGTGCGGGCCGCGTCGGGAGGGGTATTGATTTACCGGCGCGTCGCCTCGGTGCAGGGTGGCGGGAAGCGGGTCGAAAGCGACGGGGAGTCAGGGTTGTCCGGCGATGAATGAGGGGCAGGATCGGAGTCTTGCGGGAACATCGGAACAGAGGCGCGGGGGGCTTGCGCGCGATCCGTTCTGGTTGTTCATTCTGCTGGTCCCGCCGTGGCTGATCTTCCCTAACCTCGGGGCGAACATTCTCTGGCAGGACGAGGCGGAGACGGCGACGCTGGCGCGGCGGATCGTCGAATACGGATATCCGCTGGCGGACGACGGGCGCCCGCCGCTGGACAAGTACGGGCACTCGCTTCACGCCGTGACGGACCAGCAGCTGCGCGGGGACGGATCTTACGTCGACATCAACGAGGACGGGATCTGGATCTGGACGTCGTGGTTCGGGAACTACGTGACGGCGGCGTCGCTGCTGGTGTTTGAGGCGGTCGGGTTCAACGACACGATCGAGCGACAAACGATCGCGGCGCGGTTTCCGTTTGCGCTGGGGGCGTGGCTGACGCTGGCGGTGATGTACGTGGCGCTGCTGGATGTAACGGGGCGGCGAGCGCTGAGCCGGGTGGCGGTGATGCTTCTGGCGCTGAACGTTCCTTATCTGCTTTTTGCGAGGCAGTGCCGGTCTTACCCGTTTCTGGCGATGTACACGCTGGTTCAGGTTTGGGGGTACGTGCGGATGACGCGAGAGCATCGCTGGGGTTCGGCGTTGTTCGTGCTCGGCGGTCTCGGCTCGTTTTACACGTTCTTTCCGACGATGGTGGGGGTGACGGGAGGGCTGGGGGTACACGCGCTGCTGAAGCACGGCGTGATCCGCTACGACGAGGCGGAGCGGCGGTTGCTGACACGGTTACGACACTCGGTTTTTCTGCGTTACGTCTTCGCGTGCATTCTGGTGGCCGGGCTGACGGCGCCGTTCTTCATTTACACGCGGTCGTGGGACCGGGATTACGACGACAGTGGCGTGCCGATCAAAGAGTCGTGGTCGCGGCTGATCGCATCGCTTCGAGCGTATCTGATTCACCTGCATACCGGCGCGTGGCCTTTTGTGCTGCTGGTTCCGATCGCGTTGAGCTGGGCGGCGGCGCGGCGGCGGGCGGTTTTTGTAGTGCTGACGCTGGCGACGGGGGCGGCGTGGTTGGCGGTGACGGCGGCGACGATGCGCGGGCTGCACGCGGAAGGGCTGCTGGAGTGGTCGTGGCGTGCCTCGGATTTCGCGGATCATTTCCGGGTGATGTTGCACAATGCGCCGCTCGGAATGCTGGCGGCGGGGCTGCTGCTGCTGGCGGTGTTCGTGTTCGGGTTGCTTGCGCTGGCAGTCGGGGCGCGCGTCGAGGAGAGTGCGTCCCAGGGGCGATGGTGGACGGGGCTGGCGGCGCTGGCGTGCGCCGTGTTGTTTTTCGCGGTGATGGTTGCTCCGGCCTCGTCCGGTTCGTTTCTCATTCTCCTGGGATTCTTTGCGGCGGCGTGCGCGGGCGCGGGGTTCTGGATCGTGCGCTCCTCTTTTGCATCCCGGCGTGACACGGCGTGGTTCGACACAGACTGGAAGCAGATCACGATCGTGGTGGGTCTGGCGGTGGTGTTTTCGGCGTCGGCGCTGGCGAATCATCCGTTTTACCGGTACCTGCTGGGCGGGGCGACGTTGTTTTCGCTGGCGGCGGCGGCGTGCGTGCTGAAACTGTCCGGCGGACGGGCGTGGGTGGGGGCGCTGGTGTTTGTGGTGGTCGTCGGATGCGAGCTTTTTCAATACGGACCGTTTTACGTAGCGCGGAGGCTGGTGCTGGAGCCTCGGCATCAGGCGAACATCGTGCGGATTCAGGAGGAGTACCTGGAACAGGGAGATCCCGAGCCGACGGCGAAGGCGCACAATGAGGCGTATTTTGCGGCGACGGAGTTCGGTCACCTGAACGCCAACGGATACACGTGGACGATGCTTTATAAGAACGGGCGGCTGGACAAATTCGGCATGCCCGTCGAGCTGGAGTTTCCGCTGCTGAACCTGGTGCGAGAGCTTCGCAACGATTACGAGGGTCCGATCGAGGCGGTGATCCGTTATCTTCAGGCGCATGCCCGGAAGGACGACCTGGTGACGACGGTGTATGAGCATTTTCCGCTGAAGTATTACACGGATCTGCTGGTGATCCGGACGCGCGATCTGGTTCCGCGGGTGGGTCCGCGGCTTCCGGACTGGATCATCGCCCAGCACTGGGATTATCGTTCGGGACTGCCGACCGGCGTCCGGGACAAGCTGCGCGATGCGGCGTTTTATGAGTGGGTGCGCCTTCCGGAGGAGCCGGCGGCGATTCAGTGGGACAACATTCCGGAACCGGCGTGGCATCATTTCACGACGGTGAAGGATCGGCCTTTGAAGCTGCGTTTCTGGCGTCTGCGGGAGGAAGCGAAGGTTCGCGCGTACAAGCGACAGACGGAATCAGTTCGAGGCGACATTCAGACGGTTCCGTGACTGCGGTGTTTTTTTTCTTCAGGAAGTGTCCCTGAGTTCAGCACGAACATCGCCCGGTGCAGCAGGACAAGGCGCCCGCAGCGGCGTCGGAGGGCGTGTGTCGGGGTCGCTTCATCACGTGCGGAGCGTGTGCTTTTTTCTTCTCCTCGTCGTGTGCGGATTGCGCCCGCTCATTCATGAAACGCATGACGCCGCGCGCGACGTCGTGTCGTCGGGGATCGCGGAGCTTTCGCCGGCGATGCCGGTGCGAACGTGGGCGATCGACCTGGTGATCCTCGTGGCGGCAGCGGGGGCGATGCTGGCGCGGGTGGGGGAGGGCGGTCCGCGGCGTACCGGTCTTTCGCTCGGGTTCATGTTGCTGTCGGCGGCGGCGTTGATCTCGTGCGCGGCGGCAGGGCAGAAGCGCGTGGCGGTAAACGCGTCGATCGACTTTCTTTGCCTTCCGGTGCTGGCGATCGGACTGATACAGGCGGGAGAGACCCGTCTGCACCGTCGCCTGATGCTGGCGGTGATCGCGGCGTCGGCGGCTGCGAACGCGGTGGAGTGTCTCGATCAGCGCTGGTTCACGCTTCCCGAGGCGCGTGGGATGTACGAGGAGGACCGAGCGGCGTTCTGGCGCGATCGCGGCGTTCCGCTGGATTCGGCGACGGTGCGAATGTTCGAGGCACGGATGCGCGCGGGGGAGCCGGATGGTTTTTTCTTTCACAGCAACGTTGCGGCCGGGTATCTGGCGTTGACGTCGCTGGCGGCGGCGGGGGTGGTTCTGGCTGCGTGCCGTCGGGTGGGCGTCACACGTTCGTCGGGTGTCGCAGGCGACACCGGTCGCGTATCCAGCGCGGCGGTCGGGTGCGGCGTGGCGCTGGTCATGCTGCTGGTTCTGGCGATGACGCTGACGGGAAGCGGGGGGGCGGCGGCGGCCTTTGCGGCGGCTGTCGCAGGCTGGGGAGGGTTGGCGGCGTTGTGGCGCTGGACGCGTTTCGGGGCGTGGATGGCGCGACGGAAAGCGACGGCGCTGGTCGTGGGGTGGGGATGTGCGGGGCTTGCGGGTGCGGCGGTGGTGGGGCACGGGTTGTATCACAAGTCGCTGCCCGGGGCGTCATTGAGCTTTCGCTGGCAGTACTGGACGGCGTCAGCGTCGCTGATCCGCGATCATTTCCTGACGGGGGTCGGCGCGGAGAACTTCGGGCGACACTACGTTCAATATAAATCGATCGAAAGCCCGGAGGAGGTTTCAAGCCCGCATAACTTTCTCGTGCAGGCGGCTTCGGAGTGGGGTGTGGTGGGTCTGCTGGGGTTGATCGCGTTGCTGGTGGGGGGCAGCGCCCGGCTGGCTGGGATCGGGAGTCGCGGGGGAAATTCAGATCCAACGGCGGCGGGGAAACCGTCAGCGGGGTGGGATGAAACGGAGGACCGCGGAGAAGGAGAGGTTGAGGGATTGAGCGGGGCCGCGGTTCCGGCGTGGTGCGCGGTGACGGGACTGGCGGTGTTTGCGATGCGGATTCCGCTGCTGGGATCAACCGACGCATCTTTCGTATTCGTGCAGACGTTGATACCGGCTGCGGCGTGGTTCTCGGCGTTTGCGGTGGTGATGCGGCTTGTCGGCGGCGCGGGGGGGGATGTGACGGACGGTCCGATCTTCGGGGGCGTTTGCGCGGGGTTGGCGGCGTTTTTCATTCAGGATGCGATCAACTTTGCCCTTTTTGTCCCGGGTGCGGCGACGACGGTCTTTGCTTTGTACGCGATGGTCGCGTCTCGACGAAGAGAGCTTGCGTCTGCAAGAGACGACGGGTTGCGTCGGCGGGCGGGGATCAAGACGGAGAAGGCGGCGCTCGTCGTCTGCGCGGCGCTGCTGATGGCGGTCATCTGGCAAGGAGCGGCGATCTGTCGCGGGAATGCAGCGCTGGCGGAGGCGAGGGGGTTCGTTGTGTCCGTGAAGAGTGCGGGAGGAGCGGCGCAGGGGCATGTCTTAAGGGCCACGGCGAAGTTCGATGAGGCTGCGAAGGCTGATCCGTGGGATCCCACCCCGTGCATCGAGAAGGCGGAGTTTCAGGCGGGGTTGTGGCTGGGGGGCGTTGAGTCGTGGGTTGGGGGCGGGTTCGAGTCGATCCGGTCGGCGTTAGATGAGGCGCGGCGGCGTGATCCGTTCCGGGTGGAGATTGAGCGGAAGACGGCGCGTATTGAGCTCGAGGTTGCGATGCGGGCCGGCGTCGGCGGGGGAGAGTGGGGCAAGGGCGTCGCCGTGCAGAGGCGTCATCTGAATGCGGCAGCCGAGGCTGCGGGCCGCGCGGTCAACTTGTACCCGGCGGACCCGACCGGGTGGTGGTTGCTGGGGGAGTGCCTGCTGCATCTGGGAGAAGCGCAGGGTGACCCGGGGGTGCTGGGGAAGGCAGCGCTGGCGTTCGAGCGAGCGCTGAAGCTGGATGCGGCCCGGCCGGAGTGGGAGGTGATCCGGCGGTTCAGCCGGGATGAACGATCGCAGCTTGAAGCCGCGTGTGAGCGTGCGAAGGCGTTGGGTGGCGGGAGGGGCGGAGGCGGTTAGTGCCAGGGTGGTGGTGAGTGACAAAGTGACAGGGAATGCTTGGGTGGGGGGTGAAGTGGTGACAGGCGAGAGAATCGGGGAGGGGGGTCTTTGATCCTGGCGTTCTGGCGAACCTTCGTCATAATATTTTGTAATTTAATAACTTAAGAAGAAAACGGGCTTGATATGGTTGCGCGAGGCGGGACCGGCACGTCGGTTGCATTCCGGCGGTAAGGGGGAGATGCATACTGCGGAAGAGTAGCAGGTTGCGGGACCAGTGGAGGATAGGCGACGTGGCAAAGCTGAACATCAAGCCGTTGAACGACAAGATCATCGTGAAGCGGGTCGAGGCGGACGAGAAGACGGCAGGGGGTATCGTTCTGCCGGATACGGCGAAGGAGAAGCCGAAGCGCGGGATCGTGCTGGCGGTGGGAAACGGGAAGCTGCTGGACAGCGGGAAGCGGAGCGCGATGCAGGTGAAGGTCAATGACGAGGTGGTGTTCACCAGCTACGCGGGGAACGAAATCAAGATGAGCGGCACGGAATACCTGATCATGGATGAGTCGGACGTGCTGGGCGTCATCGAGAAGTAAGTTGTGCCGATCAGACGGCGCGCCTGCGGTGGAGGCAGGATCCGGCGGCGTCGGATAACCGAGAGACAAATGACCCGACCGGCGCGGCGCGCCGGCGGCGCTGAAACAAGGGGAGTGATACATGGCAGCCAAGCAGATTGCGTTTGACATGGAGGCCCGGGAGGCGATCCGCCGCGGCGTGCGCACGCTTGCGCGGGCGGTGAAGGTGACGCTGGGGCCGTGCGGGCGGAACGTGGTGCTCGAGAAGTCGTTCGGAACTCCGACGGTGACGAAAGACGGCGTGACGGTGGCGAAGGAGATCGAGCTGGACGACCCGTATGAGAACATGGGCGCGCAGATGGTGAAGGAGGTTGCGTCGAAGACGTCGACGGTGGCGGGCGACGGAACGACGACGGCGACGATCTACGCCGAAGCGATCTACGACGAGGGTTTGAAGAACCTGGCGGCGGGCGCGGACGCGATGCAGCTTAAGCGCGGGATTGAAGCGGCGGTGCAGGCGGTGGTCGAAGAGCTCAAGAAGATGAGCACGCCGGTGAAGAACTCGCAGCAGATCACGCAGGTGGGGACGTGCGCTGCGAACCAGGACAAGGAGATCGGCGAGCACATCGCGAAGGCGATGGACAAGGTGGGCAAGGACGGGGTGATCACGGTCGAAGAGGGCAAGAGCCTGGACACGACGGTGGAGCTGGTGGAGGGGATGCAGTTCGACAAGGGCTACCTGTCGCCGCACTTCATCACGAATTTTCAGGAGCTGACGTGCGAACTGGAGAAGCCTTACATCCTGATCCACGAGAAGAAGATCTCGTCGGTGAAGGACATGGTTCCGGTGCTGGAGAAGGCGGCGCAGTCGGGGCGTCCGCTGCTGATCATCGCGGAGGAGGTCGAGGGTGAGGCGCTGGCGACGCTGGTGGTGAACAAGCTTCGCGGGACGCTGCACGTGGCTGCGGTGAAGGCGCCGGGTTTCGGCGACCGTCGCAAGGCGATGCTGGAGGACATGGCGATCCTGACGGGAGGGACGGCGATCTTCGAGGATCTGGGGATCAAGCTGGAGAACGTGTCGCTGTCGGATCTGGGGACGGCGAAGAAGGTCAAGATCGACAAAGACAATACGACGATCATCGAGGGCGGCGGCAACACCGCGAAGATCAAGGCTCGGATCGACCAGATCCGCAACGAGATCGAGAAGACGACGAGCGACTACGACCGTGAGAAGCTCGAGGAGCGCCTGGCGAAGCTCGCCGGCGGCGTGGCGCAGATCAACGTGGGCGCGGCGACCGAAGTTGAGATGAAGGAGAAGAAGGCCCGGGTCGAGGATGCGTTGCATGCGTGCCGGGCGGCGGTGGAGGAAGGGGTTCTGCCGGGAGGCGGCGTGGCGGTGCTGCGGGCGCTGAAGGCGATCGACCGGGTGGCGAAGGGTCTGCGCGACGACGAGAAGACGGGGGCGGACATCGTCCGGCGTGCGCTGTCGGCGCCGGTGAAGCAGATCGCGCAGAACGCGGGACTGGATGGGTCGATCGTCTGGCAGAAGATTACCGAGAATGACGATTCGAACTACGGGTTCAACGCGCTGACCGGTGAGTACGGCGACATGATCAAGATGGGCGTGCTGGTTCCGACGAAGGTCGAGCGCATCGCGCTGCAGAACGCCGCGAGCGTGGCAAGCCTGCTGCTGACCACCGATGCGGCCATCTCCGAGATCAAGGAAGAAAAGAAGGAGAAGAAGGGTCCGCCGATGGGCGGGATGGGCGGGATGGGCGGGATGGGCGGCATGATGTAGCCGCGACGGCGCGCATCCGGCGCCGGAGAACCGGACACGAATCTCGTCCCGTCCGGAGGAGGGGGAGCGCGGGGGACGAGTTTACATACCCTTATGCGAGCGGTTTCTGCGGGGCGGCGTCCCGCAAGAGCCGCTCGCGTTTTTCTTCGGTTCGGCTCAACCTGGTCCGGGGCGGATAAAGGGAAGGGCGAAACCCGAACGCGGATCCGGGTTCGGACGGGAAGCATGTATGCCGGTGGTCTCGGACGTGGCGGTGGTGCTGCGGAGGATCGAGTACTCAGAAACCTCGCAGGTTCTGGGCATCTTCACGCGCGGACACGGGCAGGCGCGGGTGATCGCGAAGGGGGCGAAGCGCTCGACGAGATCGCGGTTTTCGCCGGGGATTGATCTTCTGGAGGAGGGACAGGTTTCCTTCAGCGTGCGGACGGACCGGGGCGAGGGGCTTTCGACACTGACGGAGTGGAAGCAGACCCGGTCGTTCGGCGGATTGCGGGAGAAGCTGGAGCGTCTTGCGGCCGGTCAGTATGTCGCGGAGACGACCTTGATGATGACAGTTGAAGGCGACGCACACGCCCTGCTTTATGATGCATTGACCTCTGCGTTGCAGTCGTTGTGCGAGGGGGCGGCGGTGCTGGAGACGACGGCGGGGTATCAGCGGGCGCTGCTGGAGTCTGCTGGAGCGTGGCCTCGGCTGGACGCCTGCGTGGTTTGCGGTCGCGGGTCGGGGCTGACGTATTTTTCTTCTCTGGAAGGGGGGATGGTGTGCCGGGACTGCGAGGGAGTCCGGGTGGAGAAGCGGGCCGTGGCGGGTCCGACGCTTGAGATGCTGCGCCGGCTTGAATGTGGGGGTGACGCAGGGGCGTCCGGAGCGGAGGAGGTTCTTGTTCGGATGTTCGACGTGCTGGATTATCACATTGCGCACCTGGCGGGGCGTGAGGCCGTGTCGGCATCGATGCTGGTGCCGAGCAGCAGACGGAGGGTGACGTAAGCGGGGTGTGAAAGCGCGTGCGGGGGGGGTCGCGGATATGATTGATCAGGTGGCTGGGGCGAGGGTGACGGCGGGATCAGGGGGTAACAAGGCCGGGGATTCGGTGAGGGAGGGGGAGCGCTTCCTTGCGGGTGCGGGTGGTCATGCGGCGGCGTGTTTTTTCACGGAGATGGAAGATGAGACGTGAAGCGATGGTGATTGCGGTTCTGAGCGGGTTGGGGATCCTCAGTGTCTGTCTCGGTGCGGCGGAAGCCCGAGTGCAGGCCGGGGGGCAGCCGGCGTCGGGACAACAGGTGGAGAAGCCACCGCTGTATGACGAAAAGGCCGATGCGAAGGCGCTGATCGCGGAGGCGGTGAAGAAGGCGTCTGCGGACAACAAGCGGGTGCTGGTGATGTTCGGGGGCAACTGGTGCGGCTGGTGTCACAAGCTTCACGCCACGTTCGAGAGCGATCCGCAGGTGAAGAAGGCGCTGCTTTATGAATACGTGCGGGTCAATGTGGACATCGGGAAGTGGGACAAACACATGGACCTGGCGGAGGCTTACGGGGCGAAGCTGAAAGATTCGGGCGTTCCGTTTCTGACGGTGCTGGACGGGTCGGGCAAGGTGGTGGCGAACCAGGAGACGGGGTCGCTGGAGGAAGGGGATCATCACGTTCCCGCGAAAGTGCTGGGGTTCCTGAATCAGTGGAAGGCGCCGCCGCAGAACGCCGATGACGTGCTTAAAGCCGGTTTGTCGAAGGCCAAGGCGGAGTCGAAGAAGGTGCTGGTGTATTTCTCCGCGCCGTGGTGCGGGTGGTGTCATCGGATGACGGACTGGCTGGCGACGCCGGAGGTTTCGGCGACGATCGGGAAGGCGTACGTGCCGGTGAAGATCGACGTGGACCGGATGACCGGCGGCAAGGAGTTGGATTACAAATATCGCGGGAGCGACCAGGGCGGGATCCCGTTTTTCGCGGTGCTCGACGCGGAGGGAGTGAAGCTGGCGGACGCGAATCATCCTGAGAAAGGGAACGTCGGCTTTCCGGCGGCGCCGCACGAGATCGAGCATTTCATCGCGGTGGTGAAGAAGACGGGTCCGCAGCTTTCGGAAAGCGACGTTGCGGCGTTGCGCAAGAGCCTGGAATCGGCGAAACCCTGAGGCGGGGACGCGGTGAAGCGGGAGGGATCCCGTGTGCGGTTGAGAAGGCGGGTCGCCCGGACTGCGCTGAAGGAGCAGAGCGTATGACGACAATTGCGAATCCACCGATGAAGGGGGCTTCGCCGGCGGAGGCGCTGGGGGGCGCGCCCCTGATCCGCACGGCGCTGCCCGGTCCGATCGGAGCGGGGCTGGTGGCGCGAGACGTGCGGGTCAGTTCGCCGTCGAACACGCGGGATTATCCGCTGGTGGTGAAGCGCGCGCTGGGGTGCGTGGTGGAGGACGTGGACGGGAACCGCTTCCTGGACCTGGCCGCGGGGATCGCGGTGTGCGCGACGGGTCATTGCCACCCGAAGGTGGTGGCGGCGATCCAGCGTCAGAGCGCGGAGCTGATCCACATCTGCGGGAGCGACTTCTACTACCCGGTGATGATCGAATTGATGGAGAAGCTTTCGGCGATCACGCCGGGAGACAAGCCGAAGCGCGTGTTGCTGACGAACAGTGGGACGGAGGCGACCGAGGCGGCGTTCAAGCTGAGCCGGTTTCACACGAAGCGGAAGTGGGCGATCGGGTTTCACGGGTCGTTTCACGGGCGGACGATGGGGTCGCTGTCGCTGACGTGCTCGAAGGCGCGGCAGAAGCAGGGGTTCGGCCCGCTGGTTCCGATGGTGGCGCACGCGCCTTACGGCGACGTGGATTTCATCCGGAACGTGTTGTTCAAGCAGCAGATGCAGCCGGACGAAGTCGCGGCGATCTTCTTCGAGCCGATCCAGGGAGAAGGCGGATATCTGATCCCGGAGGCGTCGTTTGTGCAGGGATTGCGCAAGCTCTGTGATGAGTACGGCATCCTGCTGATCTGCGATGAGATTCAGGCGGGGATGGGGCGGACGGGGCGGATGTTCGCGTGCGAACATTTCGGGGTTGTTCCCGACATCGTGTTGTCGGCGAAAGGACTGGCGAGCGGGATGCCGATCGCGGCGGTGATTGCGCAGGAGCCGATCATGAACTGGCCTCCCGGGGCGCAGGGGAGCACCTACGGAGGAAACCCGGTGAGCTGCGCCGCGGCGCTGGCGACGATCGAGCTGGTGGAAAGCGAGCTTCGGGCGAACGCGGCGGCGCTGGGTCCGCGACTTCTTGCGCAGTTGCAGGGGATCAGTTCGCGACGGTCGTGCGTGGTGCGTCCGCGAGGGCTGGGCTTGATGGCGGGGGTGGACATCGTTCAGCCGAAGACGGGCAAGCCGGATGTGGGACTGCGTTCTCAGATTCTTCAGGGCGCGTACCAGCGTGGGGTCATCCTGCTGCCCTGCGGGGAGTCGGGCATCCGGTTTTGTCCTCCGCTGGTGATTTCGGAACGTGAATTGCAGACCGGACTGGAGCGCTTTGAAGAAGCGGCGGCTGCGGTGGAATGAGGCTTCGCGGAATCGGGTCGATCCGGGGGGCAAGCGACGCGCGGCGAGGCGCGGGCGGGCGTTGCGCATCTTCCGACAATTTCGGAAGAGGGTGCAATTATTGCCGATTCCGGGCGTGATCGCCTGTCATTCTGTCTCCGTGCGGCGGCGAGCGTCCGCGTTTGTTGATGCGGTTGTTGTCGAATGCTACGATCGGAATGAAGGCTCGCTGCGGCGTGGAGATACGGGCGATATCCGGAGGACGGCGCGGGCGACTCTGATGGAGGCGAAAGCGGAGGCATCGCGGCCGAGCGCATCTGACGCACAGTCGGCTGCCGGGAGTGGGTGACTTATGTTTGAACGCTTTACCGACCGAGCTCGGAAAGTCATGGCGCTGGCCAACCAGGAGGCGCAGCGCTTCAACCACGAATACATCGGGACGGAGCACATCCTTCTGGGTTTGGTGAAGGAAGGCTCGGGGGTGGGCGCGAACGTCCTGAAGAATCTGGACGTGGACCTGCGGAAGGTGCGTCTCGAGGTCGAGCGGATGGTCAAGAGCGGGCCCGAGATGGTGACGATGGGCAAGCTTCCGCAGACTCCGCGGGCGAAGAAGGTCATCGAGTACGCGATCGAGGAGGCCCGCAACCTCAATCATAACTACGTCGGAACGGAGCACCTGCTGCTGGGGCTGCTGCGTGAGCAGGAGGGCGTTGCGGCGCAGGTTCTGATGAATCTGGGCCTGAAGCTCGAGGATGTCCGTGAAGAAGTGCTCAATCTCCTCGGGGCGAACCAGGAGAGTGAGGAGAACGAGGCGGCGCCGGCGCAGTCACAGCAGACCGAGGGCAAGAAGGGCAAGAGCCGCACGCCAGCGCTGGACTCCTTCGGGCGCGATCTGACCGAGATGGCGCGTCAGAGCAAGCTGGACCCGGTCATCGGACGTCTGAACGAGATCGAGCGCGTCATTCAGGTGCTCTGCCGCCGTCAGAAGAATAACCCGGTGCTGCTGGGCGAGGCGGGAGTGGGGAAGACGGCGATCGTCGAGGGGTTGGCGCAGAAGATCGTCAGCGGGGACATCCCCGAGCTGCTGGCGGATCGGCGCATCGTCGTGCTCGACCTGGCGATGATGGTGGCGGGGACGAAGTACCGCGGTCAGTTCGAGGAGCGGATCAAGGCGGTGATGAACGAGGTGCGCCGCGCGGGCAACGTGATTCTCTTCATCGACGAGCTTCACACGCTGGTCGGCGCGGGCGGCGCGGAGGGGGCGATCGACGCTTCGAACGTGCTCAAGCCGGCGCTGTCCCGCGGGGAGATCCAGTGCATCGGGGCGACGACGCTGGACGAATATCGCAAGTACATCGAGAAGGACAGCGCGCTGGAGCGACGCTTCCAGCAGATCATCGTGGAGCCGCCGACCGGGCGCGACACGATTCTGATCCTGAAGGGCCTGCGCGACCGGTACGAGGCGCATCACCGGGTGCAGATCACCGACGAGGCGCTGGATCAGGCGGTGGAGTTGTCGAACCGGTACATCTCGGGTCGCGTGCAGCCGGATAAGGCGATCGACGTGATCGACGAGGCGGGCGCGCGGGTTCACCTGCGGAGCATGACGAAACCGCCGGACCTGGCGGACATTGAGCGGGAGATCGAGCGACTGACGGTCGAGAAGGACGAGGCGGTGCGCAACGCGGATTACGAGCGGGCGGCGCAGCTTCGGGACAAGATCGAGTCGTCGAAGATGAAGAAGAAGGACGTCCAGCGCGAGTGGCGCGAGCGGGCGAAGGAAGTGGGCGGCGTCGTCGACGGCGAGGTGATCGCGGAAGTGGTCAGCAAGATGACGGGCATCCCGATGACGCGCCTGGAAAAGGACGAGGCCGAGCGGCTGCTGGGTCTGGAGCGGGAGTTGCACAAGCGGGTGATCAGCCAGGGCGAGGCGGTCAGCGCCGTGTCGCGTGCGGTGCGGCGGTCGCGCAGCGGTCTGAAGGATCCGAAGCGTCCGATGGGGAGTTTCATTTTTGTGGGTCCGTCGGGCGTGGGCAAGACGTACCTGGCGAAGTGCCTGGCGGAGTTCATGTTCGGCGATCCGGACGCGATGCTGGTGCTCGACATGTCGGAATACATGGAGAAGCACAACGTGTCGCGGCTGATCGGCGCGCCGCCGGGCTACGTGGGATATGAAGAAGGCGGACAGTTGACCGAGCGTATCCGCCGGCGTCCGTACTCGGTCGTCCTTTTCGACGAGATCGAGAAGGCGCACCCGGACGTGTTCAACATGCTCCTCCAGATCATGGAGGAGGGCCGGCTGACCGACTCGTTCGGGCGGCACGTGGACTTCAAGAACACGATCGTGATCATGACGAGCAACGTCGGGGCGCACCGCATCACGCATCAGGAGAGCTTCGGCTTCCAGCGGCGCGATGAGCAGGTGTCGTACGACAAGATGAAGGAAATGCTCAAGAGCGAGATGGAGGGCTACTTCCGTCCCGAGTTCCTCAACCGCGTGGACGAGATGGTGGTCTTCCGCAAGCTGACGCACGAGGATCTGACGATGATCGTGGATCTGGAGGTGAAGAAGCTGGCGGAGCGTCTGCGCGAGCGGAGCAGCCTGGAGCTGGAGCTGACCGAAGACGCGAAGAACTTCCTGATCGACAAGGGGACGGACGAGAAGTTCGGCGCGCGTCCGCTGCGTCGGGCGATCGAGCACTATCTGGAGGACGCGCTGTCCGAGGCGATCCTCCGCGGCGAGTACAAGGACAAGAACCGGGTGCGCGTCACCGTGCAGACCAACGAAGACGGGGTGAAGAACCTCTTCTTCGAGGGTCACCACGCGGCGGAAACGGCGGACGACGATGATCGCGAGGTCGTCGCGGCGGGTGGAGCCGCCGAGGCGACGTGAGGCTCGTCTGAATCCCCGGGATGACACGACGAAATCAGGTTCGCGGGGGATGCGCTCAAAGCGCATCCCCTTTTTTCGTCGCTCCAAACCGGGGTCAGTGCAGGCGCCGTGTCGCGCTCGACTTGCCGGGTGACGTCAGGAATCCGTTGAAACGGCGGCATTCTGCGGGGTTCCGGCGATCTGAATCCTTATTCCCGATCGCGCGGCGCGATCAGGCGGATGGCTTCTTGCTGGCCGGGCCAGTCCCCGTTGCGGAGTTCCAACTCCATGTTGTCCGAGCCTCAGCAATCGTATTGCGCCAACTGGATCCCCCATCATTCGCGCGTGACGTTTCGCCGATGCACGATTTCGGCATCCGTTCGGGTCGCCACGTACGCGCTCGGGACGGTCGTTTCGGTGTAAAAGCGCGCTGTCGTTGCGTGGCATTCTACCTGAAAATCGCCGCTGCATCCCCCGCGCGTCGCCCCTCTCGGCAAGCGACGTAACCTTCGCTAGAATCCTCCCACCGTGCCAAAACGCACCGACATCCAGAACATCCTCATCCTCGGCTCGGGCCCGATCGTGATCGGGCAGGGCTGCGAGTTTGATTATTCCGGGACCCAGGCGTGCAAGGCGCTGCGCGAGGAGGGGTACAGCGTCGTGCTGCTCAACTCCAACCCCGCGACGATCATGACCGATCCGGGCCTGGCGGACCGGACGTACATCGAGCCGATCACGCCGGAATTCGTCGAGAAAATCCTCATCAAGGAGCGCGAGGACGGCAGGCCCGTTCATGCGTTGCTGCCGACGCTGGGGGGGCAGACGGCGCTCAACGTGGCGATGGAGTGCCATGAGCGTGGCATGTTGGAGCGGCAGGGCGTGAAAATGATCGGGGCGTCGCCCCGTGCAATCCACCTCGCCGAGGATCGCACGGCCTTCAAGGAAACGATGCAGGCGATCGGGATCGACGTGCCGAAGTCCGGCGTGGCGCACACGTGGGACGAGGCCCGTGACATCATCAAACGGATCGGTCTGCCCTGCTGCATCCGTCCGGCGTACACGCTCGGCGGCGAGGGCGGGGGGTTCGCGCGGACGGCGGAGGAGTTCGAGGTGATCTGCCGGCGCGGGCTGGCGGCGTCGCGGGTCAGCGAGATTCTCATCGAGGAGGACTTGTACGGCTGGAAGGAGTTCGAGCTGGAGGTGATGCGCGACCGCATGGACAACGTCGTCATCATCTGCTCGATCGAAAACTTCGATCCGATGGGGGTGCATACCGGCGACAGCATCACGGTCGCGCCGATCCAGACCCTGACCGACAAAGAATATCAGAAGATGCGCGACAGCGCCATCGCCATCATCCGGGCGATCGGCGTGGACACCGGCGGCTGCAACATCCAGTTCGGTGTCGATCCCCACACGGGCCGGCAGGTGGCGATCGAGATGAACCCGCGCGTGTCGCGTTCGTCGGCGCTGGCCAGCAAGGCCACGGGATACCCCATCGCGCGCATCGCGGCGAAGCTGGCGGTCGGGTATACGCTTGACGAACTGCCCAACGACATCACGAAAACAACCCCGGCAAGCTTCGAGCCGGTGCTCGATTATGTGGTGGTGAAGATTCCGCGCTGGTCGTTCGAGAAGTTCCCCGACAGCGATGAGACGCTGACCACGCATATGAAGAGCGTCGGCGAGGCCATGGCCATCGGGCGCAACTTCAAGGAGGCGTTCCAGAAGTGCATCCGCTCGATGGAGATCAAGCGTTCCGGGTACGGGCTGGATGCGAATGACGCCTGGTTGAAGCATAGGCGACAGGCGACAGGCAAGAGGCAACAGGAGAAGGAAAGTGTAAGCAGAGCCGCGACCGTCAGGGAGCGATGGGTCGAATCGATTGTGGCGCCTGCCAGGAACGATTCGTTCGGCGCAATCGGTGGGACGATGGCTTCGGAAGCGCCGTCGGATACGCAAGAGGAGCACGCTGCAAGCTGGCCGATCCCGGAGACGGTGTTGATCGACAAACTCTCGCGCCCGTCGCAGGGGCGGCCTTACTACATTCGATATGCCTTCAAGATGGGCTGGAGCCTCGAGCGCGTTTATGAACGGACGCGGATTGACAAGTGGTTCCTGGAGCAGATTCAGGAACTCGCGCACTTTGAGGACGATCTGCTCGGCTCAAACCCCGATCGTTCGGGCTCGGCTTCAAGGTGTGACGCGTCCGCCATCCTGAAATCCCGGAGGTTCGGCTACAGCGGGGCGCAACTGGAAAGAGCCACCGGCGAAAAGGGTTTCTTCAGGCAGGGTTCATCGCCGGTTTACAAGCTGGTGGACACGTGCGCGGCGGAGTTCGAGGCGGTGACGCCGTATTACTACTCGTCGCACGAATCGCCGGTGTTGCGGGCGAACGGCGAATCAGGAACGGCGAATAACGAATCGGAGCCGGCGCCGACGGAGCCGTCATTCGCAGGTTGCTCTTGGCCGTCGGCGATGCAGGACGAAGTCCGCCTCACCGACCAACCCAAGATCGTCGTCCTCGGCGGCGGGCCCAACCGTATCGGCCAGGGCATCGAGTTCGACTACTGCTGCTGCCACGCCTCTTTTGCCGCGCGCAAGGCCGGGTATGAGTCGGTGATGATCAACTCGAATCCAGAGACGGTCAGCACGGATTTTGATACGAGCGATCTGTTGTTCTTCGAGCCGCTGACGCAGGAGGATGTGCTGAATGTCATCTCAAGGTTGAACCCGCAGGACCGGTCGAGCATCGAATTGCGGGGAGCGAATTACGAAAAGGGAAAAATTTCGCATACCGCTCCAGCGGTTACTCGCCCCTCATCCTCCGCCCTTCCCCGCGTCGCGGGAGTCATCTGCCAGTTCGGCGGGCAGACGCCGCTTAATCTGGCCCAAGGTCTGAAGGAAGCAGGCGTGCCGATCATCGGCACGCAGCCGGAGATGATTCATCTCGCGGAAGACCGTGAAGAATTCGCCAGGGTCTTGCGGGATCTCAGTTTGTTGCAACCGCCCAACGGCATCGCGCGAGGCCGTGCGGAGGCGCTGCGCGTCGCCAGGCAGATTGGATACCCGGTGCTTGTGCGGCCCAGTTATGTGCTCGGCGGGCGCGGCATGCGCGTCTGCAACAACGACGCGGATTTAAACGCGTACATCGACGAAGCGCTCGCCGCCACGGACCGAACCGAAGTGGAGCGCGACAACCCGATCCTCATCGATAAGTTTCTCGTGGACGCGATCGAAGTGGACGTCGATGCCGTAGCCGACTTCGGACGGGTGTGCGCGAGGGGAGTCCTGCCGCCGACGGGAGACGAGATGTGCATCGTCGCGGGCATCATGGAGCACATTGAGGAAGCCGGCATTCACAGCGGCGACAGCACGTGCGTTCTTCCGCCGTTCTCCCTGGGGAGGATGGTGGTCGAGGAGATTTTCCGCTCGACCCGGAAACTGGCGAAGCGCCTGCAGGTCTGCGGGGCGATGAACGTGCAATACGCTGTCCTCAATCGCACGGTGTATGTGTTGGAAGTCAACCCGCGTGCCAGCCGCACGCTCCCGTTTGTCGCCAAGGCGACGGGCGTGCCCTGGGCGGAGGTGGCGACGCGGGTCATGCTCGGCGAGAAGCTGCGCGACGTGCTCGATGAACACGGGGTGAAGGAAACGCCGATGCCGAAGCACGTGTCGGTCAAGGCGCCTGTTTTCCCCTTCAGCAAGCTCCACGGGGTGGACGTGGTGCTCGGTCCTGAAATGCGCAGCACCGGCGAAGTGATGGCGATCGCCTCGAACTTCGGCCGCGCGTTCGCCAAGGCCCAGATCGCCACGGGGATGTCGTTGCCGACGGGCGGAAACGTGCTCATCAGCGTGAAGGACGAGGACAAGCCGCGGATCGTGTCGGTAGCCCGCGATCTGCGCGACATGGGTTTCTGCATCTACTCGACGACGGGGACGAGGAAGGTGCTGGAAGCGGCGGGGATCCCCAGCCTGCTGGTGTCAAAGCACAGCGAATCCGGGGCGCCGTTTCTGAAGGATTTGATCGACGACGGTACGCTGCATCTGCTGATCAATACGCCGATCCACACCGGACCCGCGAGCGCCGAGGGACGATGGCGCGCGGCGGCGTTCGCCCGGCGCGTTCCGATCATCACCACGCTGGCGGGCGCCGTGGCGGCGGTGCAGGCGTTGCGGGCGATCACGAAGTCGGAAAACGGTGACATCGCGACGCCGCTTTCCGTTCGGCCGCTGCAAAGTTATCACGCGCCGCCAGTCGCAGCGGGATAAGACGATCTCCCTGTCCGAGCCTCGCCCGGTCCGTCCTTACCGCCGCGCTGCGAGGTGCAAGGGGGGACGCGGGTGTTCGCCGCGGGAGTTCGTAACCGGCCCTCGACGCCTCAATCCTCGGGCTGCATCCGGCAATCCGTGATCTCTCCCGAGAACGGTGCGTCGCCCGGGGGGATCGGCAGGCGGATCGCCGCCCAGTCATTGAAGTCGCGCAGCGTCGTGCAGAGGCGATCGTCGCAGACGCCGCCGTCGTCGCCGCAGACGGATGAAAGCCGGGCGATGCAGTTGATGTTCCGTGAGAAGTTGCGCCGGAACCGCCCGTCGCCGTTCCAGTCCACCGGCACGTCGCCGCAGATTCCGACCCCCTCGTCAAGGAAGGTCTCATCAAGGTCGGCCAGGGATCCGTCGGAATAATTGACCCCGCCGTCTCCGATCGCGTCACAGTTCGTGTCGGTCCCGGGGAATGCGTAACGGTAGTTCATGACCGAATTGTAATTCGGCTTGTACGTCCGCTCCTCGTTCCCGCCGTGCCGCAGGCCGAGGTTGTGCCCGAGTTCGTGCATGCAGACGGTGGCGACGCGCAAGGAAACGTCGTACCAGGTGTCTGAGGCGACGATGAAGTCGTCGCCCGGCAGCTCCGCGATGCCCGAATTCCGGTTGGCGTTGAACTGGTGGCAGAAGATCGCGTAGTGAAACAGGTCTTCGCGCCGCGGATCGAAGTTCGCCGCTTTGTACACGTTGAACTCGTCGTCGAACGTCACTTGCAGATCAAGGCCCAGGAAATTGCCTCCGATGTAAGGGTCGCCCTGTCCGTAGTCCACGTGCAGAGAAATGCCCGGCGGCAAAGCGTAGGGGTTGGCGACCGGGGCGTTGGCGAAGGCCTCGACGATCATGTCGATCGACTCGGGCCGGGGGCGGTGCGAGTGCATCCCGCCGCTGGAGTCGTCGGTCCAGTCGATTTCGAGAAAGATGTCCTTGCGAACCGGGTTGGCGCCGAGCCGGGGCAGATCAAGCCCGGCGAGCGTTCCGAGTACTTCGTCCCCGTCATCCAGACCGTCGCCGTCCGTGTCGGCGTTGAGCGGGTCCGTCCCGGTGCGCCACGGCCCGCGGAAGTCTCCGTCGTTGGTTTCAAAAATGTCCCAGAGCCGGTCGCCATCGCTGTCGAGCGGGGCGATCTTGCGACCTCCGCCGCCTTGATTCGGCGGACGATCCGGGGCGTTCGAGCGGATCGGGGCGGTGGACGTCACGCGCGCCGGGTCGCCGTCGGTGTCATCGAAGTTCCCGCCCAGAAAGCCGTGTCGGTCATGTCCGCTGAAGTCAAGCAGCTCCTGCGCGCCCTGCGGCTCATCAAGGCGCCAGTATCCCAGCAGACCAGCGTCGCCGTAACGGACCTGGCGATCATATCGATCGAGAAGCTCCTTCTCCGTCAGCGCGCGGTCCCAGATGCGCACCTCATCCAGCTCGCCCTTGAGAAACGCCGAGGCGCCTTGGTCCGCAATATCTGCACCGAACACGAGCGGGGCTTCTCCGTCGCGATCAAGCGTCACCGCCGTCGCCCGTTGAGCGCGGAGCTGGGCGTTAATGTAGAGCCGTAACTCCCCGGTTGCGTCGTCGAGCAGAAGGGCGATGTGGCGCCACTTTCCGGCGACGAGCGACTTTGCCGCGACCGAGACTTCCGCCTCTCCTCCCGATCCGGCTGCACGACCCCGGAGCTGTCCGCCGGAGATTTCAAGGACGAACTCTCTGTGCTCCGCCGCCGAGCCCCACTTTCCGACAATGCGCTGGGGAGATTCCAGATCGGCGGGGTTAAGCCAGCACTCCACCGCCCACGAAGACCCGAACGTACCGAGGCCCGTGTCCGGAACGACGGCCAACTGACCGGCGCCGGCGAACGAGAGGGCGTTTCCGGCTCGGAACGTTTCGACCCAGCCGATCGACGCCGTCAAGACCACCAAGGCTGCCGCAGCCACCAGAGATTTTCCGCTCATGCCTTTTCTCCTTGTGCTGTCGTCGCCGAACGCGACCGACACACGCTCTCCCTAGGACGACTGACCGGGGTGGGTGATGCCGGTATGATACCCGCGGTCAGGCCGTCCGGACAGCCCCTGACGGGGATTTCGGGCGGGCATTTCCGGCACGGGGTCTCCTCGGGGGGGCGTCGTCGACTGCGGCTGAGGCGACCGTCCGCGGAGAAGCGGCCCGACTACTCCCGTCGGAGCGCTTCGATCGGATCCAGGTTGGCCGCTTGCAGAGCGGGGTACATCCCCGAAACAAGCCCGACGAGCACCGATAACCCGAAGCTTAAGATCATATATTGCGGCTGAACGATCGGCGTCCACTCCGCAACCCGGCTGAGCACCATCGAACCGACCCACCCGAGAATGACGCCGATGACGCCGCCACCGGTGGACAGGACGATCGTCTCAATGAGGAACTGAACCGTGATGTGCCGGCGGCGCGCGCCGAGGGCGCGGCGAACGCCGATCTCGCGCGTGCGCTCCGTCACGGTGGCCAGCATGATGTTCATAATGCCGATGCCGCCCACCAGCAGCGAGATGCCGGCGATGAACCCGAGCACGCGCTGATTGTTGACCTTTTTGCGCTCGGCGATTTTGAGGCGCGCGAGAGGGACTTTGATTTCGTAATCCTCCGTCGGATGCGTGCGTTCGAATACGCGCTTGACCATCTCGGAGACGGGCAGCACGTGCTCAAGCTCGTCCACCTGAATGATCAGGCCTGAAACGAGAACCTTGGTCATCTCGCGCGAACCGGTGCGGCGCTTGACCGTGATCTCGGAAAAGAGCTTGTTGACGGTGGTGATCGGGGCCAGGATTTCACGGTTGAGGTTGCGCTCCTCGACGCCGCGCTGAGGCGAACCGGCGACCTGCACGTTCCGCAGGACGCCGACCACGCGGAACGGGATCGCCGTCGGGTAGCGCTCCGCGAGGATCACCTGCCCGATCGGATCCTCGTGCTTGAAAAGCTCTCGTCGGACATCCTCGCCGATGACGCAGACGGCGTGTTCGGCGGCGAGATCCTCGTCGGTCAGCGACCGTCCGAAGGCGACATCGATGTTGACGGCCTGGAAGAAGGACGGCTCGGTTCCGGTGACGGAGGCGTTGCTGCGCCGGTCGCGCCAGCGAACGATGTCGGAAACGGTGCGAAGCACGGTGACCGAGGCGAGGTGAGGGAGCGTGTTCTCAATGAGTTCGACATCGGAAGGCTTGATGCCGTATTCGAGGAGCGACGCGTTGCCCTGCGAGACCTGCGTGGTCTGGCGCGGGGCGACGGAGTCCACGAGAACGTTGCGCGTGCCCATCAACTGGATGCTGCGGAGTTCGTCGGCCGACGCTCCCTCGCTGACGGACAACATGCAGATGACCGCGGCGACGCCGAAGATGATGCCCAGCACGGTCAGCAACGACCGCAGCTTGTGCAGCAGAAGGTTACGGACACCGAGTTTGAGCGTTTCAACGTTGAGCAGCGTCATCGCCGGTACAACCCGCGCCGCCCGCCGGATCATCCAGCGCGGCCCGCGGACCTCGGGCGGCGAGCCGGGCATGATACCCTGAACCTTCCGCGCATCCCACCGGCGTGCAAGATCGGCAGCGAAAAGGCCCCGGCGTCATCCGCCGTCGGGCGCGCCCTCGCCGGCATCGTCGGGCGCCGCTTCGTCGGTCGAGTTCTTTCCGGACTTGCGGCGTTCCTTGCGCGGGGGTTTCTGCTCGCGGAGGTCTTCGAGCGGGGTGGATTCCGCGCTCTCGGCGGCGGCGTCGCCCTTGCCCTCTGTGTCGTCGTTCTCAGCCGCGCGCGCCGCGAAACGCGACTCGGCCTTGGACAGCAGGGCGGCGGCGAGGCGGCGCTGACCGGGGTCAAGCACCGCGCGGATGTCGGCGCGCATCTTCGTAAGCAGGGCGGTCAGCTTCTCCTTGTCGCCGGCGATTCCGCGGGCCTCATCCTGGGTCTGGCGGTAGATGTCGATGATTCGGCGGCGCTGGTCCTCATCCAGGCGCATTGTCGGGCCGGTCACGACGCCGATGAACTCCTTCGGCAGGAGCTTCGCCCCGACGTCGGTGTCCTTCGTCATGCCGAACTCGTCGGCGATTTTGTAAAGTTCCGCCGCCTGCTGGCGCGTAAGCTCGGCCTCGATCGCGGACAGCATCTCCGCGAAATCAGGCTCGCCCGCCTGCTCGGAAGAAAGCTGCTTGTTCCGAAGTTCGGTCAGCCGCTGCATGATGGATCGGAGCTTCGCCTTGTCGCCGGCTTTTTTCGCCACGTCGGCCTGGCGCTTCAGCGCCTTGTACTCCTGACCGAATTCCTCCTGAAATGCCTTCTTCGCCGGGGCGGCGGAAACCGCCTTCGCGGTATGATCGAGGAGGATGGCGTGGACCTTGGCGCGCTGGGCGTCGGACAGCTTCAGCCGCTCCACGAGCATCAGCTCAAAGCGCGAAAGCTGCTCTTTGCCGCCGAAACCGGCCTTCTCGTCTTCCTTGACCTGCCCCGTGTCGCGCAGAACTTCGGCCTCCTTTTCCCAGCCGGGCTTCTTCGGAACCTCCTGGGCGATCGCTACGGAGCCGAAGGCGGTGGAAAGAAGGAAGGAGACGGAAAAAACGAGCATTTTTGAACAAGCGATCATAAACTGTGCTCCGAGGTGAACCGAACGCGACCGGTCCCTGGCGCATATTGACACGAATCAGCGCCGAGACCGCCTTGAGAGAAACGTCGGCAAGGCCATCATATTGTTGTTCTTCGGCGGGTGGTGCAACGCGGGGAAGGGGGGTTTACCCGGCAGGGAGTATTTGAGGAACACTTCCTGTTGAGATCGTCAGGCGGATCCCGAAATGACACTTTGAACGTAACTAGTTTTCCGGCATGTTCTTACATACCGTCATCGTATTCGGAATGCTCTTTTTTCGGCGGGAGTCGGCGCGGGCCGATAACACGGGGGTAGGGTCTTTCTGGACCCTGGCGCTGCTCAGCGCCGGCGTCTACCTGATGATCTCGCTCGCCGGCTCGGTCGCGTCAACCAGGCTTGCCCTTGCACGACTGCGTAACAAGCCGGACCAGCTCAGCGAGATCGTTCGACGCCATCATCGTCACGTCGATCTCCTCCGCGGATACCTCGTCGCGGGTTTTGCGGTGCTGTTCTACGTCTCGCCGTGGGGTGGGCAGGTCTACGCGCTTGAGCTGGGACCGTGGGCGAAGATTGTCGCCGATCTGATCGTCGTCAGCCCCTACCTGGCTGCGGCGATGCTGGTCTGGGCGACGACGTATGCGGTCGATCGGGCGTTCCGCGAACCCACGGCCGGACCAGTTGGGAGTCTTGTCGCGGAAGCGGGGATGCCGTCGCGCCGGGCGTTCGTGCTTTACAATCTTCGGTTTCACGTCCTGATCGTCGCGTTGCCGATGCTGGCGATCCTGTTTGCGTCGAATGTGGCTCGGGGATACGGCGGAACCTTGCGGCGATGGTTGTTCGGGTGGCCGATTGCGCCGGATATCGCGGTCGGCGGCGTGGCGATGATCGTGTTCCTCTTGTCTCCGTTGCTGATGCGCCGGGTGTGGACCGTCGTTCCGATGCCGACAGGTTCTCTGCGCGACCGGCTGGAGCGGATGTGCGCGCGGATCGGGCTGGGCTGTCGCGGAATCATGATCTGGAAGAGCGATGGAATGATGATCAACGCGGCCGTGATGGGCGTCGTGCGGCCGGTGCGCTACATCCTGCTGTCCGACGGATTGCTGGAGTCAATGAACGATCGTCAGGTCGAGGCGGTGCTGGGGCATGAGGCCGGCCACGTCAGGCGGCGGCACATCGAATATTTCCTACTTTTTGCGTTGGTGGCGACTCTGGCGGTCTCGGGCGTCGCGGAAGCGGCGCTGCACATCTTTCCCGCGCTGTCGGCGGGGTCCGTGGAAGCGGTGGGGGGGGCGGCGACGCTGGTGATCTGGGGGCTGGGATTCGGGTTCATTTCCCGCAGGTTCGAACGCGAGGCAGACCTTTTCGGCGCCGCCAGCATCACCCCCGACCTGGAGACGTGTACGCTGCCCTGCCGGGTTCATGCCGACACCGCCGTCGGCCGTCACGACGACGTTGCGGCTGATCGAGAGGGGCCGTGTGCCGCGGCGGTCGCCGTGTTCGTGTCCGCGCTGGACAGGGTGGCAGTGCTTAACGGGTTGGATCCGGAGGAGCCGAGCTGGCGTCATTCCTCGATCGCGTCGCGCATGCGGCACCTGACCGCGCTGGCCGCGGATCCTGCGATGGCGCGCCGCTTCCGCCGCCGGTTGACGCAGATTCGGGCGGCGTTGATCGCACTGTCAGTGCTCGGATCAGCCGCATCCGCAGCCTACGTTGCGTGGGGCGATCCGATGTTGTTGCGTGGGCTCGCGGCGACGGATGCCGAGTCGGGGCGGGCCCTGGCCGATCGCACCGGCGCGGGGGAGCGTTGACGCGAGTCGAAGCAGGGTGGGACAAAGAACGCTCAGTTTCTGCAAGTCCGAAGCTTCTTCGAGACACGCCAGCCGAGAAAGGCTCCACCGCCGACCTCGCCGTGGGAGGCTCTGCAATGCGCGTCAAAGTGGCGTGATCTGCGCCGCTGGATGGCGCGCATTTCCTCGGCCTGCCCGTCATCGGCGGTTGTAAAGCGGATCGACGGACAACCAGCGGCAGGCGGCGCCGCAACGTGGGCACTTGACGAGCGTTTCCAACGCCGTCCAGGATCCGGAAGGTATTCGGTATTGCGCATATCGCGGGCGATCCGGATCGACGGGAGCAGCCTCGAACATCAGTTGGACGGTGAGCACGCCGTGCGTCGGGCATTCGACGTCGCTGGCGGGAAACGCGGGGGCATTGCAGGTCTGACAGGTCTGCGGCGAAATCTGCCCCGGGGCCTTGAACGAGTGCCCCGAGTCACAGATCCAAGTCAAGGTCCGGGTGCTCAAAGGCCGCTGAACCGCCTGAACCTCCGGCTCGCCGGTGCGCGTGACACGCCAGAAAACGACGCCGGCGACAATGACCGCCACCGGCAGCCAGACCGTCAGGAGCGGGGACCAACGCGAGCGCTCGCGGTTCACGACGCGGATGCGGCGGACGGTGGATGTAAAACCCGGGCGCGCCACGCGGTCAGCGCCTCGTCTCGCGCTCGGAGGACGGAAGCGCACCCGTGTACCAGTAAAGCTGGTCGGAGGAGAAATTGTAATGCTCGACATCGTGCAGATCGGTGCAGATCGAGCATCCGCCGTTGGCGCAGCGCGAGTAATACTCGCGGATCGGGTTGCGCATCACGTCGATCGTGCGGGCGGTCGTCACGGAGTTCCCGAGCGTCAGGACGTTGATCCCGACGCCGTGCCGCGTCGTGACCCAGGGGTAGCCTTCGTCGTCGTAGTTCGGATCGTATCCGTCATCCCACTGCAACATCGAGGCGTTGCGCGGCGGGCCCTTGTCCTTGCCGTCGTCGCCTCGCCCCGGGGCAAAGTGCCGATCCGGACCGATGTCGGCGACCAGCAACGTGTTCATCGGTCGCGACGGCTCATGCCGATCGACGTTGGAGAGAAAGCCGTCGCCGGCCCGCATCAGAAAATTGTTCAGTCCGTAGCTGGATGCGTTGGCCCAGTCCGACGGGTCATCCTTCTCGTCAAGACTGCGCCAGCGGTTCTTGAACGGATCCTCGGGGCAGGCCATCACGGTGCGGTCGGCGAGCGGACGCGGCATCAGCTTCACGAACCAGGTGTTGACGCGGTCATCATCGACAACATCCACGTTCGGCAGCCAGCCCGCGCTCTCCAGGCGGTAGATCTGAAGCGCTTGACCGATCTCGCGCAGGTTGTGCATGCAGACTGTGTTGTTCGCCTGCCGCATCGCCTGACCCACGCCCGGAATGAGCAGGGCAATCAGGATCGCAACGATCGTTACGACCAGAAGAATCTCGACCAGAGTGAACGCGGGGCGGCGCTGCGCCAGCGGGGACCGGCAGCTTCGCGATAGCCTGCGCATCGTTTCAACTCCGTTACGCTCGCGCCCGGTTCGAGCGGACGGGATCACGACCGTCCCCGACGCCGGAAGTCCGGCAATCCTCCAGCGCGACCCGCCCGCGCGATCCCCGTCGGGAACATTATTCATGTATTCAATGCGCGGATTCCCGTCGGGTGTCAAGTGCTTTTTCGGCACGAGCCTGGAAATCCCTTGCGTCCGGGGGCGCCAACCGGCGGTTTAAACCGCCCTCCCGGTGGGTGATGGTTTCCGCCGCCGACATCGTTATAATCCGCGCCGGGGCGGATCATCGCAACGTTTTCGGTCGATCCGCCCTGATCCTTTCCGCCCCGACGGCAGGGTCGCCTGAAGAGATCGACACAGGTGTTGAATGAATCTTCGAGCTTGCATATCTGAGGAGTTATTGCCCTTTGTCAAGCAGCCGGGCCAGTACATCGGCGGCGAGATCAATCAGCTTTGCACGGAAGATCGTTGGCGATCCGCAGCCGTCCGAGTCGCCGTGGCCTTTCCCGACACGTACACGATCGGCATGAGCCACCTGGGTTGCCAGATCCTTTACTGGCTGATCAATCACACTCCCGGTTGCGCCGGCGACCGGGTTTACGCGCCGTGGACGGATGCCGAGGCGATCATGCGTCGCAAGCGGTTGCCGCTTTTCACCTGGGACACCCGACAGGCGGTGGCGGACGCGGACATTCTGGCCATCTCGCTTCAATATGAGATGAGCTTCTCAACCGTCCTGACGTTGCTCGATCTGGCGCAGATTCCCTTTTCCGCCGCGGATCGCACAGATGAGCACCCGCTGGTTATCGCGGGGGGGCCGCAAGCCGACAACCCGGAGCCGGTGGCGCCCTTTCTGGATCTGGTGGTGCTGGGCGACGGCGAGGACTCGATGTCCGCGCTGCTGGCGACCGTGAAGGAACTCAAAGCCGCCGGGGTGCGCCGGCGCGACATGATCCTTGAGATCGCGCGCCGGTATGACTGGGCGTACGCCCCGGCGTATTACAGCGTCGAGTATCACCGGGATGGAACAATCCGGTCGATCGAGCCGACCCGGGCGGGATTACGCTCCCGGATCGAGCGGTGTCAGACTCCGGATTTCGAGCACGCGCCGTTTCCGCTGCGACCGATCGTTCCCTTTGTCGAGGTTGTCCATGATCGTTTCGCGATCGAGATCATGCGCGGATGTCCACAGCGGTGCCGGTTCTGTCATGCGGGATATACAAAGCGGCCCCTGCGCCTGCGCACTGTCGATCAGATCATGAACATGGCGGAGGAGATGCACCGCGCGACCGGGATCGAGGAGTTCGGACTCCTGTCGCTGTCCACCGCCGACTACCCGCACCTCCGTGAACTGGCGGAGCGGGCGAACCGGCAGTTTGCTTCGCGCCGGGTGAACATCTCGGTTCCGTCCTTGCGCGTGGACAAAATGCTGGCGAACATCCCCTGGATGGTGAACACCGTCCGCAAGGGGGGGCTGACGATCGCGGTCGAAGCTGCCCGCGACGACATGCGCGAGGCGATCCGGAAGAAAGTCACGGACGGCAACCTGCTGGACGGCGTGCGCGAGGCGTACAAGGCGGGGTGGCGGTCCGTGAAGCTGTATTTCATGTCCGGGTTCCCCGGCGAGCGTCCGGAGGACATCGACGGGATCTGGGAGCTGAGCCGGCAGGTCAGCGAAGCCCGCAAGGCCGTGGCGGGACACCCGGCGTCGGTCAAGGCGTCGGTCGGGTGGCTGGTGCCGAAGCCTTACACGCCGTTTCAGTGGGCGGCGCAGCCCCGGGCCGAGTACTTTGCGGGCGTGCGTCAGCGGTTTGTCGAGCTGATGCGAAATCAGCGTCGCGTGCCGGTGAAGGTGCAGATGCACGGCATCGAACGCTCGATCCTTGAGGGGGTGTTCGCGCGCGGGGATCGGCGCCTTGCGCCCGTCATTGAGAGGGCGTGGCGGCTCGGGGCCAGGCTCGACGGGTGGGACGAGTGCTTCAATCCGGCGATTTGGAAGCAGGCATTCGAGGAAGAGGGGATCGACCCGGACTGGTACGCCCACCGGGAGCGGGGCGCCACGGAAGTCTTCCCCTGGGCCCACCTTCACGGCGGTCCGCCGGAGGAGTATCTCCAGAATCAGTACGACGACGTGTTCGTGAAGATCGCGACGCCCAAGCCGCGCCCGTCCGCCGTCGCGGTATGACGGTCGGCTGACGTTGACGCCCCGGCGCGCGACAGGTGTAATGCGTCCGACGGTCCGGGCGGTAAGCGCCCGATGCAAGGGATGACAACGTCGGCGCATGACGCGGGCGTTGCTTCGAGGGGAGTCGCGCATGTTCACGGGAATCAAGGGATCGACGCGGAAAAGGGGCTTCGCGCTGGCGGGGTTGTTGTGCGTATGCCTGTCGGCCTGCCGGACGGACACGATCTTCAATTCCGGCGCCGCCCCGAAAGGAACGACGGTCGCGGTTCCGCAGACGCTCGCTCCGCGTCCGGTCGATCCGGAATACCTGCACGGCGTGCGTGAGGCGGACCTGATCGAGGAGGTCGTGACGAGCCGGGAGGCGTACGTCGCGTCGCTTCGTGCGCTGCACGACGCCTACGCAAAGTCGGGACGCACGATCGAACGTGACCGCGCGGCGTACGAGTTGAGCGGTCTCGATCGGGTGCAGTGCTTCCAGTACGTCGTGGAGGCGGAGGTTCCCCCTGCGCACCTGCGCCCCACCGAGGCGATCCCCGGAGCAGACCGTCTTTATGCCGAAGGCGTGAAGCTGATGAAGGACGGCGGCTATCACGTTCCAGGCATCTACCGGCGGGATAAGATGCTGACGGCGCTGAAGCGGTTCAAGGCGCTGATCGAGCAACACCCGACGAGCGACAAGATCGACGACGCCGCGTTCTACTGCGGGGAGATTCACAAGGAGTACTTTCCGGATCAGGAGTTGATCGCGGTCCGGTGGTATGAGCGGGCGATCGCGTGGAACCCGAAGACGCCGCATCCCGCCCGGTTTCAGGCCGCCGTGCAGTACGACTACCGCCTGCATGATCGCGCCCGGGCGCTGGAGTTGTACCACGGCGTTCTCGAACATGAAGCCGAGATCGACATTACGCACACGCGTTTTTCATCGCGGCGCATCGACGAGTTAACGCGGGAGGGCGTAGCCGTGCGGCCAAGGTCCGCGAGCGACGGGGAGATGGCGCCGCAGTAGATCGCCGCAGACCACCCAAGCCGGATCGAGGGTGAGGCAAGGTTCAGATGCCGCGGGTATTCGCCTGGGTCGCCGGTTGTGAAATATTCCTTCTCGCGGCGACTTTCGTGCTCGGGCTGACCGCAACAAGCCCTGGCGACGTGCGCCGTCACGTCGGGCTGGCGTTGTTCACGTCCCTGCTCGCATGCCTCATGCACGCTGCGGTGCTCACGTACACAGCGGTCGTCGGAAAGCTGGTTCATCAGGCCGTCGCGTTGGCGGCGCTGGATCACGCGCCGTTTAATGCGGCGAAGAACGTCAAGCGGCGCGTGACGTCGCTGATCGGCGTCGGCATGTTGCCGATCGCCCTGGTCGTAGGGACGGGCGCGTGGCGCCTGTCGGGAACGGCGGGTCAGCGCTGGCACCTGCTCGCCGCCGGCGCGGCGTGCGCCGTCAGCGCCGTGGTGTTCTACCGGCAATACGATCTTCTTGCGCAGGCGGCGGGAATCCTCGCGGACGTGATGAAGACCTACGAACGTTCACGCACGCGACCGGCGATCCGCCCGTCGGCACCGGGAAGCAAATCAGCCCCCGAGATGACCGCGGCGGCGCATCCTCCCGAAATTCCACCGGATTCCCTCGTCGCCGGAGAACCGCAGGATGCCGCAGGCTGATCCGCCGCCCGCATACGAACCCGCCGCTGGCGCCGCCGACCTTCGTTCCGGCGCGGAGTCCCCGCGGCGGACTCGGTGGATCGCCGCCTTGGTGCTTTCGGGGGCGCTCGTCGTGCGGCTTGCCCTGGTGTGTCAGCCGGAAACGCCGGTTGAGCAGGGGCTTTATGTCGATGACGCCTTCATCGCGCACAAGATCGCGCAGAACATCGCGGACGGAAAGGGAATCACCCAGGGTGGGAGGCCCACCAACGGATTCCAGCCCCTGTATGTGTTTCTTCTCGTTCCGATGCAGGCTTTTCTCGATCCTCATGCCGCGACGCGGGCGTCCGGAGTGATGAACGCCGTGCTCAGCGTGCTCGGCGCGGGCCTTGTTTACCGAGTGTTGTCAGGGCTCTTCGGCTTCCGCGTGGGACTGATCGGGGTGATCTTGTGTGCCTTCTCTGCACCGCTCGCGCGGGTGTCGCAGAACGGACTGGAGACGACCCTCGCGATGACGCTGGCGCTGCTGGTGCTGGATCTTCACGTTCGAAGTCGTCGAGACGGCGTCGCATCGCGGCCGGATTCCGGGGTGGTTCTCGGAGGCATCCTCGGGTTGGCCGTCCTGGCACGCGTCGATCTGCTGCTTCTTGCGGTTCCGATCAGCGTCGAGCAGGTGTGGTCGCGGATGCGCCGGGGGCGCGCAGGTTCAGCCGCGGCAATGCTGGTTGCGGCGGGACTGGTCGCCGGACCGTGGTTTGTCTGGAGCCGAGTGACGTGCGGGCGCCTGATGCCGATCAGCGGTCCCGCGACGCGGACGATCGCCCAGCTTTATGCGGATCCCGACGGACCCACCGGCGACGCCGCCTACTTTCCGCTCGGCGAGGCGCCGCTTTCGTTTTACCAGGCGCATCTGGCCAGTGCGATCCGGAACATCGCCGGGGAGTCGCCCCTGAGTCTTCCGGTGCGTTATCTCGGTAAGGCTTCGCCTTGGGCGTGCCTCATCTGGACAGGGGCGTGGGCGATCGTCGCATACCTCCTCCACCGCGGCTTGCGGCGCGGGGATCCTCGACACGCGAGGCTTCGCCGACTGCTCGTTGACGCCAGACCGGCGTGGATTTTCTGCGGGTTGCTCGTCGTCGGATACGCCTGCTGGTGCTTCGGGAACTGGTGGATGTGGCGTTACATGGCGCCGGCGGCGATGCTGCTGGTGCTGCCCTCGGCATTGTGGGTGGACACGATCCTGGACGCGACGGCGCAGAGGTCGCGGACCGTCGCGGCGGCGCTTTCGGTCGCCCTTGTCACGACCTATCTCGCGGCTTCGATCCGGGGTCATGCGGCGCTCTTCCTGACCCCGCCGATGACCAACGAGCCCAGAATGTACCTCGACGCGCTGGATCTTCGGGACAGGATCGAGCCTGAGGTACGCATCGGCACGTTTGAAAGCGGAATCCTCGACTACTTCCTGCAACGCGAGGTCATTAACCTCGACGGGAAAACGAACGAGGCCGCTCACCGGGCGCTCGTCGAGGGCCGGATGCATGAATTGCTCGACGAGCTGAAGATTGACTACGTTGTCTCCAGCCCGCCGCTCGTGCGGGATCTGCTGCTTCGCCGCGGAAACTGGCCGGAAGAAGCTCTCTCGGTCGTCGGACGATTGCGGCACAACGTCATTCTCCGGGTGATGCGGCCGGTCCCCGCCGCGGGTTCAACACCACCCGTGCAGGCAGGTGACGACGGGAGCGCCGGAGGTTAGGATGCGAGCTGGCAAGAGTCGCGGGTCAGTCGCCGCGCGACAGCGTCGAGTCCGGCGCCGCCCCGCGGCGGCGGTCAACAATTCGAGACGCGGTATCCGGAGGCCAGGTCGATCATGCGCGCCGTCGTTCAGGATCAATTGTCGGTTTTTCTTAAGAACCGTCCGGGCATCCTCGCGGATCTTTGCGAGACGTTGTGCCGGCGCGACATTCACGTCCGCGCGATGACCGTGCTCGAGTCGTTCGACATCGGGACGGTGCGGATGATCTGCGACAACGTCACGCTCGCCGAGGAATGTCTCGCGAAGTTCGGGGCGAGCTTCATCGTCGTGCGCGTGCTGGTCGTCGAGATCGCCAACCGCCCCGGTTCAATCGCCGCGATCGCCCGCACCCTGGCCGGCGCGGGCATCAACATCGAGTACTTGTACGCATCGGCAAGCCCGGGTTCCGAGCAGACGCTCGGCGTGCTGAGGATCGCGGACCGGGATTTTGAGAGGGCGCTCGCGCTGGATTTCCCGGACGAGGTCTGACCCGGCGGTGATCCGGGGCGACGCAGCGGTCATGACGGCCGCCGCGCCGCCGGCGCGCACGGCTCCCGGACGACCGCGCGCCTACCGCTCGTAGTCGAGCCGCGTGAGTTTGTACTGAGAGCGCACGTAGATCTCCGCCCGGTCATCGCGGTCGCGGTCGGCCACGATCACCCACGAGGCCCACCCGGGACAAGGCTTCCGCACGAGAACTTCACCCTTCGAGTCCAGGACGCATACCGCTCCCCCGTGGAAGAAGACGACTTCGTCTCCAGGTCGCCCGTCCACGTTCCCCAACGCCAGGTGCTGCGGAAGCTGCATGTTCTCGGCCTTCAGTTCCACCTTCCACAGTTCATGACCCTCGGCGTCGGTTGCGGTCAGCACGGCGGCTTTCGGGGGTCGCCACCCTCCCGGCTGCTGCTCATCTCCGGCGATCGTGGACATGTACACGACGCCCCAGTTCGATCCGAGCTTGCCGACGGCGAACGTTTCCTGCCCGAACATGTCCGCCGTCGCCTTCTGAATCGGAAGCTCGATCAGCGTCTCGCCGGCGGGGCTGATGCCCAGCACGCGATCCTTGTCCCGGACCCAGAACACGCGGTCATCGTACTTGCTGCCTCCGGACGAGAAGGCGATGTTGCCGCCGCTGGCGCGCACGGACCACGTCTCCTTGAGGCGATCCTCGTTCACCGGCTCGGCCCCGCCGGGCATTGTGAAAGCCCCGGTCCGCTGCTCGAAGGCTTCGTCGATCTCCTCCGCTGTCATTTTCTTCGCACTCGGCAACGTCTCGCCGCCGAGCAACTTGTCCAGATCGGACCGCATCGCCTTCGCCGTCGGGTCGGTGATGAAACCGGCGTAGCGCCCCTGCACCACCCCTTCCTTATCAATGAGCACGGCGCCGAACGACCACTGCTCCTCGAAATACTCCCCGGCCGTCGCCCGGTCCGGATCCAAGGCGACGACGACGCCGGGATCATGCCCGAGATCCTCGATCAGCTTGTCGGCGTTCGACCCGGTATGAACGTAAATGACGTGAACGCCCTTGTCCGCGTAATCCCGCTGAATCTCCTCGAGCTTCTCGAGGCTTCGGTCGGACTGCTGAAACCCGAACCCGCCGACGCCGAAGTGCAGCAGAACGATGTGTCCCCGGTAGTCGCCGAGCGCCACGCGATCCCCGCCGTGAGCGGGCAAGTCGAACGCCGGGGCGTCATGTCCGGACAACTCGAACTGCTGCGCTCCCGGGCCCCCTCCGCCCATCATTCCGCCGTAGAACTTCTCCACCTTCTTCGCCGATGACGGAGGGGAAAACGCGAGCCGCGACTCCTCGAGCGGCTCGTTCACGCGGATGTCGCGGACGTCGTATACCACCTTGAACTCCGACACCGACATCCCGCTCGGCGCCCGCTCCATCTGTTTCTTCATCATCTCCGAAAGGTCGATCTCGACCCGGCGAATCAGGCCGTCCCGCTTGCGCAGATAAACCCGCGCCGGCGTGTCCGACGTCACCATCGGAATCTCGGACGCGTTCATCTTCCCTTCAAGCACCGCACAATCGTCCTCGCCGACGCGCTCGGAACCGGTAACGTCCAACTCTTTGAAAATCGACGTGAAGAGTTTCGCGGGTTTCGGAGACAGCATGATCTGTCCGACGGCGATATTCATCCCCGCCAGTCCGAGGTACTCCTCGATCTGCTTCGCGACGTCCTCTTCGATCGGCTTAACCTGATACCGTTGTGCGTTCTTCATGTACACGGTCAACTCCCGGCCGTCGGAGGCGACTGTGTGCGTCGGCGTGTCAAGGCGGAAGCGGCGACCGCCGGCCATCGCGAAGGTGATCTTCTGCCCCTCGTTCATCCCTCCGAACGCCGCGTCAGTCTTCATTTCAACGATGCCGTCGTCGGAGTAGGACTTCAGTTCGCGGAACGTCTCAAACGTGCGCTTCAGGAGGCTGATCGCGCGCTGCGAATACCCTTCCAGCGGATTGTCACGCTCTTCCGTTTCCTGGCCAGCGGCACTGACCGTCACGGAAAACGTCAGCAAAAGCGCGATTTGACGAGTGCGAAACATGTGTAACCCTCCCCTGTGGTCCGTTTTTCCCGAGGCGCCGAACCCGGTTGCGCAACTCGGTTACCTGCAATGATTTCGTCGTTTCAGAACGTTTTCCGTTAATGTGCGGAATTGTCGCAGCGCCCCGCGCTCAATCCGCCGGTACACAGCGCCCTTTCGCCCAGACACGCAACGCCTCAACCTGCTCCGCCATCGTCACCGAAAGCGGCGGCGATGCCTCGACCGCTTTCAGCAGTCGCTCGGTTGTAAGCTCCTCGCCCGCGTCGAACGCCTCGTGCAGCCCCGCGAGCACCGCCTGCTCGATCTCCGCGCCGCTGTAACCCTCGGTCGCCTTCGCCAGGGCGGGCAGGTCGAACGCCGCGGGATCCCGCAATCGTTTCCGCAAGTGAATCTCGAAGATGTCCATCCGGGTCGGAGCCTTCGGCAGATCAACGAAGAATATCTCATCAAACCGCCCCTTGCGCAGCAGCTCCGGCGGCAAGGCGGCGATGTCGTTCGCCGTCGCCACCAGAAACGCCGGTGCCCGGTGCTCCTGCATCCACGTCAGCAGCGTGGCGAACATGCGACGGGAAAGTCCGCCGTCGGTGCTCTGGCTCGCCGCCGAGGCGAACGCCTTCTCAATCTCGTCGATCCAGAGCACAACCGGCGCCATCATCTCTGCCTGGCGCAGCGCGTCGCGCAGACGCCGCTCGGATTCGCCGATGTACTTGTCGTAAAGCGCGCCGACGTCCATCCGAAGCAGCGGCCGACGCCACGCCGTCGCGATCGCCTTCGCGCAGAGGCTCTTCCCCGCGCCCTGAACGCCCAGCAGCAGGATCCCGCGCGGCGGAGTCAGCCCGAACTCGATCGCACGCCGCGACCACGTGTCCTCGCGCTGCTTCAACCAGCTTTTCAGACGCCGCAGTCCGCCGATCTCCGACAAATCCAGCGGGCGATCCACGAACTCCAGCAGGCCCGCCGATTGCAGCGACTGCCGCTTGCGCAGCAGCAGGTTCGCGGCATCCTGCTGATCAAAGCGACGATCGCGACAGACCGCCTCGCGCACCAGCATCCGCACCTGCCGCCGCGTCAGCCCCCGCAGGTTGCTGACGATGTTCTCCAGATCCGACCGGCGGATGTCGATCTGGATCGCGCCGTCGCGGCGCTCCTCGGCAAGCGCTTCCTTGAGCAGGCGCTCGATCTCCTCGGCGTCGGGGAGCGACGCCTCAAAGCGTGTCGCCCAGTCCGACAGTACTGCCGGAACGTCCTCCCGGTGGTCGATCAACACAAGCTGAAGGTCCGACGACTGACACTTGCGGATGAGGTTCCGCAGGAGGCGCAGCGTCCGGTCCTCCCGCAGGTGCGTGACCAGATCCAGAAGGACCACGATCGTCGGGTCGCGCATCTCGTGCAGGTAATACAGCGCGGCTGCGGGGTTCTCTGTCTCCGGGACGGGGGGCTTGCCCGCCACCAGTCCGTCGCGCACGCCGCCGATGATCGACCACTGCCGCAGCGACCGCCCGAGCGCCATCGCCGCGTCGCGCACCAGATCCAGAACGTATTCCTCCTCATGTGTGTGAACGAACACACAGGGGTGCCGTCCCTCGAGCAACTCCCGCAGTCGATCCAGATCGGTCATGCTCTCGCCCCGGCCGCGCCGGGGGGACGCGGCTCGCGCAGCATACTCCCGTCGTCTGCGGCAACAAGCGTGGATGCTTCGTCCAGCATCCTCGACGCCCAGCGTTCCGCCGGCTCGCCGGATTCGGGAAACCGGCAGACGCGGACACGCACCCCGAGCGGCCGCCAGACTCGCGGGTCGGTCGGTCCGAACACCGCCGCCGTCGGCACGCCCCGCAGCGCCGCCACGTGCGTCATGCCCGCGTCCATCCCGATATAAGCCCGGGCGCGGCGCAACAACTCAACGACGGCATCGCAGTCCGTCTCGAAGTCGACCGGTGCTGTGCGGCGAAGTCGGCGCTCGAGGGCGCTTCCGAACTGTTCCGCTTCGTCCGGACCGATCATCCACCTCGCCGCGTGCCCGGCATCCGCGAGTGCGGCCACCAGCCGCTCCATCGCCTCCAGCGGAACGCACTTCGCCCGGCCGCCGCTGCCGGGATGGCAGTAAACCCAGCCGCCCCCCTCGCTGTCGTCTGCGCCTGTGCGGATCCCCTTGAATGACGCCTGATCTGATCCCGGCTCCCGGAGATGTTCCAGCGAGACGCCGCAAGCCGCCGCGAATTCCCCCAGCCACTGCTCAGTGATGTGCCGACCGGCGCTAAGTGTTTCCGCCGTCGGACCCGGGTCGATTCCGATCACCTCGGCGTGAGGCGCGACGCTCCGCAGCGACGCCGTGATCGCGGACCCCGGCCCGTCGAGGAAGCTGATGACTCGGTTGAACCGCCTGAGAAACGCTTTGAGGACCGCACCGTCGGCGGGTTCGGGGGTGAACAACTCTTGCAATCCGACCTGCTCCGGCACAACGGCCTCGTCTACCAGCCCGACTCGCGCCGCCCACAAAGACCAGGAACCGCGCCCTGCCAGCGCCACAAGGCCCCCTTGCGACGACCGGATGTGCCGGATGAAATGCAGCGTCAGGATCAGATCGCCCAGCGCGCCCGCATGAAGAACCAGCGTGCGCGGCGCAGCGGAACCCCTGGCGGTCATGTGCCGCTCCCGTCTTCAGCGACCGGATGCGCCTCGCGGATCCAGCCGCCCCCGAGCACTACGTCGCCATCGTAAAGAACCGCCGCCTGTCCCGGTGTGACGGCCGACTGAGGTTCAACGAACGTGGCCTCGAACACCGCGGGTTCGAGAAGAACGACGTCGGCAGGGGCTGACCGATGCTGATGCCTGATTCTCGCTGACGCGCGGAAGCGACGCGGAGACGCCCCGTGAAAGTTCGCCCGATCCGCAAGGAACCGCCGCGACCGCAGCGCCTCGCGCGGTCCGAGCGTCACCGTGTTGTTCAACACGTCGAGCCGCGTCACGTACGCCGGCGCTCCCAGCGCGATCCGCAGTCCGCGCCGCTGTCCGATCGTGAAGTTCGGCACGCCGTCGTGTCGCCCGACAACGCGGCCCGAGGGGTCCACGACGTCGCCGCCGACAAACGCCTCGGGGCGTCGCTCCCGCACCACGCGGGCGTAGTCCCGATCCGGGGCGAAGCAGATCTCGACCGAGTCCGGTTTGTCGTGATTCGGGAAACCTCGCTGCCGGGCGATCGCGCGAACCTCGTCCTTGTGCAGTTCGCCGAGCGGAAAAAGGATGCGGTTCAGCGCCGCCGCGCGAATGCCGAAAAGAAAATACGACTGATCCTTCGAGGCGTCCCGCGCCCGAGCGAGTGCGGGGCGACCGTCGTGCTCGACGATCCGCGCGTAGTGTCCGGTCGCCACGTGGCTCGCCCCGATGGCGTCGGCGTATTCGATCAACCGGCCGAACTTGAGGTGATTGTTGCACGTTACGCACGGGTTCGGCGTGCGTCCCCGCGCGTACTCGTCCGCGAAGGCGTCGATCAGCTTCTGAAAATCCTCGCGAAAATTTAGCGCGTAAAAAGGAACACCTAACTGCCCCGCGACGTAACGCGCGTCCGCCGCATCCGCGGCGGAGCAGCATCCCTGATGCGGACGGCGCGATCCCCCCGTGGGCGCCTCCACAGGAGCCGCCCCCGTGTCGGCGCCGAGGCGCATAAACAGCCCGACCACGTCGTACCCCTGGTCTGACAGCAGGCTTGCCGCGACGGAGGAATCCACGCCTCCGCTCATTGCGACCACGACTTTCCCACGCCCTTGCGTCATCCGCCGGAATTGTACGCCGGCGGGCGTTCGATTACACCTGCCCGATGTTCGCGGCTGCAACCCTTCGGACCGCAGCCGGTATCAGTTGCGTGGGGATTTCGCGCTTTCGGCGGGGCGGCGGGTGCGGATCGACGTCTTAGTGTGAGGCGGATTCGGGAGGGCGACATGTTTGAGGTGACCACGAACAAAAGCGTCAGGCGCGCCTTTTTTTTTCTTGCAGCGGTGGTTTTGATGATTCAGGATCGGGCGGCGGCGCAGGTCTCGCCGCTGGCGGATGTTGACGCCGCGCTCAAGCGCGCCGAACTGTCGCGAGACGACCTGCGCATCGACCCCGCGGACCTGGATCTTTTTGACCGTCAGGAACCGCGATCGCCGCTCCACGCCTCGATTCTGGCGAAACCCTTCAACGCTCTCGTGCTCCCCGGGTTCCTCGACGAGTCGCTTTCGATCGCCGAGGCTTCGCAGGTTGCGTCTTCCGCGTTGGCGAACCTGTCGCGCTGGCACGGGCGCACCGTCCGGCGGGATCTGATCGGGGATCCGCTCGACCGGGCACGTAAACTTGCCGAAGGTCCGGACCCGGTCGTCACGGCGATCAAGCGCGTGTACACGATCGGCGGCGGAACGTTCGCCCCCGATGCTCAGGAAAAGGTCAAAGCCGATCTCGCCGGCTCACCGCTCGAGCTTCAGCAGAAGATCGCCGTGCTCATCCACGTGATGTGCGACGCGCAGGAGTGGACCGGCCTCGCCTGCGAGCCGCTCTCGGATACGCAGTGGAACGAACTACTCACCTCCGGCCGCGGCGTGCCCGAGCCGGGGCTCACGCCGATCTCCGAGCATCGACGCCGCTTGATGACGGCTGGGGCGCTTAACGACTTTGACACCGCCCTGGTCATCGCCGCGATGCAGGACGTGACGTTCGCCGTTGCGGACCTGGCAACGCTTTTCGTCGTCCAGGAGGAGGAGCCTCTGCCTCCGCAACCGAGTCAGCCGATCGTCAGCCGCCCGCCGTCCGGAGGTGCAAGCCGCGGCGCCGGCGCGCCGATCCAGCCGCGCGAGATTACGACGATTCCGGGCCGCGTCACGCCTTCCGGCGGCGCAACAGCCTTGCCGCCCACCGGACACATTCCCCAGCCGGGACAGGCAGGCGCGCCGGGACAGCCGCGACCTCAGCCCAACCCCGCGCCGCCCGGTCCGGACAACCGCGTCAGCAAGGATCCCGACAAGAATCAGGGGGCGCAGAACTCCTCCGCGCCGGCCCCGCCGCCGCTTTATGCGAAAGATGCGCCGAAGTGGTCGATCGATCTGATGACGCCGCTCGGACAGATTTCAATCGGCGCCGATCACAAGCTCTCGGACAACCCCCTCCCGCCGTTTCTCGTCATTGACTGGATCGGCGACGACGCCTACGCAACGCGCGTCGCCGTCAACGCCGCGCCGAAGCAGCGCGTCTCCGTCCTGATCGACTTCGGCGGAAACGACTCCTACGTCAACACTGACGACAAGCTCGGCAACTTCGGGTCCGGGCAGTGTGGCATCGGCATGCTCTTTGATTTCGCCGGCGACGACACGTACACGATCACCCAGAACGGCCTCGGGCACGCGATCTTCGGCGGCGGTCTGCTTTACGACCACGCCGGAACGGACAAGTACACCGCCGTCGAGCGCGCCCAGGGCTGCGCCTTCACGCGCGGCGTCGCGCTGCTGGTCGATCGGTCCGGCAAAGACGTCTACCAGCTCTTCACGGTCGGCCAGGGCTACGGCGGGCCGGGCGCGCTCGGCGCGCTGATCGACGTGTCCGGCGACGACGCCTACGTTGCCAACGACACCGACATTCGCTTCCCTTCGCCGCAATCCGCCGAGCACAACATTTCGATGGCGCAGGGCTGCGGGTCCGGCGTGCGCGGCGACTACCTCGAGGGCCTCAGTCTCCCCGGCGGCGTCGGGCTCCTTTATGACGGCGGCGGCAAGGACACGTACACGTGCGGAGTGTTCGGGCAAGGCGTCGGATACTGGTTCGGCGTCGGAGTCCTTTATGATCGCAACGGCGACGACGTGTACCAGGGACAGTGGTACGCGCAAGGCGCGTCCGCGCACTTCGCCGTCGGGCTTCTCCTGGACGGCGAGGGCAACGACACCTACGCCGCGTCGATGAACGTCACGCAGGGCGCGGGGCACGACGTCGGGCTGGGTATGTTCGCGGACCTGGCGGGAGATGATCGTTACACTGCGGGCAGTCTCGCCTGGGGCGCGGGCAACGCCGCGGGGACTGGAATCTTCGTTGATCGGCAGGGGGCGGATCGCTACGTCCTTGACGGCGAAGCAAGCAATAATTTCGGCTACGTGACCCCGGATGCGTCCGGCAGCGTGCGCAAGGCGATTCCCGGCGCGGGCGTGTTTCTTGACCTCGGCGGGCGCGACACCTACCCGACGGGTCGCGGCGGCGACAACCGGGTCTGGGCCGACAAGCCTGCGATCCCCGCGGACGTCTTCCCGGGACGCGCACACGGCGTTGACATGGAAGCCGGCAGTTACAGGTAACCTCGGCAGGGCCAAGTACATCGAAGACAGTGGTGCAATCCGGGTCGGCGCCGTCGCCTGATGAAGAACCGCCGACGGCGGCGAGACTTCCCGAAGGAGATCCCCGCAATGAACCGACTGCCGGACCCCGTCGATCATCGACGTCCGGACTACCTGATCGATCCGATCTTCTGGCGACGCTGGTCGCCGCGCGCGATGAGCGGGGAGTCGATCACGAACGAGGAGCTGATGCGCCTCTTCGAGGCCGCTCGCTGGGCGCCCTCCACCTACAACGAGCAGGAGTGGCGCTTCCTTTATGCGACGCGCGGCGGACCGCACTGGACGACGTTCTTCGACCTGCTGCTGCCTGCCAACCAGACCTGGTGCGCCAACGCCGCGGTGCTTGTCGTCGTCGCCTCCTCCACCGTGTTCGCGCGTAACGGCAAGCCCAACCCGGTGCATACGTTTGATGCTGGCGCCGCTTTTCAGAACCTCTCCCTGCAAGGAGCCGTGATGGGGCTGGTCGTCCACGGGATGGCAGGGTTCGACGCCGCGAAAGCTCGCGCGGCGCTGCATGTTCCGCCGGAATACAAGATCGAGGCGATGATTGCGATCGGTCGGCCCGGCGACCCGCAGTTGCTGCCGGAGGATCTCCGCGAGCGGGAAATCCCCTCGGGACGCAAACCGGTGTCGCAGATCGCCGCGGAAGGCAGCTTCTGGAGCGCGTAAGCAAGCAGGCGGCGGGTGCGGCCGGCGCCGAGGCCTACTCCCACTCAATTGTGGACGGCGGCTTCGTCGAAATGTCGTAGACCACGCGGTTGACGCCGCGCACTTCGTTGATGATGCGCGTCGAAATGTTCGCCAGGACTTCGTGGTCGATCCGCACCCAGTCCGCCGTCATGAAATCTGCGCTCTCCACGAACCGCACCGCCGCGATGTGCTGGTCCGCGTATGTCCGGTCATCCCCCATCACACCCACCGTCGAAACCGGAACGAGCACGACAAAACCCTGCGCAATCTTGCGGTACCATCCCGCCGCGCGGATCTCTTCGAGCACGATGTCGTCGCACGCGCGGAGCAGGTCCAGCCGTCGCGGCGTCACCACGCCGATGATGCGCACCGCCAGGCCCGGCCCGGGGAAAGGATGTCGCCAGACAATCTCCTCCGGTAGTCCCAGGTGTTCGCCGACACGCCGCACCTCATCCTTGAACAAATCGCGCAGCGGTTCGAGCAGCTCGAACCCCAGCTCAGCCGGCAGCCCGCCCACGTTGTGATGCAGCTTGATCCCCGCCGCATGTCCGCCCACGCTGTGCCCGGACTCGATCACGTCCGGGTAAAGCGTCCCCTGTGCGAGGAACTCGACACCGGGAAGCTGCTCGGCTTCACGACGAAAAACATCAATGAACTCGTGACCGATGATGATGCGCTTCTGCTGCGGATCGGTAACGCCGTCGAGACGCTGCAAGAACCCCTCGGCGGCGTCCGCGACGCGCAAGTCGATGTGAAAGTGCCGCCGGAAGGTGGACTCGACCAACTCGGTCTCGCGGTTGCGCAGCAAACCGTTGTCCACGAAAATGCACGTCAGCCGCTCGCCGATCGCCTTGTGTATCAGCACCGCCGCGACGCTGCTGTCCACTCCGCCCGAAAGCCCGCAGATCACCCGCGCCTTCGGACCGACGCGCTCGCGGATGCCTTCGATGATATCCTGCGTGAAGTTGCCGACCTGCCAGTCTCCCTCGCACTGGCAGATGTCATAAAGGAAATTGCGGAATATTTGCTCGCCGCACGGCGTGTGCGTCACTTCCGGGTGAAACTGCACGCCCCAGAAGGGGCGCGTCCGGTGGCGCACCGCTGCGAAGGGCGAGTTATCCGTCCGCCCCAGTTCAATGAAGTCCTCGGAAATCCGGTCCACTACGTCGCCGTGACTCATCCAGACGACCGAGTGCGGCGCAATATGCGCCAGGAGCGGGTCTTCCTGCGTCACCGTCAGGTGAGTCCGGCCGAACTCGCGCGCCGACGCAGCACTGACCTTGCCGCCCAGCATCTGACACGCGAGCTGTAATCCGTAGCAGATGCCCAGAGTCGGCAGCCCCAGCTCCAGCACGCGCGGGTCCGCCAGCTTCGGCGCGCCGTCCGCGTACACGCTCGACGGTCCGCCGGAGAGGATGATCCCCACGGTCCGGTGCTCGCGGGCCTGCTCAGCGGTGAGGGTGGGGGGGACGATGATGCTGTGAACGTGCTGCTCGCGCACCCGGCGCGCGATCAATTGAACATACTGGCTGCCGAAATCCACGACGAGGATCGTCGGTGTGATCATGCTCCTGCCCGGCTCCGATCCGCCGCCGGTACTCCTTTCATCTTGTCACACGGGACTGAATTTCTCAAAAGCCCCAACCCAGCGACCGCGTCAGCTCCGCGTACATCAGCTCCAGCCCGAAGTGCCACCCCGCGGCCGCAGCCGCCGTCACCCCCGGGGTGATGATCCCCGAAAAAACGAGCATTCTCCTCCGCGCTCGCACCGGCGCCCCAGCCGACAAACGGAGCACGTAGAACCACGCCCCGGCGACGCCCAGCGCCGCCAGAACGCCCGCCGTCGCCACCACCGCCTCCGGCGAAATCATCACCCCCCAGCCGCCCAGAGCGCTCGCCCGCGCGACCGGATACAGCGCGAAGCACAGGCCGGCCAGCACCAGCGGGGGAAACCAGCCCGCCGCGTAGTGCCACGCCGCGGTCATCCGTCCCTCTCCGCGATGCCCCGCGTCAAGAAAGCTTTCCGCCAACCCCCGCACCGTCACCAGCACCAGCCACGCCAGAAAAAGCGCCGTCACGAAGCTGATCCCCAGCACCATCCCGGCCAGCCGCACGTTCCACCACAACACCAGCGGCATCTTCTGCGACGCCAGCACCGGACCCGACTGCGGCGGAGACGCCACAACCACCCACCCCGCGCCGCGCTGCGTCGCCTGTTCCGGAATCGACTCCCGCCAGCCGATCCACGCCACGTGCACCAAGGCCGCGGCCAGCGCCAACCACAACACGCCTACCAGAAAAAACCGCCGCGAAGCCGCCGAGGACCGCATCAGCATCAGGTGGCGCACACGCTCCCCGCTCGCCAGGCAGATCCACGCCGCCATCGTCCACCACGCACGACGACCCTCCGAATACGCCCGCGCGAAAGGCGTCGTATCCACGTTCGTCGTCGCAGGCTCCGTCAACGGATAATCACACAGATCGCATCGCGGAGGCGGCGGCGGATGAAACCGCTGTCCGCAGGCCGGACAACGCCGAACGTCCCGCGCCGCCGGGGTCGGACCTTCGCGCACATCAGCTTCAGCCGGGGCGGGAGTCGTCATACCAGCGTCTTATGCTCCCGGAGTCGCCGCGTCTGCTGTCCCTTGACGATCCGTCTCCGCGCACCAGTCCGAAGGTGCGGATCGGTCCGGCGTGCGTCGCGACGGCCCTGGTCGATCCCCTCGCGTGTACGCCGCCGTCCAGAACGGATCCACCACAAGACTCAGAGGGATGAACATATTGTTCACCAGCCACCGCCCGTCGCCGTATGCGAACGCGAAGTAATCCTCCCACGTCCACGCGAAGCGCCCGTCGTCGCTGCCCCGGTGCTCAAACGGATCCTCGAAATAAAGCGGACCGTGATCGACGTGCGTCACCGGCGCGGCGGTCTTCAGCGGGGCGTGATCCCGATGTCTTTGCTCTCGGACGCCGGGTTGCTCCGAGATGCGCGTCACCGATGCCGTGGTCACCGCTCCGCGCTGCGAGACAGGGTCCACGAAGGGATCCTCGTAGACATTTCGACACCCGGCGACGCAAACCCCCGCCGCCGCAACGACCGCCCAGATCCCCGCCTTCCGCACGATCCACCCTGATCGTTTCATCCGCTCATCCTCTTTGTATTGACGCCGGCGCTCCCAGATTCGCGACTACTGCGGCTTGATCGGTTGCGCTCCGGCGAGCGTCACCTTGAACGTTTTTCGCTCGCCCTCGCGCACCACCTCGACGTCCACGACGTCGCCCGCCTTGTTCTTCGCCAAGGCGCCCATGTAATCATAAATATTGTTCACCGTCATCGCACCGATGCGTACGATCCTGTCGCCGGGCTTAAGCCCCGCCAGTTCCGCCGGACCGTCCTTGTTGACGTCCATGATCCTCATCCCCGGCTCGTCTTCCTCCGCGTAACTCGGAGAAACGCCCATCACGACGCGGTACACCGGCGTCCCGCCCGCCACCGGAGACGAAGACTTGAGCTTCGCCACGTATTTCGGCGAGGTCTCCGCATGCGCCAGGTCCGACGCGACCGCGAAGATGAAGTTCAGAACCTGCACGGCGCCCGGCGCGTTGATCCGGTCGGCGTCGTCGCTGGGCTTGTGATAATCCTGGTGCGTCCCCGTGTAAAAGTGCAGAGCGGGGACGCCCGCCCGGTAGAAGCTCGCGTCGTCGCTGCGGTTGCTCGTCGCCGACACCCGCTTCAACGTCAGCCCTGATTTTCCTCCCAGCCGGTCCAGTAACCCCGGAAAATCCTCCGCTGAATCCGCTCCGAACACCTCGAGCAGACCGTCCGACGACAGCCGCCCGATCATGTCCATGTTCACCATCGCGGCCATCCTCGCCCCCGAGTGAGGGTTCTCAAGCCCCGGCAGAGGCGGGTGATCGACGAAATACTGGCTTCCGTGCAACCCGGACTCCTCCGCCGTGAACGCCACGAACGCCACGCTTCGTTTCGGTTTCGGTTCGGCGGCGAATTTCCGCGCTAATTCAATCACCCCGGCCGTTCCCGAGGCATTGTCGTCTGCGCCGTTATGAATCTGCGGCGCCTGCTCCGCTTCCGCGAGCTGACCCGCCTTGAACGTGCGCTGCCAGGGGATCGTCTTCCCGAGGTGATCGTAATGCGCCCCGATGACGATGTACTCGACGGTGGTCGTCGCGCTCCCGCGAAGGACGCCCACGACGTTGTGAACCTCCGCCTTGAGCTGCTTGACTCCCGCCCGGCCCGAGGCCTTCACGTCCGCCAGCGCCCCGGAAACCACTTCCCCCTTCTCGATCCGCCGCTGGAGCGCCTCAAGCGTGTCCATCTTCGCCGCGATCAGCATCCGATCGGCAAGCTCCCGCGAAACCTGCATCGCCGGAAGTCCGTAAGCGTCCGGAACCGACCCGTCGAACGACGGCAATCCCTCCGGCGCTCCCTCCTTCGGGATCGGGGAGACGAACAACACCGCCGCCGCACCCCGGTCCCGGCAGGCGTACACTTTCGTTCGCGCCATCGCGTGCCGCATCGTCTCCGTGTCGTCGGGCCACGTGTTCGGCGCGCCCCGGAACATCAGCGCCACCTTGCCCGCCAGGTCGAGGTGGGCGAAATCCGTCTGCTTCCGCTCCTCAAAGTCAATCCCGTATCCGCAGAACACCACCGGACCGTCGAAGGCCGCGTCCGAGGAGAAAGGCAGCGGCACATAATCCGTCCCGGCTGAGATCGCGCCTTGAAGCGGCGCGACAGTGAGCCGCGTGTCCGCTGTCATTTCCTTCCGCGTCGCCACCTCGAACGTCTGAAAATAACTCGTTCCGCCGACGCCCGGCTCCAGCCCGATCTCGCGGAACTGCGCCGCGATGTAGTTCGCCGCCTTTTGAATTCCCGGGGTTCCCAGCCCCCGACCCTCCAGTTCGTCAGACGCCAGATACGTTACGTGGGCCTGAAATCGCTCCGCCGATATCTGCCCGCACGCCGGGACGACGCTCGCCGCCACGGCGGTCAGCCTGAGAAATCTTGACCACCTTTGCTGTTGCATTTGACCTTCCCGAATTGACGCGACCCTCGTCGCGCTGAAGCCAGTTTACTTGCCGCACGGCGTTCGGCAAAGCGGGCGCCTGTGCGGCGCCGACCCCCCGCGTCATCGCGGGCCGCTCAATCCCGCCTCATCCGTGCCGCGCCAGAACCTGCGCGAAACGCCACGCCTCGTGAAACGTGTTGTACAGCGGAACCGGGGCGACGCGGACCACGTTCGGCTCCCGGAAGTCGCACACCACGCCTTCGGCCTGAAGCGCGCGGAACAAATCCTTCGGCCGGTCATGCACGAGGATTGAAAGCTGGCATCCCCGACGGGCAGGATCGCGGGGTGTAATGACCTCGTAGCGCGGAGAACCCGCCCGGTCTCGCCCCAGTTCGTCGATCAGGTGCGCGAGATAGCCCGTCAGACGCTCTGATTTCGCGCGCAACGCCCCCATCCCGACCTCGTCGAAGATCGCCAGCGACGCCTTCAGCGCCGCCAGCGAGAGGATCGGAGGGTTCGACACCTGCCACGCCTCCGCGCTCTCGACCGGAACAAACTCCGTGTTCAGGTGCATCCGGAAACGCGTCGCCGGATCGTTGCCCCACCACCCCCCGAGCCGCGGCAGCGACGCCGACCGGTGATGCCGCTGATGCACGAACGCCCCCGCGACCGACCCCGGACCACCGTTCAGATACTTGTACGTACACCACGCCGCGAAATCCACGCCCCAGTCATGCAGCCGCAGCGGCACGTTGCCCGCCGCATGCGCCAGATCAAAACCCACGACACAACCCCGCGCCCGCGCCGCGCGAACGATCCGCTCGATGTCGAAGACCTGACCCGTGAAGTAATTCACGCCGCCGAAAAGCACCAGCGCGATCCGATCCCCCTCCCGATCAATCAGCGACTCAAGATCCTCAGTACGCAGCGAGTATTCGCCGGGTCGAGGCTTCCCGATCAGCAGAGCCTCTTCCGGATCGAAGCCGTGAAGCCGGATCTGCGTTCGCGCCGCGTAAGTGTCCGAGGGAAAGGCCGTGTCCTCCATCAGGATGCAGGGACGCGAACGTGAAGGCCGGTAAAAGCTGATCATCAGCAGGTGAAGGTTCACCGTCAGGCCGTTCATGTAGACGACCTCGCCCGGTCGTCCGCCTACCAGCCGCGCGCCGCTTTCCCGGAAAACCTCATGATACGAGTACCACGGCGTGCGCCCGTCGAAATGCGCGTCCACCGCCAGCCGCGCCCAGTCCTCCAGCTCCTGCTCGATCGATCCGCGCACCGACTTCGGCTGCAACCCCAGCGAGTTTCCGCAGAAGTAGATGACGTCAGACCCGTCATCTCGCTTCGGAATGTGAAACAACGACCGGTATCTCGCCAGAGCGTCCCCCGCGTCAAGTGCGCGGGCACAGGATTCGTCGGTTCGGAACGCGGCGGGTTCGGATTCAGTCATTCCGGGATTGTACGCAACGCGGCCCCTGCGCGCCAGAGGGGGCGTATTCGGGGCTGCGTGCCGCGCCGCTCGGTGAGCCTGGCGCCCCCGACGCCACCGGAATCCCCGAGTCCAGCCCCGGCGACGCTTGAAGATACTGATGCTTGAACTGCTCATGCGCGCCGCCGCGCACCGCCTGACGTTCGCGGTCCAGGGATGTCAGAAAACCGGTCGGCACGACGTTGACCTCCACCGCCCCCAGCCGCCCCGACCGCCGCTTCTGTGCGTACTCGATATTCAGTGCGGAGAGTTGCTCATCCACCGCGGCGGCAAGTCGTGCGGCGGGTATCTCGTCGCAGCCCGGCTCCACGTGAAGCCGGTACCACGGCGGGTCGCCCCACTGCGGCGACAGCACGAAGATCTCACTCGCGTCGCCGCGGGAACCGCGCACCCGCGCGTACGCCTGCACGACCTGCCACTCCGTCAGCTTCTCCCCCGTGACGCTCGCCACGTTCGCCCCGCGGTGCAGAAACTCCAGCAACGGCGCCGTTCCGACGTAGCCCGTAACGCGCACCCGGTCGCCGATGTCGTACCGCACCAGCCCGGAAGCGTTCGTCAGAATCACGCGGTACTCCGCGCCGACCTCGAGCGCTTCACAGGTCAGCGCGTGCCCTCCTCCGCCCGCGCTTTCCTCGGGCGGCAGGAACTCGAAGAACCCGCCTTCCACGTCCAGCACCCCCGACGACGTGCCGTCCGCGATCCCGAACGTCACACGCCCCTCGGTCGCCAGCAGACCGATGTCCCGCACCGGCGTCGCCCCGAACCACGTCGGAAACTCTCGGAGGTGATGCCCCAGCGTCCCGCCCGTCCAGTTCGCCAGAAACCCCAGCCGCCAGTAATGCGTGGGTCGCAACACGCCTTCACGCGTCAGGATGTCCTCCAGCCGTCGCGCGGCTTCCACATCGGGTTTAAGCCTCTCGGACAGCAGCGCCAGAACATGCGCCGGCAGCCGTTCTCCCGGCGGTGAGAGTGTTCCGTCCCGGAGGTCGCGGATGAGGCGATCGGCATGTTCGGCGGCCGTCTTCGCAAGCTTCAGCGGCGTCGCCGGACTTGCCGTCACGATCCAGCTCACGTCCTTCGGGACCGCAAAACGCATTACCGCGTAGTACCGCGCCGTTGGATCCGCGATCAGCGCGGTCTGCGACGGCACGACGTAATACTTCCGCACCAGCCGCTTCTGCGTCGCCGCCAGCAGTCCGGAGATCGACCCGCAGGGAACGCCCAGTTCCGTCCGCGACTCGTCCATCCGGGAGACGACCTGAACGATCCCGCGAAGAAAGCAATCCGGGTGGTCCAGCAGCGCCTTAAGCCCGAAGATGTTCCACCCCCGCCGGTAGTCCGCAATGAACGACGGCGTCACCGGCACGTGTTTCGGACGGTCGGTGCTTCCGCTGGTCGTCGCAAACATCAAGATGGGTTCATCCGGAGCGAGAAGGGCCGTCGTTTCACCCCGCCGCACCCGGTCCACATAAGGTGCGAACTCCTCATACGTCCGCACCGGAACGCGCGACTGAAAGTCCCGCACGTTGCAAATGTCGCTGAATCCGTGTTCGACCCCGAACGCACTGCCCGCACGCCGCCGCAGCAGACGCCGGAGACCTTCCTGCTGAACCTTTGACGCACGTTCCGCGGCGCGGAAGAACCGCCGCATCTGCCCGCGCACATGCATCTTCGCCAACCCGGCGAGGATCCGATCCGCAATGCTGACGCGATCGCGCTTCACGCTTCGAGTGTACGTCGGATCGCTGCGTCCGTCATCGCCACGACAGGGAGCCCGCGTTTCCACGCACCGCGAAAGTCGCTACGATCCCCTGCGGGCGAAGGCGAAGGCGGGAATCAGCCCGGCACGCCGATCGCGCGGGGTCTCCGCCGGACATGAAACTTGACTTCTGTTACGACCAGCATTTGCACTCCCGGCATTCCTTTGATTGTCAGACGCCGCCGGAGGACAACGTCCGCGCCGCAATCGACCGCGGACTCGCCGGACTCATCTTCACCGAACACTTCGACCCGCACCCCGAGGAGTGGCGCGAGTGCGTCTACGATCATCAGACGTACACCGGGACGATCCGCCGCCTGCGTGAGGAATTCGGCGAACGCATCTTCATCGGACAGGGCGTCGAAGTCGGCTACTACCGCGAGCGACTCGATTTCACCCTCGACTTCCTCGCGGACGGTGGCTTCGACTGCGTGATTCTCAGTTTACACGCGATCGACCACCGCCTCCTTCACCTGCGGGAATCCTGGGAGAACCTCTCCGTGCCGGAAGGCTCGCGCCGGTACTTCACACACCTGCTCGAAGCCGTCGAGTTCGCCCGTGACGTCAACCGACGGGGCAGACCGGTCTTCAACGTCCTCGGCCACCTCGACCTGGTGAAACGTTACACGCGCCGGTTCTTCGCCGACGAGAGCGTCGAGGCCAACGCGGATGTCATTGATCGCATCCTCCACGCCTGCCTCGACGCCGGTCTGATCCCCGAAATCAACACCTCCACCTGGCGCCAGGGACTCGACGAACCGATGCCCGGCTCCGCCGTGCTTCGCCGTTACGCGGAACTGGGCGGTCGCGCGATCTCTCTCGGCTCCGACGCCCACCGCGCGGATGACATCGGCGCCGGCTTCGACGACGCCCTCCTTCTCGCTCGTGCCAGCGGTCTGTCTTATGTCGCCTGTTTCCGGGACACTCGACCTCAACTGGTTTCGCTGAACCTCGACTGAAGCATGCCCGACGTTTAAGCGACGCAACTCGCGACAGGAAGAGATCATGCGCTTTCGCTGACAGAAGAAGAACCGGGAGCCCTGCATCCGCCGCTCCCGGTTCTTCAGGTTGTCAGACCTGCCCGTCTATGTTGACGCGACGGCCGCTTACCCGCCCAGCAGCGTCAGAACGTTCTGCGACTGTGCGTTGGCGATCGCCAGGATCGAGTTGCCCGCCTGCACGAGGATCTGCGCCCGCGTCAACTCGGACGTCTCCTGCGCAAAGTCGGTGTCCCGGATCGTCGATTCCGACGACGTCAGGTTTTCGCTCGTGATCTGCAGGGCGTTGATGTTCGTGCGCAGCGTATTGCGCTCGAACGCCCCCAGCCGTCCGCGAAGGACGGACACCTGCGTGATCACTTCGTTGAGAATGTCGCTCGCCTGCTTGAATTCACCTTCTCGCAGCGCGTATTCCTGCCCGCTCTGCAATTGCGACAGGTAGCCGACGATGCGGTTGCCCAGTTTGTTGGCCTGCATCGCTTTGACTCCGATGTTCTCCTGCTGGTTCGTGTTGACGTCCGGCCCGAGCTGGAACAGCGCCCCGCCGCCCGTCACCGCGAAGTTAGTCATTCCCGCGCCGAAGTCCGGATCGAGCGTCAGCTCCAGCTTCAGCAGCGGCGAACTGATCGACAGCTTCAGACCGTCCGCGATCGACTGCACGCCGTTGATGGTCGCCAGCGCATCGCGCCCGACCGTCCGGTTCACCGTCGCGCCGCTGCGGTCCGTCACGTCGAAGCTGCCCCCATCGCTCACCTTCGAAACGCTGACGAAGGCTTCCGATCCGTAACGTTGACTGTTGATGTTCACGCCGGTCGTCCCGCTGGCGACGGCGCTGATGCCCGTCGCATCCACCTGGGCGTTGATCGACGTGACGATGTCCACAGCGCTGGCGTTGGCCGGGAACGTCAGCGTCACGATCCCGTCCGGACCCGACAGGTCGATCGTCACGGCGCTCGGCAGCGGCACGTTGGCGAAGCTCAATTGCGCCGTCAGCGCTGACTGCGAGACGTTGACGTTCACCGGGATGTAGTCCCGGTTGCCGAACTTCGCCGACAGCACGTTGACGTCCGCCAGATCCGCCGTGTTGATCCCGCTGGTCACGTAGTCGAGCTGTCCGTTCAGAAGCTTCCGGCCCGCGAACGTCGACGTGTTGGCGATCCGAGAGATCGACTCGATCGCCGAGTCGATCTGAAGCTGGTTCGCCTCGATCTCCTCGTCAGAGAACGCGCCCCGGTTCGCCGCCTCCACGATCAGACCCTTGATGTCGATCAGCAGTGCCGCCACCTCGTCCAGCGCGCCCTCCGTCGTCGCAATGACGTTGATCGCGCGGGACGTGTTGTCGATCGACTGATTGACCGCGGAGATCTCCGCCCGAAGCCGCTCCGAGACGATCAGCCCCGCCGGATCGTCCGATCCCTTGTTGATCCGCAGACCGCTCGACAGACGTTCGAGCGACTGCGCCAGCGCCCGTTGCGACTGCGACAGGTGCCGCTGCGCAATGACCGCCGGAACATTCGAGTTAATTGTTGACATGAGCAATCCTCCCTGACATCCCCGTCCACGCCTTCGATCCACCAGCGGATCCCGGCGTCGCCGCCGCGGTTCGCCCTTCTTAGAGGCTTCCATCACCGCGGTCCCCGGCGCGGGGGCTCCTGTTTCTTTATCCTTTCGCCGCGCACTCCACGTCCGACGTCATCCGCCTCGCCGGCGTTTTCTGACGCGCACGCAAACCCTGACCTTCCGGCTCCCGACGGCGCGCCCGTGCGACGCTCGTCTCGATCGATCCCGAGGGCGCCTCCACGATCGACGCGCCCGACGCCGGACCCGGTTCAACACATCCTTCGAACACCACGCCGATCTGTCCGGGTTCGAGACGCGCCGCCTCGAGGTTCTCCCGCTGGATCGCGTCAAACACTTCCTGCCGGTGGACCTTGACGTGACGGGGCGCCGTCACGCCGAGCCTCACCTTGTCTCCTCGTATATCCACCACGGTGACTCGAATCTCGTCACCGATCATGATCGCTTCATCACACGTTCGTGAGAGCACCAGCATTGTTCGGCTCCTTCCTGATGCGCAAGGGCGCCTTGCGAAACCCGCCCGCCGAACCCCGCGCCCACGCCCTGAAAGGACGGCACGCCGGTCCGGACCCGCGGCTTCGCGGTTCCTTCTTCCCTTCCCCGAAACTTCGACGCGAGTCAGAATGCCTACGCACTCAGCTCCATCGCCGCAGGTTCGGGCAGACGCATCAGAGGATGCCTCGTCCCGTAACGCCGGTCCGACAGCACCCACTGCCGGGCCTGGCGGCTGGCCACGTTGATCACCAGCGGACCCTGAAGATTACCGGTCAACATGCCGTTGACCTTGTTCACGATGATGAACACCTGAGCATCTGACGAGTCCGCGATCCCGATTCCCGCCAGCTCCTCCCGGTTCACCGGAACCTGGTAGTCCGACACGAACAACCGCGGGTCGCACACCACGAATGCCAGCTCCGGACGGTCCACCGACTGAAGCCAGTAAAACGCGCTCCCCTCCCCGGTCTGAATCAGCGCGTAATCACGCTGCTGCGGAAACCCGAGAATGCCCTCGGGGAACGTGATCAGCCGGGCGTCGTCCACCACGAGCTGACCGAAACGGGACGTCTGAATGATCATAACCCGAAACTCCGTGCGGCCCTTCCCTGAAAGCCCGCGGACCCCGAGGTCCGCACCCGCGCATCCATCGCGCGGTCCCCGCACGCGGCGGGAGGCCTTGCACTCGCCCGCGCCGCCGGGCCACGCCTGCGGCGCTGACGACTGTTCTTACAAGTAATCCATCAACGACACGTTCAGCAGACGCGAGTTGGTCATCAGGCTCGCCTGAAGCACCGTCTGCGCCGACTGCAATTCACTGATCGCCTTCGTGAAATCCAGGTCTTCCACCTGCGACAGGAACACCTCCGTCGAAATCGACGCATCCTTCATCTGGCTCACTTCGGCGTTCAGCGCCGCCGCCCGCGCGCCGATGATCCCGTGCTCGCGGATCAGTTCGTCCACGATCGTCTCGACCCGCTCCGCCGCGATCGACAGCTCCTTGTCGTCGTCGCCGCGCAACGCCCCCTCCAGGCGGATCAGCGCGTCCAGCACCCCGGGCGCCGTCACCGGATGCACGTCGCGCCCGATCACGCCCCCCAGCGGTCCGCTCGTCGCCCGCGTCAGCCCGAGATCTTCCGCCGCATACGATCCGACCGCGTTCTCCACCGCCAGCGACCGTCCGATCGAGCCGCCATCGAACAACAGGATCGCATTGTGATCCGCCGAAAGCTCGGCCCGCACCGACGCGGACGCCTCAGCCGCCGCCTCATTGATCCGATCCACCACGTCGCCGAGCGTCAGCGCCCCGGCGAGACGCACCTCGAACAATGTCGCGCCGGTGTCATCTTTGATGACCAGGTCCGATCCGTCAGGATCCGTGTTCATCTCGACGCCGCGCCCGTAATTCAGCTCGGACAGCAGCGTCGTTTCCGACATCGTTCGCAAGCCGAGGTCCGTCGCCGTCGTGCCGCCGTTCTCCGTGACCCGAAGATCAACCCCCGACACCCGGCTGAAAAGGTCGATCGAGCGCCCGTCTTCGCTGATCCGCGCCTCGACGAACACTCCCGCGCCGTTAATCGCCGCCAACACGTCCTCGATCGTCTCCGCCGTGGACAGATCGATCGTCGCGGTGTTCGGACCGTTGCTGATGATCAGCCCGCTCTCCAGATCCAGCGCCTCGCCCAGCCCCAACGCGCTCACCGGCGTCAGCGGCGTCAGCCTCGGACGCAGCGTCGTTCCGTCCAGCACATCTTCAATTCGCTCCCGGATCGTCAGACCCAGGTCCGCCGCCAGGTCTGTCGATCCCGAGTTCTCGATCAGCACCTCGCCGCTGCCCGGATCCAGCCGCAACCCCGTCTCCGTCAGCGAAACCGTGAGGCTCGCGCCGGCCGACTGTGCTGCGGCATTGATGAAGTCCACGACGTCCCCGATCGTGTCCGCCGTCGTCAGGTCAACGTTGAACACCCCGGCGCCGCCCACGTCGTTGAACGTCAGGACGCCTTTGCGGATGCCCTTGCCCAGCGCCCCGTTAAGGTCTTCCAGTCGCGTGTCCGGCAGCAGCGTCGGGGTCAGGTCCGCGCCGCCCGCCACCGACGCGCTCGCCGCTCCGTAAAGCTCGTGCCCCGGCATTGACACCACTTCCATCCGGCCGTCCCCGACGTGAATCCGCAGTGGTTCCGTGTCACCTTGGTAGAGGATTCCGCCGCCGCCCTCCACAAACGGCGCGACCCGGCTGTCGCGCCCCGCGAAAAGCCGGCGGTCGCCGAACTGGCGGTTCCCCACGTTCACCAGTTCGTGCAGGATCGACGCGATGACCTCCGCTTCCGACTCCCGCTCCGCTTCACTGGTCAGGTTGCTGAGGTTCTGACTCGCCACCGCCTGCGCCCGGATCAGGAGATCACCGACGTCGGTCAGCGCCCCGTCCGCCGCCGTCAGCAGGTCCGAACCCGCCTGAAGATTCGCGGACAACTGACTCTGGCGGGCGAGCTGATTGTGCAACTCGCGCGCCCGCGCCGCCGCCACCGGATCCTCGCTGGGCGTCACGAACGAGCGCCCCGCGGCGATCCGCACTTCATTCATGTAAAGCGCTCGCTGACCGCGCGTGATCGCATCCACGGTCAGGTTCAGCCGCAGATTCTGGCTGATTCTCGCTAGATTGACGGGACTGACGGCCATCGTCTTGCCTGCCTTTTTCGCAACAAACCCGCACAAGCGGACCGCTCCGCCGGCGCCGCCGCAATCAACTCCGGATCTCTCCGCGCTCCTTGCGCCGCGTTACACGATGTTCATCACTTCGTCGATCAACTGATCCACCACGCTGACGTACCGCGCCGCGCCTTGAAACGCGCGCTCGTACTTGATCATCTCGATCGCCTCCTCGTCGAGGCTGACGCCGCTGATGCTTTCCCGCTGGGCCTGAAGCGACGACCGGATTCCGTCCGCGCCTTCCAGCGCTGAATTCACCGCCGCTGCGCTCACCGCGACGTCGCCCGCCATCGCGTCCCAGCGCGCCTGCACCGGCGGGGTGTTCAAGCCCGCCCCGGCCGTGTCCAGCAACTGCGCCAGCGCCGCGGCGTTGTCCCCCTGTCCCGACCGGAACACGGTGGACGCCGCCAGTTTCTGCGCATCCCCCACGACCGTGCCGTTGACGGCGATGTCCGCGGCGTTCGTGCCGTCAAAGAACGTGTTCAACCCCAGCGCTGCCAGCGCCCCCGAGGTGTCGCTGCGCGCTCGCTGTCCGTCATGCCCGAACGAGAACGTGAACCCCGCGTCCGCCGTCAGCGAAACACGGTTATCCGGCGTCAGCGTGGCTTCAAGGTGATCGATCGCGTTCAACCGCTCGACGAGCGATGCCAGCGTCGTGTCATCCCCGTTCAGCCCGTCCAGGTCCACCGCGACGACGTGAACCCGTGACCCGACGCGCGTCCCGTCGCTGACCACGACGTGGAAGGCGCCGTTCTGCACCGGGTAGGGCAGTCCGGTGGACGCGCTGTTCAGCGCCGCATCCGTCGCCAGCGCGCCGTACGTGCCCGTCATCGACGAGAAACCCGAAAGCCCCTGTCCGTCGGCATGTACGCGGTTCACCGCTTGAATCAGACCCTGCACAAACGCGTCAAGCTCCTGAATCCGTCCGAACGCCTGCACGTCCCGCGCCTGCATCAGCCCCGCGATCTGCCCGCCCTGCGGGCGAACCACCGTGCCACTGTCCGCGAACACCACGCTCGTCCGACGGAACCCGTCCACCACCTGCGTCGCCGTCGTCAGACCGCGCGCATATCCGCCCTGCACCAGCGCTTCGCTGCCGATGTAGACGTTCATCACGCCGTTCGGCTGCTCCCGCACCGTTACGTCCACCAGCTCCCCGAGCTTGCGCAGCAAGGCGTCCCGCTGATCGCGCAATCCGGAGGCGTCTCCGCGCGATCGCGCCTCCGCCACCGTGATCCGCCCGTTCAACTCCGCGATCTGCTCCGCAAGGTCGTCCGCCACCACGGCAAGGTCTTCGATCTGCGAATCCAACCCCTCGCCTAGCTCCCCGAGCTTCCCGCGCAGCGCCTTCAGCCGCCCAGCCAGTTCCTCCCCCTTGCGCACCACCAGCCCCCGGTCCGCCTCCGGATCACTGCCGACCGCCTCGAATCCGCCGAAAAAATCAGACAGCAGCGTCGGTATCCCCGTGCCGTCCAGATCGTCGAAGTACGTCTCGATCTCCGCCAGCGCC
>BOJX01000003.1 GCA_016860685.1 Planctomycetota bacterium
CCCTGCCCAACACTCGCCGCTCATCAGCCGTCAACGTAATCACAACCGCCACTCGCATGACGTGCATCCTCCCCTCGAAGAGGGATACACGCCAGGTGGCGATAAGATTCATTATTTCTGAAACATTACAGTAGTTGCCCACGCTTCCACCGCACGGCGCTGTCCTACATCCTCAACAACCGTTTCTACATCGGCATGGTCACCTTCCGAGGGCAGACCTACCCCGGCAAGCACAAGCCCATCATCGAACTGGATGTGTTCGAGCGATGCCAGGACCTGCTCCAAGGCAAGAACCGCCGCGTGCGCAACGCCAACCACTACCTGGCCGGAGGCATGTTCGTCTGCGCCCACTGCGGCTACGGAATCACCGGCGAACGCATCGTCCGCCGGATGAAGAGCGGCAGAGTTCACGAGTACGTTTATTACCGCTGTGGAAACCTCGAACCCGCCCCCGACCACCCCGTGGTCCGATGGCGGCAGGACCAACTCGAGGAAGCCATCCAGCGCGACCTCGCAGCGCTGCACATCCCGCACGACGAGCGCCGCGACTGGTTCCGTCGGCATCTGGCGGCTGCCTGCGACGATCAGAACCGCCTGCGCGAGGAGCGGAACCGCCAGGCCCGCAAACGCCTGACCGAACTGGACCAGATGCAGCAGCGCCTGCTGGATGGCTACCTCGGCGGCGCGATCGAAAAGGAAGCGTTCACCGCCAAGACGACCGAGATGAAAGCCGAGGCCGAACGGGTGCGGCAGCAGTTGGACGGGGCGGGGACGTGCGGCGACGAGGTTGGCCAGCACGTGCTGGCGCTCTTCGACTTCGCCCAGAACGCGGGCCAGGACTGGGGGGTTTCTGGGAAAGACGCCCGGCGGGCGATCCTCGGGCGCGTTTTATTGAAACGGTCATTGAGCGACGTAAGTCTTGTCACGACAAAGAGAAAGCCCTTCGACGTGCTCATCGAAGGGCTTGATCTCTCGAAAAGTCGGGGTGACAGTACGCCAGTTGAACTCTTCGTGCAAGGAATCCGGGCCTGGGAGCCTGGAATCAAGGGTCTGCTCTCCCGTGAAACCGTGAAACGCGATTGAAGGGCAAGGTGGCGAGTCAGTGCGTGGAAACGCTTGGCGAGCCTGGGCGGAGCCCCATCGCCAGGAACGGGCGTTCGGGCGGCTTGTCGGCTGCGGTCTTCGCCCAACGGATGGCCAAATCTGGGGGAAGCTGCTCCGGCCCCGCATGTATCGTCACCCATCGGTTAGGCTCGGCATCCAGGTCGTCGGGCAGTCGCCCCCAACTCTCGATGCGGTATTGTGCGACTCCATCGGGTCGGGTCGCCCGAACGAGCCTCATCCCCGGCCGAATCGGATGCACGACCCGGTCAGTTTCGGGGTCGAACACGAAGTTCGCGGATCGCTCGCTTTCGGTGATGTCGTTCGGCATGGAAGCTCCTGGCCACGGAGAATATGGATAGTGGAATGAGAGGCCAAGTGTCAATAGGACACGGACGCTGATGCGCGTCACGGCGTTTGCCGTCTATCGACATTTGTCCGGTCAGGAGGTAGCGACAGGGATTGGAGCTGGCAGCCGCCACCGGCCCGCGTGCCAAGCGAAGTAGACGCCCAAGCCCAGCCCGAACACGACGTGGGCGAGCATCGTCACGACCACGAACCGCGTGGTCAAGTGGATGCCGAAGAACTTGGCATACGGCGATGCGAGCAGGCAGCACTCAATGGCCACGGCCATCAGCGTTGCCCACAGGGCAGGCTTCCAAGCCTGTGCCCTTGTCGCCCCGATCGCCTCCTTCGCGCCGGCGTACATCGCGGCGAACATGACGCCGAACGTGGCGCCATTCGAGAAGTGGTAGAGCCAGCCCAATAGATGGGCCGCGGACGAATAACCCGCGCCCCACGCGGCTCCCGGCTGTCCCGCGGCCACACCCTGCTCCATTGGCTCGCCCAAAATGAGCGCCCCAAAACGCGGGAACACCTTGAACAGCGGCATCTGTGGAATGCCAAGCTTTCCCATGCCCCACGCATCGGAGAACACGAACGGCAGGCGGAAGATGTCGTACATGACTGCACCGAACAGTCCAGCGAGCGACCCGATCATCACAGCCCGCCAGAGCTTCCGGTCCCCCTTTGCACGGTCAAGTACCGCGAGGGCGTACAGCGCGGCGGTCGCCGGAAGGAGGATCGCGAAGAAGAACGTTCGCATGTCGCACAGGCCGTACATCTCGCTTAGCAGACACCAAATCGACGCTGCGGAAAGCACGAAAACCAGCAACCGGCCGGGGCCTGTCCACTGGAGCAAGGCAGGAAGGCGGGATGGCGCGGACACTTGATTGTTCATGGCCCGGATCGTAGCGATACCTGCTCGTGGGGGGTAGAGGGTGAGGCTTGGAGCGGGAGAGGGGCCGCGTCTCCCGCTTCATCAACGCGGTAAGGCTTGGCCCCGTCTGGCAGTAGGCCGGGGTAGTGCGGGGGGCACAGACTGACAGGATAGCGGTGCAGGCGAGCGCCTAGAGGAATGCCACACCCACGGCGCCCCGTAATTGTAAGAGGGCACTCCACACTCGTCAGCAAACTCCCACGGCGAAGCATGGCAGAGCGGTGGCGACATCTGGCGCGTCACCATCAGCCGCGATAGTCAATAGGTGTAGTCGATCGTCACCCGCGGTTCGAGGATGGCGCTCGCCAATGCGAGCACCACGGGCGATACCCCTCCAGACAAGCCGATCTTCTCCAGTCGATCCGTCCAAGGGCTCTGAGCAAATAGGCGGATATCGTCCTCGGTGAACTCCGACGATTCCGAGAACTCATCGGCGGTTCGGGGAAACACGCGAAGTTCGTTCGTGAATCGAAGGATGGGGTGATCCAGCCAGCAAGAGATTTGGCTGGTGTGGACGAACAGCGTGTAACGAGCCAGCGGCGATGGGACGCCGCACAGAACATCTACGTCATACTCCAAATGCTTGTCATCAAGTTCTCGTTCATAGAGCGGAAGGCCACGCCAGTATTCTTGCCACAAACGGGGGTCTGGAAAGCGATCGCCTGGGTGCAAGCGCCCTAACAGCTCGATGGCTCTTTCCACACGCTGGGGATCGTCAAAGCCGATGTGAGCGGACTCCGGCCGAATCGTCGCCGTCTCGTCCCCCTGTTTAGCGAGTCCGAAATACGGTTCCGCACACTGAAGTCGGATGAACTCGGCAAGGTCGCGTTCTCCTCTCGCAGCAAGCCAATCCGCGTATGCGAGCCGAGGCGAATCGCTGCGCGGATCGTCATGGATCGCCTCCACTATCGCGAGTTCATCGGCTTGAAATGGAATTGTCGGCATGGCTGCACCAGTTCCCGGCCATTGCCAAAAGCGTATTCGCTGACCGTCGGTTGCGAAACTGCTCGTGGGGGGTAGAGGGTGAGGCTTGGAGCGGGAGAGGGGCCGCGTCTCCCGCTCCATCAACGCGGTTCGATGGAACGATTAGCCATTGCAATCTGACCGGATGTTGGCCGCATAGGCCAGCACGTCGATGCAGGGCACGGTCGCGATCGTCTGCAACGACGCGATGAACCGGAGAAGGAACAGAGCCAGTGAACAAGCGGATTGTTCGGCAGCGATTGCCGGAGGTTCGTTTGTCGAGTATTTGACACTGAAGACGCCGTGGCGCACGGCGCAGCCCATGTCGAGCCGACCATCGGCGGGGACCACCGCGAGCGCCTTCCGGAAAGCGTCGCCAAGAGGCGGACTCCAATCGCTTTCCAAGGTCACCAGCCCGCCCAGGATGTAGTGCGGCGGCTTGGCGGGGTACTCGCCGCCAGCGTGCTTGATCGGGAGGCTGGTGCGGTGCAAACGGCGCACACTCGCGATCTTGTCGGCCGCATACTCGATGTGGCCGGCGTTCAAGTTCTGCTTGACTTCAAGGACCGCATAGACGCTCTCGGCTGGGACGTACAGCGCGCCCCCGAGATTGAGCACGAACGGCGAGTATTGGCGGTCGTGGATCACGATGTCCTGTTGTTGGCTGGCACCGTCCTTGGAGTCGATAACGAAGGCCCTGTTTACCCGGTAGCGCTCGGGAAGGTGCTTGCGGAGCATCTCGATCCATCTGTCCTCGGTCACCGTCCCCTTGGTTCCGGAGTGGTCGATGGTTTCGCGGGCGATGCCAAGTTCACTCTCCAACTGGCGGTGCAGCCCGCCGAAGAGTTGGTTCAGATTCGGTGTGTCCGTCATCGGAGTCTCCCGGTTACGAAGCGTGGCCATTGCCGCGGAATGGCGGCGTCGGCCTGATGGCACGTACAAGTTCGACGGCGCGTGCGCCGGTGACGGGGCGCTCGGGAAAAGCGTCAAGCACGATGGTCGGGATGAGCCGCTGGGTCAGGTCGGAGTACGTGAATCCGCAGGATTGCTCGGCCGTTTCGCCCGTGGCGTCGGCCAGAGCATCTATGTCGCGGTCAGCGACAGCGGTACCCTGAAGGCCAGCACGCAACACGGCGATGCGTTGCTGGCGGTTCGGTCGGTGAAACTCAAAGACGGCGGCCGCGCGCCGGCGGACGGCCGGGTCGATGGCGTCCAGCCGGTTCGTACACATGACGATGGCAATCGGTAGCCGCTCCGCGGCGGTCTCGTCCACGCCGCGGATGAGCGCGTTCACCCCTGCGCGGTCCTCGTGGTGCATCTGCGCGGCTTCGCGCGATTGTGCGAGCGCATCCGCCTCGTCGATCAGCAGGATGATGCCGCGGCCGGATCGTCCGTGGGCGTCGCGCGATTTGGCGACGGCGTCGCGGACCTGCCGGAACGCACCGGAGATTAGCCGGGTCATTTCGCCGACCGCCCCGTTCCCTCGGGCGTTCAGACTCAGCGCGTAGAGGTGAACCTGAACCTTCGCGCGCTTGGCTACCTCGTTGCCGAACGAACGGGCCAGTGCCGTCTTTCCGGTGCCCACGTCACCGGCAAGGACGAAAAGTGACGGTCGGGCCGCAAAGTAGTCGAGGGCGGCGAGTTGGCCCTTGTGGTGCTTGCGGCTCCAATCGCTGAGCAGAGCGGGATCCACCAGCAACAGCGTCTCTTTGACCAATCGATCCTTGTAGTCGTCGAGTCCGACAAGCCGGTCGTAGTCGGTCTGCGCTTTGGGATCAGGAAAGTGAATGACCTGCTCGAAGAGATCAGCCGGATTCATACGCCGCCCCCAATCGTGGCGCGCCGCAATCCGCAGCCAACGGCGCTATAGGTCTTGTCCAGCGACCACGATCCGTTGCGGATGACCGGCTCGACACCGGACGAGCGCGCGAACGGCAAGTCGCGCTCGATGGATTTACGCTGGCCGGGCGTAAGCAAGTCCCACTTGCTGCTGTAGGAGAGAAAGGAATACCAAGTCGCGCCGGTGATGTCAGCGCCCCTGGGGATTCGCCCCGAGCGGTCGTCGGCCGTGAGATTGCCGTACATGTCGGCGGTGTACTTGAGCGCGGCGACCCATACACCGTCACGCCGAAAGCCGTAACTGACTTCCTTGACGTAGGCGCCGGCCAGAAGCTCGGTGAGTTCCTGGAGGTAGTTCTCGATGTCTGTGTCAGAGGGCCTGCCATACGCCTGCTGCATCTGTCGGAGGTCGGCAGCGACCTTGCCCGCGGCATACCGCGCGTGCGTGCGGGACCATGTTTCTGTTGTCGTGTACGTCTGTGTCATGAATCATCCCCTGAACGAAGTGCCGAGCACCACCTGCCACATCTGCACGGCGTGCCCTTTGGTGGCCGCCGTGTGAGCTTCGTTCAGGGCGTCAAGCGCGTCCTGCGCGGCAGTCACGATCAGCCGGCGATGGTTCTCTGTGTACTGCGAAGCCACGTTGTTTTTCGGATTGACTGGATCGAAAATCTGCACGGGGTCCGGAAGCGTCGCCGGCAACTCGCTGGCCGGGTAGTGATCCTTGAAGGCAATGCGGGTTTTGAGTCCCGTATTGACGACGTAGTTGAAAAACGCCTCCATCGCCACGCGGTAGTCGGCCATGCCTTGACCCGTGTCGGCAAGATGAGCGCAAATCAGCTCCACCATGAACGACTTGAGGCGGAAGTTGGCGTCGGCACCTTTTTGCTCCGCAGCCCACCACTTGACTAGGCGGACGACCTGAGCGAAGTGTTGCGGCTGGGCGTCCTTGCGCTTGCGAGTGAACGCGAGGTGCATCGGGATGCTGGTCAGCATCAGGCGGCCGGATTTCTTGGACACGAGCCAGCCCTTGTCCTGCGGATCGCCCTCGTAGAACACCGGAACGATGTCCACGTCGATGCCCGCTTCCTTGTATTTGATTTTGACCGAGTATTCCTGCGGCTCGATCTGCTCAGGCTTCATCTGGGGGTACGCCTTCCGCAGTCGTTCCGCGATCCAGTCGGCGAGCTTTCGATCGGCCTTCTTCTCGCCGTCGTAGTTGATGTAGAGCGCGACATCGACATCGCTCGATGTCTTCAGCGCGGTACCCTTTGCCAGGCTGCCGGAGAGATACGACTTGGCGATGCCGCAGTCAGGATGGTCCTTCATCCATTTTGCGAGACGCTCGCGGAGGTCGTTCACCTTCTGGCGGCGTTCCTTCGCGATGTCCGCCGGCAGGTTGACGCGATCCTCGGCAAACTGGCGGATGTCGGAGTGGGCGATTGGCGGTGCAATGGTCATGGTCATTTTCGCTCGCTTCCTGTTCTCGGTCCTGCACAGTCCGCAGCCACCTATTGTGGCCCGCGAACTCGTTGCCCCTACCCCTGGGCCTCCGGGCAGGCTCGGCACAGAACAGGATAGCCACGCTTGACGTAGATGTCAAGTAGTGCTAAAGTGTCAAGGTGACGAGGACGACAACCATGCCAGTGATCCCCCCATTCACGGACGACGGGCTCCTGCCGCGGGGCGATTTTGAGGTCACGTTCGAGGAGCTGCGTCAATCGGTCCTGGTCCTCGGACCTGGCGATCCGAGCGACTTTCCGACCTGGGACGCCGGATGGCGTGCGAGGCTCGTGGACAACCTGGAAGTCCTGACGCGGCAGCTCTGGCGGGTGGGAATCACGGAGGTCTTCGCCGACGGCTCGTTCGCGGAGGACAAGGACCATCCGAACGACATCGACGGCTATTTCGTCTGCGATTTGAATCGGTTGCGGACCGGTCAACTGGAACGGGAGTTGAACCTGCTGGACCCCGACAAGGTGTGGACGTGGGACCCGGCGTCGCGCCGGCCGTACCGCGGGTATCCGAAGCGGCAGCTTCCGATGTGGCACAGGTACCGTGTGGAGCTTTACCCGCATGTGCCGGGTCTCGGAATCGGCACTGGTATCCGCGACAAACACGGAAACGAACTGGAGTTCCCCTCGGCGTTCCGCCAATCGCGACGCGACGGCACTCCGAGGGGCATCGTGAAACTGCGTGATGGAGGTCAACCATGATTCGTAACGAGACAGAGTACCAAGAGGCCATGACTCGTCTCGCGGAAGAGCGAAACCGACTTACCGAGCATCGGGCGCGTCTGAAGCAAACGGGCCTCACGGATGAGGAAATCAAGCGGGTCATCGATCCGATGGAGTCGTTTCACCTGCAACTCAAGGAGGAAGTCGAGAGCTACGAGCGGCTCAAGCGGCGAGAGTTCGATGAACTCGACAACTTTCGCGGATTCGGGCACCTGCTGATCTCGCTTCGCATCGCGCAGGGCATGTCGCAGCGCGAACTCGCGAAGCGCCTCGACGTTCACGAATCGCAGGTGTCGCGTGATGAGCGCAACGAGTACTTCGGCATCACGCTCGAACGGGCGGTGAAAGTTCTCGACGCGCTCAACGTCAGGCTACGCACTACAGTCGAGCTTGACGCACCGCGTGAAATGGTCCCTGCATAATCAACCATCGGGCGACGTGCCCAACCAGAAAGGAAGTCGTTATGGCCAAGAAACCAGCCAATCATCGCGAACCCATCACGCCGACGGTCGTTCGGCAAGTGCGTCAACTCGCCGCGGAAAACACGCCGACGCGGGTCATCGGAATCAAGGTCCAGCGGACGGAAGCGGCGGTGCGAGCCATCGCTGCGGACAACAACATTTCGCTGAAACCGACGAATCAGAGTCCGTACAACCGGCGGAAGAGTTGATCGGATAGGCGGCCAACTCGTGCGGAATGGAGGATGAGGGGGAAAATGGAGGGACCACGAGTTCCGCGTTTTCAACGCGATTGAGCCTGTTCGTCGTGCATGAAGTTCAATACGGTGGAGTCCTCGAAGTCGTACCAGAAGCCGTGCTCGGCGACGATGCGGTCAAACTCGGTTCGCAGGGTGTCGTTTTCGCGCTCGTAGAACATGTCAACAAGCGATCCGTCAATCCGCAGGACAAGATAGACGGCTTCCGCGCCCTGGCTCGTATCGATTGATTCTGGAGCTTCGGGTGTATCAAACATGCTGTCGGCGAAGAGTTCGTGCGATTCAAGCCATTGTTCAAGCGTCTTGCGCAGTTCCGCGGCTCGTTTCTGGTTCAGGCTCAAGGGCATGGCGTCATTGCTCCTCGAACCCGAACTCGGTGAACTTCAAGGTCCGGCAGTTTTCGGTCACGTCGCGGACGGTCTTGTCCGACGCACCCTCGGGCAGGCCGGCGCTGATTTCGAGGGTGATCTCCACGTCGGCTCCCACAACGCCGGTCAGGTGTTGCACGATCTCTTCGGCAATGCGTGCGGCGTCCCTCCCCAAGCGGAGCGGGTCCACCTTCACCGAGCCGTGGAAACGGCGCAATGCTGGAGCGGTCGGCGCTGCTGCGGCCGTCCCACCCGATGTCGGAGTGGCCGTCCCGCCAGAGCCGTTCGTTCCCGCAGCGGTAGCGCTCGGGGAGCCTCCTGGCGTCGGTGCGGCTCCCGTGCCGGCGCCGGCGGCTTGACGGTCGGCCGCAAGCTGTGCGGCGGCGGCGTCCGGTTTCACCAACACAGTCCGGTCGTCCGCGATTACGCGGATCGTCGTCGCGGCACGAAGGCCCTGATAGCGCTTGCGTTGTTCGTCCCATCCCTCTGCATACGCAAACGTCTCGCTCTGCCACATGAGCGTGGCGACGCCCTCCTGGATGGCGGCGAACAGGACGTTTTCGTCGCGGAGCCGCGGGAGATACAGGTAGCGGGCCATGTATTCGGCAAGCTGTTTGATGCCGACGTGATTACCGGTCCAAAGCGGCACGCGGTCAAGTTCCGTCCGCAGCCGAACGGCCCCCATCTGCACCAAGAGCGATTCTTCGTTCTTGAGTTTCTTCGCCGCACGGCCAGCGAGACTCTCCTGACCTTGCAGCTTCAACTCTGTCCAGGTCGCCTCGCCCTTCGGATCGGATTGGCTCGGAACCAGAAGCCATTGAAACGCCTCGGAGATTCGCAAATCGACGGCCTCGGCGGCGCTCTTGCGCTTGGTCTCGGCTTGGCGAGTCTGGAACTGGTCCAGATTCAGCGGCACGCGCTCGTCCCAGATAGAGGTCCACGCAAGGTACTGCCGAACGGACTGCTCAAGCTCGCGCAGGCGGTTGATGTCGCCGGCGAGAAAAACGAGCGTGTTCTTGAAGTTGCGAGGCGCTGTTCCGCGCGATTCCAGGATCGCCGCAGCTTCCTTCCGGGCGGCGCTGACGCCGTTCTTGTTCGTGTGCGGGAACTCCGGCCCAAGGATCACGAGCCGCGCCTCGCGTTCATCGGGAACGTCGCTGCTCGGGACGCAGGCATGGACTTTCGAGAAGTCGGCGCGCGTGCGGGCCTCCTCCCGCAACCGCTTGATGATCTCGTCGCCGATCTGGTCGTCGGTGAGTTGGCCGGCTCGATCGTCGGCCAGTCGCGTAACCGTCGGCTGTGTCGAGTACCAGTACCGCTTGCCGTCTACATAGAGGTATGTGGCGCTGTCGGTCAGTCGCCGCAGAGCGTCGCCAAAAGTGGCGACGGACTCGCCCGGCTGGGCGCAGCCGAGCTTGACCTGGCGCTCGTCGATTCCGCGGTGCGATGCTCGCATCGTGGGCGCGGACCCCATGTAGATGGTGCGCGCAACACGGCGCGACGCGGAATACCGGCCTAGATTCGGGTTGGCGCGGTCCAGGGCCAGCGGGAGCGAGTTCGCCCCGTCCACGTCCTTCTCGATCACGGGAACCCATTGATCTTCGAGGTAACGGGTGAGTTCAAACTGCACGATCTGGTCATCGACGGGCACGTTGCCCGGCATGATGAGCAGATTGCCGTCCTGGCGTTCCCACAGAGAATGGATTACCGCTGCCATGAGGCGCAGCACGCCGCGCGTGCGCTGGAACTTGTCGAGCGTGGACCAGTCGTTGTAGAGTCGGTCGAACATTTCGGGGTGAATCGGGTACGCCATCTTGATGCGGCGTTCGTAGTCGGCCTCGCGGCACTCGGTCGGAAACTCCTGTTGTTGCGTGCCGTACCAATCGACGAATGCGCGCGCCACGGCGTCGCGGGCTACGAACTGGTCGCCCGAAAGCGGCTGGAACAGCCGCCGGCGGACGATCTCGAATCCCTCGTCCGGGCTTGCCGGCCGCCACGATGCCTCAACGCGGCCGACGGCGTTTTTGAGGCGGGCCAGTGCCTCACGGCCGCGTTCGCCGCCGACTTCGATATCGGTGACGCCGCGGTCGGCCCGCTGATGCGGGCTTTCCGACGCCGGGATGCTCACGACCAGCAAGGTGTGCTTCGCGGCTTTGGCCGCTTCGCTGAGGGCCTGGGCGAAGGTGAACTGCGTGTCGAACGTGCCCGCGGGAAGGTCGGCCGTGCCGTGAAGTTGCCGTGCGTAAGCGACCCATTCGTCGATCAGGATCAGGCACGGGCCGTACTTGTTGAACAACTCCGTCATCGTGGCGCCGGGATTCGTCGCCCGCTCGTCATCCTCCTTGACGAGCTTGTACCCCTCCTTGCCGCCGAGTTGCCAAGCGATCTCTCCCCAGACGGTGCGGATCGTCGTGCCGTCGGGTTTCTTGTGCGGCTTGCCTGGCGAAATCTGCGTGCCGACGAAGACGGTTCGGTGGACATTTTTCGGCAGCGGGATGCCGACGGCCTTGACCAGCTCCTCGGCGCCGGGCAGGTCGGCCGGCGACGCGCCGGAGAAAAGGTGATACAGCGCGAGCATGGAGTGCGTCTTGCCGCCGCCGAAGTTCGTCTGAAGCTCCACGACCGGATCGCCGCCCTTGCCCGACAATCGCAGCACGGCTTGCGACAGCAGTCGGCGCAGGCCCTCGGTGATGAACGTCCGGCGGAAGAACTCGGTCGGGTGCTTGTATTCGTCGGAGCCTTCGCCCTGGTACACCTGCCACAAGTCGGCTGCGAACTCGGCCTGCTGATACCTGCCGCTCGCCACGTCGGGGTGCGGGGTGACGACCTCGCGCCACGGCTTCAACCCGCCCTGCGGCTTGCCCTCAGTCGGCTGGGCCGATCGCTTGCGCATCTCCGAGCGACGCTGCTCGTCGAACATCGTGCGCATCAGGTCCATCCGCATCTGGCCTACTTCGCCGGCGGAGTCGGCGGCGGACACGGCGTTCAACAGGCGCTCCATCGAATCCAGCGCCCGGATGGCGTCGTTGCTGGTGAACTGTTCGTTGTGCGCCCACTGGTTACGGATGGTGCGAAGTTCGCTGACGATGCTGCGCTCGGCCGGTCCGAGCACGTCGCGGAACACGGCATTCCACTGGTCCCAGAGGACGCCGAGCAACGTGGCCGGATCGTCCAGGTTGATCGGCTGAGGTTTGCCGCGTGGTCCCCGGTTGGATGGATCGGGCAAGGCGTTCTGCCAGTTGTCGCCAAGGTGGGATTTCAGTTCGCGCTCGACGAACGGCCGCAGGCCCGCGGAGAGCAGGTCCAGTCCCTTGCCGACACGTTCTCGATTGCTTACTGCCATAGGTCAGGTTCCATCGTCAGAAGAGTTCTCGTTGAGATTCAGGTTGCCGGACCCGGCTCGAAAGGGCAAGCTTCGAGAGTTCCGGCCACGCGATCACGAGGCCGTTGTAGGCCCGCTCCTCGTCGGGCCACTTCTTGCGGCTGGATATCGAGTGCAGGCGATAAGCCAGTTCGCGAGCGATCTCGCCCATGCCTCCCAGGCTTGCCAGCAATCGAGCAGCTTCGGCCTCGCCTTTGTTCTCCAGCGTGCGGATCAAATGTTGGGTCGTCTCCCATGCCGTGAGACGGTTGTCCGTCGATGGACTCCAGTCGTCAGACAGTTCGGCCCTGGTCACGAGCCGGACCTTGCCGCCGCGCGCCTTTACGATGCCCGCTTCGACCAATCCGTTCACGGCGGTGTTCTTGGCCTTGCTCAACGTTTCGGCGACGCCGAAGGAATCCTCGTTCGTGCCGTACTGCTCGAACCACGCGAGCGCCCAGCGCGTGTCGGGATCGAAATCGCCTTCCTGTTCGGCGAGTACCTCGTCAAGCACCTGATTGATGATGCCGAGCGCCGTTCGCACGGTCATGGGAGTGCCGTCGGACTCGATGACTCTCGCGTAGCGCGTGAACACCGCCATGCCCGGCCCGATGACCGCCTGGGCAAGGTCCACGGGCGCAACGTTGCCGTGTTGCAGCGCCTTGAGAGCGCTCGGCAGTTCACTCCTGAGCGCAGTGAGAAAGTCCCGCCGAGTCGTCATGGCCGCAGTGCTTGAGCGCAGCCGACACACCAGTACGATGGACGACGCGAGCGAGTTCCGGCCGTGCTCGCGAAGTCCGCCGGGCTGTTCGGTTCGCATCGGCCATGTGCCGGTCACGGTCCATCCGGAGTCCACGATGCCCTGGAGGATGGTGTCCCAGCCGCTTGACGTTCGGGCTTCCTCGTCGTCCTCTTCCTGTTTGAATGCGTAGTAGACGGTGACGGGTATTTCGCGGTTTGCGCTCTTGCTGATGCCGGTGAAAACTGCTCGCAATCCGTCCTCGAAGAACTGCTTCGCCTGGTCGGCGCTTTCGTGCCGGGCCGGCTCCGCGATGAGTTCCATCTGTTTGGGCGTCAGCAGAGTCGAATACAACTGCGGAAACAGTCCGGAGAGCGCGCGGCGATGCCACACGTAGAAGAAGTCCGACAGGTCGGCATAGGGGACGTTGTCGTAGTATGGCGGATCGGTCGATACGACCGGAGCATCGTTGGTCCAGGGCACCCGCGCGTCCCGTTGTTCGACGACTCCCGGTGCCGCGGCCGGTACGGCGGCAAGCGCGTGGTACAGATACTCGAATTGTCCGTCCACGTTGCCGGATGAGTCGGAAAACGGATTCGCTTCCGCGTAGACCCAAATCATCGGCAACGCATTGCGCGCAAATACCTGTTCGACAGTCTCGCGGTTGGGGTTGTAGAAGGACTGCGACGCGTGTCGATTGGCGACGCGCCCGATGCCAAGAGCAAGATACACGGCGATCGCTCGCGCGTAGTCGTCGTCTGCACTGTCGCGTTTCGCTAGATCAAACGCACCCTGCGACGCCTGACAGAGGGTGTCGAGAAGCAGCAACTGGCGGTCGGTGAATAGATCCCGGTGACGACGGATGCCGTAGTTCTGTACCCTGAATCCGAGCGCCTTCTCCGGCAATGCGGAGTTCAAGAGGTCGGGACTCGTGCTCGGCACTCGTGGAAGATCGATCGCTCCCCCGGGCAGATAGACGCGCTCGCGGTCTCCGGCGGCGACGACGGTCATCAACTGACGGCCGAGCTTTCCCTTTTGTCCTGCGTCGCGGATGTCGTCGAGCGCGATCGGGGAACCGCACGACGGGCAGGTAGCGCCGCGCCGCCCGATCGTGGAAAACTTCGGATCGGCCTTTTCTGCGACTACGGACCATTCGGCCGCGGACGCGGCACCACGCGCCCTCTCCCATCTGAGCGAGTACCAGCGTCGCGGTCGTTTGCAGAGTCCGGGATCGCTGACCAAGGGGACGGATTGACCACACGCGGGGTTGGTGCATGGCGTCGTGCGAGCCCAAATCCACGCGATGACGGTCAGTTCCCTACCTATGTACTTGGCGAGGTCCGCGCGGCCTCTGGCCATTGCCGCAGTGACCCTCGTCTTCGGATAGAGTTGCCCCATCCGCTTCTCGGCCTCGTCACGCATCCATTTGCCGTAGTAGCGCACGTCTTCGGCCAATCCCTCGGCACCATGCCATTGGCTCGTGGAGCGGGCCTGCTCATTCTTCTCGGGCGGATGCACGGGCGGACGGCCGGAGAACTTGGGCGGAATCTCGATCAGCGCCTTCGTAATGAGCACTGGCACTGGGTTCAAGTCGGACGCGTAGGCGCGGAGGCCGAGCCGCTGGGCTTCGAGCGGAATCGAACCGCCGCCGCAGAACGGGTCAAGGATCGGCGGCGCATGTTCGGCGAGAAACGCGTTGACGATCTCCGGCTTGGCCTTCGTCGTCAGCACGTCCCAGGCGGTGACGCCTTCGCCGGAGACGGCCCCCTTCGGGTGCTTCTGGCCTTTCCTGCCGCCGAAGATAATTGCTTCTTTGGCAAGTTCGCCGAGTTCGATCTTGCGGGAAGCGACGCAGCGGGCGATCTCGGCGCGCGCGGCGTTGATGACGCGCGGGTTGGTCGAGTTCTCCCACTGGACAAGTTCTTCGATCAGGTTGAAGAGCTCGGCTCGCTTGATGCCGGCGCGCTCCTCGTCAACAGTGCCGTCTGCCCGACGATAGACGGGATCGCTGTCGGGATCATCGACCAGCGAAGCGAACAGGACGGCCCGACACGCGGCAAGAGGCCGCCGCGCCCACCACAGGTGAAGCGTGCTCGGATGTCCGTGTCGGATGGACTTCTCCCTCGCGCTGGCCTCGTTGATGGCCTTGAGCGGCAGAGCGACTTCGATCAGCTTCTTGCGGTGCGGTATGGTCACAGGGTGAACTCCCTGAACTCGGTCTCGCGGATGTTGTCTGCTGTGACCGTGCCGCACATGCTGCCGTCCGGCATCACGCTTCCATCGAACTGCGCTGTCTCGACTTCAAACAATGGCTCTATCGCAAATAACGGAGCTTCTTCCGGGGTTGTCAGCGCACGCGAAATCGCCTCGATCACGTCCACGCGCAATCCGACGATTGTCATTTCCAAAGCGTCCCGACCGGGGCCGAAGAAGAACCACTCCGGCCAGTGCGGCCAGTGGTGGCGGAAGTCGCGCATGAAGCGCCGCTGATACCGAGGATTTAGACCTGCTCCCGTGACGACGTAGGCGTAATCGCGGGGGCCGACTCGTTTTATCGGCAGAGAAAGCGTGACTCCGTCCCGGATAGCGCCTGTGCGGAGGGCGGCAGCGGCTTCGGGAAATCCCATGCCGAGCAACCATGCCGCATAGTTTCCGCGGCGAATCCAGTCGCGGGGGAACTCAACAGTGAGATCGCCATCCTCGCGGCCTTCCGGGTCCACGAAGGCAATCAAGGACGTGTCCTCATGCGGATCATCGACTTCGCGCAGGTACGTCCCGACCGCAAAGGTCTTGGACGGTTGCGGCGAAATCAATGGTTTGGTCGCCGCGAGCTGCTTCAGTGCATCGCTCAGGTCGGCCTTGATGGTGCTGCTCGTGCCGGGCGAGAGAAGGCTGCCCTTGGCCTCCGCGAGCGCAGTCTCGGACTTCGCGTTCTCGATGACGAAGTCCGATCGCTTGTCGAGTTTTCGCTTGGCCAGCTTGTTTCGGATGGCTTGGGCGCGCTTCACGCTCTCCGGGTGTTGCACTATCTGATTTCGTAGTGCGCGCTTCACAAGCACGTCAAACCGATCCCAGAACGCATAGCCCTGGGCCTGCATCGCCAGCAGCAGCATTCCTTCCCCAATGAGCCGAGAGCGGCTGCTGTGTGCCGCAGTTTCGTAGTGGTCGGTTGTGCCCGCAGCGAGTCGGAGTTCCCCGCCGTTCCAGCGAAACATGGCGTGATGCTCAGCGGCAAAGCAGGCCGCGAGGTGATCGACGTGGGCGCCGTCGAAACTGCGAGTCAACTCGGCCTTCTTCGCAGCCTGATACAGGCTCCAAGCGGAGACCCGCAGTTGCCGTTTCGCGGCTGGTAAAGGGCGGACACGGCCGTATCTGGTACGGATGACCCTACGGTCCAACTCGATTACAGGGAGCGTGGCCTGACCCGCCGGAGCGACCGAAAGCGTGAAGGGGGTGAGTGATGGGAGAATCATGCCGGCTCCTGGGCCTGGGCCAAGAGCGCCGACAGGTCGTAGTTGACGCTGGTCGCCTTGAAGTCGGGTTCCTTCTCAAAGGGCTTGCGGACGTACCGCACGTCCGCCCGATCCTGGTCGATGACGGCGATGGCGAGAATGAACTCGTCCGGTTTGTTCAAGGCGGTCAGGATTTCGTTCTTGGTGATGGTGACGGTCCTGGCCCCTCTCACGCGGCCTTTGACCTCGATGAAGCGAAGCAGGCCCGTGTTCGGGATGGCGGACTCGATGTCGTAGCCGAGATTCTGCTCGCTCACGTCCCGCGGGACGAAGCCGAGCCGGCGCTCGGTCTGCGCCACGGCGTCCATCGCCAATCGTTCGGAACGCTCGGTGTCAATCGCAAAGTCCGGCGGCGCCGCGGCAGACGCGGCTCCCAGCTTCCGAAGCAGCCCAACAGGCAGGATCATCGCGCCGCCGAGCACGACCGGCGGAAGCGCGGCGAGCTTGCGTTCCTGCTCGATCTCGGTAAGGCGCTTCTGCAATCGGGCCGTGAGTTCATCCGCTCGCTGCCGGGCAAGGCCGGAGTTGAGCTTGGCGTTGACCTTGCCGGCGAGTTCCTGGTCCTTGAGTTGGGCCGCGCGGTGGTCCCAGTAGTTGATCTCTTTGGTGAGCCGGTCCTGGACCGCGGCTTTCGTCTTGTCGAGCAGCTCCTCCTTGCGGCGGCGGAGTTCATCAAGGTGCTGCGGAACTATGTGGATCGCGGCGTGTTCCATCGCCCGCGTTTCGAGGTCTCCGCGAACCCAATCGGGCAGTTTCACTTGCTCCAGCGCCCTCGCCTCTTCCTCGGTCGCGGGCCGGTAGTCGAGATACGGGGCGGGACCGGCGTTCTCGGCGTGTCCGTCGGCGTCGATTTCGACGAACTGCAATCGCTTGGAGACGACGCGGCGGTTGCCGGCGCGGTCGGTGCGGGCATCCTGAATGGCGTGCTCCAGGTAGAGCAACGTCCGCGGGTGTTCTCCGTCGTCCGTGTCGTCGATCAGGATGGCGCCGCGTTTGAGCAAGTCGCGGTGCCGCTCGATCACAAGGTCGAGCGTCGCGTCCAACAGCGGATGGCCGGGACACACGAACGCGGCCAGCGGCTTGCCGGGAACGCTGATGAGGCCCTTCTCGAACGCTATGCGCTCGTAGCGAGAGAGCACGGCGTCGCCGCGGCCGATCTCGCGGTCGCGGTTGCGGATGACGGCGGGCACGTGCTTGATTTCGTAACGGTTCGCCTCGCGCTCGTGGATCGTCCCGCCGAGCAGCTTGAACGCTTCGAGGAAGAATGCGGCGATGAAGTGCGGTTGCAGGCGGCGGGCTTCGGCCCGTTCCATATCCTCGCGAATCTGGCGGACCTTCGACACGTCCATCGCGTCGTGGGTGAGCGCTCGGACTTCGACCAGCTCGCGAAGGTGCTCCCGGTCGAGGGCCTTGTCCACGACCTGAAACAGCCTTGCCCGGACCTCGGGCTGGTCGCCGTAGCGGATGGCTTCGAGCAGCAGTTGGCGAAGCGGCTTGTCCTCGAAGGTCACTTGCCCGAGCACGTCGAAGACCTGGCCGCCGAGTGCGTTTCGCTCCTCGTCCAGTTTTTCGAGAAGTCGGTAGTAGACCTCGCCCTCACGGGTGTCCTTGGCGACAAGGTTCCACAGGTGGCACACTTCGGTCTGCCCGATGCGGTGGATGCGGCCGAATCGCTGCTCCAAGCGGTTCGGGTTCCACGGCAGGTCGTAGTTGACCATCAAGTGCGCCCGCTGGAGGTTGATGCCCTCGCCCGCGGCGTCGGTGGCCACGAGGATTTCGACTTCCTTGTCCTGGGTGAACGCCTCCTGCGCGTTACGCCGGTCCTCGCGGCCGACGCCGCCGTGAATGATGACGACGGCCTCGGGCTTGCCGATGAGCGCCCCGATCCGCTCGGCAAGATAGTTCAACGTGTCGCGATGCTCGGTGAAGATGACGAGCTTGCGCCGGTGGCCGTATGCGTCGAACATCTCGGAGTTGTTCTGCAACAGCCGTGAGAGTTCGTCCCACTTGCGGTCGGTGCCCGATTGGCGGACGCGGAGCGCCGTCCGCTCCAAGTCCTGCAACTGGGCGATTTCGGCTCGGAGTTCCGCGATGGTGCGGGCGGCGGACGCCTGATCGACGACGTGCTCCTCGGTGTCCTCGATCTCCTTGTCGGGAGCGTCGTCAAGGTCGTCGATGTCGTCGGCCGTCAACGCAGGCAAGCCGGCGGTCATGTCGATGCCGACTTCTGCGCCACGCTTGAGCAACTGCTCCTCGCGGAGCCGCTTTTCCAGGCGTTCGCGACGGCGGCGCAGCGATTGGTAAATGGCTTCCGGGGATGACGCCAGTCGGCGTTGCAGGATGGTCAGGGCGAATCCGACCGTTCCCTTGCGGCCCTCGTTTTCCAGCGCCTCGGCGCGGTTGAACTCTTCGCGGACGTAGTCGGTGACCTGCTTGTACAGGTCCGCCTCGGCGTCGGAAAGCGCATAGTTGACCGTGTAGGCGCGGCGCTCGGGAAAGAGCGGCGTGCCGTCGAACTTGAGCAACTGCTCCTTGACCAAGCGGCGCATCATGTCCGTCGCGTCGGTGACGTGAACGCCGTCGCGGAATTTGCCCTCAAAGCGGTCGCCGTCGAGGAGCGCCATGAAAAGTTGGAAGTCCGCCTCCTTGCCGTTGTGCGGCGTGGCGGTCAGCAACAGGAAGTGGCGCGTCAACGTCGAAAGCGATTGTCCGAGCCTGTAGCGTTTCGTGTATTTGACTTCGTTGCCGAAGTACGTGGCGCTGAGCTTGTGCGCCTCGTCGCAGACGATCAGATCCCAGTCGGTCTGATTGAGCTTCGCCTGGGTGTCTTCGTCGCGGCTCAGTTTGTCCAGCCGGCAGATTGCCAGCGGCGTCTCGCTGAACCAGTTGCCGGTGCGCGCGGATTCGAGCGCGTCGTTCGTCATGATGTCGAAAGGCAGGTGGAACCGACGGTCGAGTTCGTCCTGCCATTGCTCGACAAGGTTGCCGGGGCAGACGATGAGGCAGCGTTGCAGGTCGCCGCGTGCGATCAGTTCCTTGATGAACAGTCCGGTCATGATCGTCTTGCCGGCGCCGGGGTCGTCGGCCAGCAGGAACCGGAGCGGCTGCCGGGAGAGCATCTCGCTGTAGACCCCCGTAATCTGGTGCGGGAGCGGCTCCACAAGCGACGTATGAACGGCCAGCAACGGGTCGAAGAGGTATGCGAGCCGGATGCGGTTCGCCTCGGACAGAAGCCGGAACAGGGCGGCATCGCCGTCGAAGCTCCACGGGCGTCCGGCTTCGACGATCTCCAGCGTCGGTTCACGGTCGCGGTAGAGCAATTCGTTGCCGAGTTTGCCGGCGGCGTCTTTGTACGTGACCTCGATTGCGACGCTGCCGATCCAGCGCACGTCGCTGATGGTGACGAGCGAGTCCGGGAGGATGCCTCGCACGGCCGTTCCGCGTGTGATGGTTTCGAGGGTCGCCATCGGATCAGCGGCCCTCCCTGGAAGTCGATTTCTCGGTCGGACTGCGGGTACGTCGTCCTCGGCGGTTGTTCCCGCCGGATTCGAGGACGTATCGCCAGCCGTCGTCGCGCCGCTCGGCTCTGATATCGTGCCCGCGCTGCCGTAAGGCCGTCACGTCGCGCGACACGGTCGGGATGGATACCCCAAGTTTTTCGGCGATTCTCGGCGTGGAGTAGGTTCCCTTGCGGATCATGCCGAGCACGGTCTCCAGTCTTCGCTCGATGTCGAGGGATCGTTGGTAAAGCATCCGCGGGGCCTCCTGACCGCCGCTACCTGTCTATCGGAGCATGATAGACATGTCAACCCGTGCCTGCGTACCCTGCTCGGAGGGGGGTAGAGGGTGAGGCTTGGAGCGGGAGAGGGGCCGCGTCTCCCGCTCCATCAACGTGGTCGGCTTGCGCCGGACTCGCCGCGTTCAACTTCGGACGCGGTGCTGTCAAGTTTTCTTGCCCGAAAACTTGACATCGGTCGCAGCGATTCGACGATGCTCGCCTCGCCCCCGCTCCGTCTCGCGCGCCGCCGCTTCCAACAGAAAAGCACCCCGGCGGTCGGCCGCCGGGGTGCGGTGAAGAGTCAGGCGGCGTGCGCCTGCTCGTCGGGGGCGTCGTGAAGCGCCGCGATGATCTCGGCGGCGACGTGCTGGATGCGGTCCAGCGACTCGGCCAGCGTCTCGGTCTTGCCGTCATACAGCTGGATGTAGTCGCTGGCGGCGGCACCGGTCTCCAGCCCGATCGCGTTGCTGACGACGAACGCGACGGCCTCGGCTTCGGTTTCGCGGACGGTCTTGCTCGCCGGGCGGTTCTCGCCGCGATGCAGAAGCTCGTGGGCGAGTTCATGCACGGTCACGGAGAACTCGTGCGCGGGGACCAGCCCGGCCCGGATGCTGATGCGTCCGCCGCGGGACACGCCGTCGGCGCCGATGGGCACGTCGGCGTTGTCGAGCGTGATGCCGCGTTCGGCGATGACCTGGCGCAGGCGGTCGATGTGGCGGCCGGGATCGCCGTTGACGCGGTGCGGTTCGGGGAGCGGCTGACCGTCCGTCTGCGATACGTCGAAGACATACACGCCGCGGAATCGCAGCATGGGCTTCTGCGGCTCGCCGTCCTTCGCCTGCTCGTCCTGCACGCGCAGCACCATCGGCGCGATGATGACGATGCCCTTCTCGCCCTTCTTCACGAATCGGCCCATCTGCTTCCAGGTGCTGAAGCCGGCGACGTGGGTCGCGTCGGGCATCTGCGACAGGATCAGCATGACGTTTCCGAAGCTGTACCGGTGGAACCGGGCCAGCATGGCGAGATAGCGGGTGAGTTCTTCGCTGCGGCCGTTCTTGAGCGCGTCGGCGAGTTGTTCGAGGGCTTGGTCGGCGATCTTCTTGGCTTGTTCGGCTTTCATGTTTTGCTCCTTGTCGGGACCCGCGACGTGCGGTCCCTTCGCCGAGACAGGGACCCCGGCGGGGGTGACAAAGGAGCGAGCGGCGCGCAGGCCGGCAGCACGCCGGAGAGTCCCGCGAAGCGGAGCAGGACGAATGACGGACCGGACCCGGAGGGCGCCCTTCTTGGCGGGTCCGGCGTGAGGCGTGCATGACTCGGAGGCGGGAAGCGAAGCGGTGACGGCCGGAGCGGCGCGATTGAAAGCCGTTAGACAAGCCAAACGCCGACGGGCCGGATGAGCCGACCGGATACGACAGCGAAGGCATCAACCCGTGCCGGTTGCCGACACGTGACTACAGCGGAGGGAATGGTGCCGGTCCGCTCGCTCGACGCGGGTCGTCGGCTGACACCGGGTGCGGTCGCGCTAGCGGATTGGCGGCGTGGGCATCGAGAGCGCCATGCGGCAATCTGGGAAAGGCGAAGGCGGCGGTAGGGACGGGCGCAGCGAATCCCGGCGGCACAGGACCGACGGAAAAGCCGCCTTCGGGCCGCTTATCGGTCGGTGTGGGCCTCGACGCGGGCGATCAGGGCGGACGGTCGGACCTTCAGCACCTTGCAGAGCTTGAACAGCATCTGGACGGTCGGCGACTTCTGGTTCAGCTCCAGCAGGCTCACGTAGTTGCGCGAGACGCCGGCCTTGGCCGCAAGGGTTTCCTGCGTCAGTTTCGCCCGGAGCCGTTCTTCGCGGAGTTCATTGCCAAGCACCAAAAGAAGGCTAAAGGCTGGTATTGGCCGGGTCTGCCAACTATAGTTGGAATACGGCAGGGGCGTCCCGGCCGAATGGCTCCATTCCCTGGAGGACCGCTCATGCGCAAGTCGTGTTTTGTCGTAAGTGTTCTGGCCCTCGCCCTCTGCCCCGCCGCTTCTCGTGCCGACATCGTGCAGAACGGCAGCTTCGAGTTCTTCGGCGGCAGCGGCAACAGCAACATCGGCATGGGCATCGCGCCCTGGGTCATCGGCGGCGGCGGCATCGACATCTGCGAGCCGAGCGCGCCCAACTACTGGCAGGCCGCCGACGGCCTCGTGTCGTTATCGCTCAACTGGTCCTCGCCGGGGTCGGTGTCGCAGACGCTCACGACCACGGCCGGACAGGCGTACGAAGTCCGGTTCTGGATGGCCGCTGAAATCTACGGCGGGCCGGCGCTCCGCACGATGGACGTGGCGTGGAACGGCTCGGTGGTCGGCTCGCCGTCCTTTCTCTACACGGGGCAGGGTCCGAACAACATGGGCTGGACGGAGTTCGCCTACGTCATCCAGGGCACGGGCCTCGACACGCTCTCGTTTGTGAGCACCACCTCTGCCAACTATGGCCCGGCACTCGACAACGTGTCCGTGAACCCGGTCCCCGAGCCGGCGGCGCTCGCGATGTTCTCGCTCCTGGGCGTGTCGTTGCTGCGTCGGCGGAGGAACGGTGCCTGATCCGCATTGCGTTTCGTGGTCCCATCCAAGTGATCAGGAGTGTAAGGAGTTGAACAAGTGTTCCGATTGTGCGCATTGTCAGCAGTTGCTCTGGTGTTGGTAGCCGCGCATCTGGCGAAGGCGCAGGAAAGCGCGCCTCCGCCCATTCTGCGCATGACGTTCGGACCGGCGCCGGGAGCGCTGCCACCGCCTGTGATCGACCTCGTGTTTTCCGCGGACGGTAAGTCCGTCGCCGCTGTAGGGGCTACGGCGGCGTGGGTTTTGGAACTGAACACGGGGCGCTGTTCCCTGTCGTCCGTGCAATCGGGTTTCCGGGGACCTCAATCGCCAACGGGCCATCTTTCCAAGAGCGGCTCGCTGTTCGTGACCAGGATTGATGTGCAGGATGCGCCGAAGCTGTACGACGCCAACGGCGCGAAGCTGTTGTGCGAAATGAGATTTCCGACTCATGCCGCGTTGTGGCCCCGCGCCAAGAGTCCACCATCGGGAATCGAGGGCAACTACCCGCCTCATCTTTACAAAGATGGTAAGCCTCCTACGCAATACGTTGCCGGCTCCCCGTTCATGGACATCTCGCCCGACGGAACCATCGCGGCGCTGTCCTATGACCCGCATCGCCACGACAAGGACGGTGAATCCGCGGCGAAGGATGTCCTGACGAAACCAGTCAGACCGGTGTCGCTGAGCGAGGTCGCTCTGTTTCGTCCCGGTACAGGTGAGATCGTCCGGCGGCTCACCGCCCCGAGCGAGGCGCAGCCGGAAGCGGTCGCCGCGTTCCCGCGCGAGCCGAAATGCTTCCTGATTGATTTTGTGGCGTTCTCGCCGACAGGCAATCGTCTCGCCGCTCGCGTACCGACCGGCGCGATCATCATCTGGAACGTCGCCGCTGGGAGCGTTGAGCAGGTGCTGCATGGCAGGCCCTTCGACCAAACGATTGAGCTGACGGATGGTGAACGTGCCCGGCGCGTACTGACGTGGCTCGGCGACGACACGCTGATCACGTTGGCGCCGGTGGATGCGCACGCCTCGGCGAATGCGCGCCGGTATGTCCGCTGGGATGTCAACAAAGGCGTCAGCGACGAGGTCGCGTGGGAAGCGGCGGCGCGGCGTGGCAGCGGAGCCGACAAGGATGATGACGGGGGTCTGCGAGCGCGCGCTGTGCGCGCCAAGGTTGGCGTGGCGGAATTCTCACCCGATGGCCGGTGGGCGGTTTGCATCCGAACCGGTCCGAAGAAGGGCAAGGCACGCACGGGTTATACGCTGGAGGTCGCCGATGTCGCCGCACGCCGAGCCGTCGGCGCGCTGGCGTGCTCGCCGGATGACGAGCCGGTCGCGATCCGTTTCTCGGCGAGTTCGGATTCCTTGGCGATCGCGACGCGACATGGGGCGCTGTATGTCGTGCCGGTCACCCGGCTCGTCGAGATGGCGCACGACGGGAGACTGCTGGCGGCCCGTGAGTGAAAGCGGAGGAACGGCGATGCCGTGTGGCGACATAAGCACTGAGGAGCTGATATGACCTCAACTTGGTTCAAGATGATCGCGGTCGCGGTTCTCGGGGCGATGACCTCCGTGGCAGCGGCGCAAGGGGACGAACACGGGCTCCCGCTGGCGGCGTTCAAGTTCGGCCCCGACGCGGCAGAATCGGTCTCGGTGGTCTCCCTGTCGTTTTCGACGGACGGGCGACTGCTGGTGGCGAACGGCGAATTCGAGACGGGCGCATCAAAGGGTGACTTGGTGCAGACATGGGACATTGACAAGGGCGAGAAGCGTTTCTCCAAAGCCATTCGACGGGCAAAGTCGCCCTTCCCGGGATTTGGGTTCTGTGGTGGGGTTGTCGTTGTTGACGTATCCGTACCCGGTGCCGCACCCACGCGTGGCGGTCAACCTGCCCCCGACACCTTGACCCTCGTGGACGCGGTGAAAGGAATCCCGCTGGGGCGATGGCGGGCACCAGTCCTCAGCGGGTCGCTCGACGGTTCGTTTGATGCGGGAAGTGGGCCGACATCCGTCGGAGTCATGGACCTCGCCTCGGACGGAAGCCTCGTCGCCTTCGCGTGCAATCGCTTCACGGAGAACACCATTCGCACGAGCCCGGACGGCAAGCGGCTGCCCGGGGAGTCTGATTCGATCGTCCTCGTGCGGCCCCTTTCCGGCGAGGTCGTTCGCGTCATCCAACTGCCTGTCGCCCCGCATGAGATTGCACCAGGACTCCCGGGCGATCCCGTTCCGATCAATATCCGCTGGATGGCGATCTCGCCTGCGGTGAAGTGCCTCGCCGCTCGCGACGACGATGGTCGCCTGTTTGTGTGGAGACTCGACACTGGCAAGGAACTGGCTACGTTCAAGACTGCGGTGCGCGGTCGCCCGAAGTTCGACGAGAACGGAAGTGTCCTGCATCCAATCGAATGGATCGACGACGACACGCTCGTCGTGCGGCTCATGGATGGCTTGAACCAGGACGCAGCGCGGCGTTACCAGCGTTGGAGAGTTTCTGACAAATCAACCGAAACGCTCAGTTGGACCGTGCCCTCCAGCCCCCCTCAATCCACGTCGCGGCCCGGCCGGCTACCAATGCCGCAGGATGAACACGGCACCATGCCGTGGGCCGGAAAGGCGGCCTTCTCGCCCGACGCACGTCTGGCGGTCTGCGTCGGCGAGCCTATCGTGACCAAGGCTCGCAAACACGGTGTCGAATCGGCATGGTTGGAAGTCTTCGCGGTACGAGACAAGAAACTGCTGGGGATGGTCCCGTGGCCCGTTGCGGACGCGGTGCCGGACATGCTGCGGTTTTCGGGTGATTCCAAACGCTTGGCACTGGCGAGCGCGGATGGACACTTGTGGGTCACAAACACTGCCGATCTCGAGCAGGCGGTGCGGGCCTTCCCGGTGCCCGCAATCCAGCCGCCCGCCGATCCCGCGGACCCCGAACCGTCACGCGGGCGTCATCCGCGGCGTCCCGGGCGGCGTGGCCGGTGAACCGGCAGGCGTGGTCAATGCGGAGCTGTCAGTGGCGCTTGTCGGTCCGAACTGGGAGATTCTGAGGGAGTGATGGCTGAGGCGCTTGTATCGGTTCGCGGCGCATCCTCCCAGAAATGGGCCAGGAATCGTCAAAGGGCATGTCGTCGCCGTTTGCTCCCTCCCCTGCCTTGCTCGCTTCCTCCGGGCCTCAGAATCGGAATGAACGGGTATCCGTTGACGGATCGGCGCGCATTCCTCTGAATGCCCTCTCCGGAGTGTCGGGCGGTGTCGCCGCGTCCGTGCCGGAAGGCGATTCCGTGCGACGGCGAATGCGGACCGTGACGGGTTCCTCCGCATCGAGCCGGCGGTTGCCGGCGCGCTCGGGCGCCGCCTCGATGGTGTGTTCGGCTTTCAGCGCCTTGATCCGTTCGGCGAGTTCGGAAGCCGACGGCGGTGGCTCGTTGCCCGGTTCCGGCGTAGCACCGGACAGGCTGACCTTGAGTTGATCGCGCAGGCTGGTCAATGCAGATTGGTAAGCGTCATGGACGAAGGGCTTGCCGATGCGAGCCTGGTAGTCGCGAAGCTGGGCTTCCGCGATGGATAAGTCCTGTCGAACCCTGGCGATTTCGGCGCCATACGCACCGGCAAGGCGGTCGAGGGCGTTGAAGACGGCGCGCGGTCCGTGACTGCCCCGCAAGAGCCGGTCGTGCCGGGTTGTCGCCCCTTCAAGATAGACCTCGGCCGGGAACTGCGGATGCAGCACAAGGCCGAACCGCAGGCCGCGAAACACGCCGAGAGGAATCCGGCGCTCCTGCCGGATCTCTCTCGGCAACGCATCCAGTTGACCGCCCAAGACGGAGGGCGCGTCCTCGCGTGAGTATGTGCGGCCCCCGATGGCAATGGGATCGCCGGCGCGAGCGGCGGCGACGGATTGGTCTGCGGTGAGGTTGGACAAGCGTTCTGACAGGCCGGCAATCGTGCCCGGCAAGTCGCGCACGCTGCGCCGGGCGACGTACTGCTCGTCGATGTGCTGCTTCTTCAAGAGTGCGAGCCGCTGCAATTCTGCGTCGGCCTCGGCCAAGGTCAGCACCGCGGGGTTGCCCGATGCAATCGCCTTGACCTCGGCGTAGGAGAGTTCCTGGCCGCCGACATCCTCGGCGCGACGCGCAGCATTGTTGCCGGTGATGACCTGGCCGATGAAGCGGGCCTTGGTTTCGAGGGCCTGCCACATGTAGGCGTCGAATGAACCCTCCGTGACGTAGCGGTAGACCGCCACTTCCTTGTTCGTGTTTCCCTGGCGGAGAATGCGGCCCTCGCGCTGCTCGACCTCCGCCGGCTTCCACGGGGCGTCGAGATGATGCAGGGCCACCAGACGTTGCTGCACGTTGGTGCCGGTGCCCATCTTTTGCGTGCTGCCGATCAGCACGCGCACCGAGCCGTTGCGGACTTTCTCGAAGAGCGCCTGCTTCTTGGCATCGGAATCGGCATCACCGATGGCCGCGATCTGCGCTCGCGGTATGCCGCCGGCGACCAGCTTCTCGATCACGTCGTCGTAGGCCGAGTATCCCCACGGGGTCGGGTGAACCCCCATGTCGCAGAAGATCATCTGCGTGCCTCGCGTCGCGGCCGTCCGCTCCCATATCGCGGCGACGTTCTCCACCATCCGGTTGACCTTCGAGCCGGCGAAATCCGCAGCGGCAGCCGAGAGCATTCTCGCGTCGATAGCGAGCTTGCGGCCGTCGGTAGTGATGTTCAGCGCGTTGTCTACGCGCGGGTCCACTTTCTCCGAACGCAGACGTTCGTAGCGTTCGACGAGTTTTTCCTGGAGGGCGTGCTGCTCCGCTGACATCGGGCAAGCGACGACGATCGGCTTGCCGGTTTCCAGTTGCGGCTGGGGCAGGTCGAGCATCCCGGCCGTCTGCACGTCGGAGAAGGCCCGGAACATCTGCTGGAGTTCCGGCAGGTTAGTGAAGCGGGCGAAGCGGCTCCGCGGCCGCAGCGACGCGCCGTCGGGAGAAATCTCCATCGTGTCGATCACTTCCCCGAACGTGGCCGCCCAGGCGTCGAAGTGCTCCAATCCGCGGGTCTTGAGTCCGTCCGGGTCGAGGAACCGCTGCATGGTGTACATCTCCACCATCGTGTTGGAGATCGGCGTTCCGGTGGCGAAGGTGACGCCGTGGCCGGCATGTTGCTCGCCCAGAAAGCTCGCCTTCATGTATACGTCGAAGGCGCGTTCGCTGCCGCCGGTCTGGATGCCGGCGACACGCTCCATCTTGGTCGGCGTCTCCAGATTCTTGAAGAAGTGCGCCTCGTCGATGAAGACATGATCGACGCCGAGTTCGTCGAACACCAACCCGTCGTCTTTTTTGTCCTCGGCAAGCAGGTCTTTCAGGCGTTCCACGCGAGCCGCCTTCTGTTTCTCAATCGCCTTGATGAGATTGCGGTTGGAACCCTTTGCCTCGGCGTGCTCGCGCAGCAGCTCGTCGTATTCGGCGATCTGCTCGATGAGGAACTTCTCCTGGTAATCCCGCGACATGCCGATCCGCTCGAACGATGAATGGGTCACGAGAATGCCGTCCCATTCGCCGCTGGCAATCTTGGCGGTCAGAAGCTTGCGGCGGTCCCGGCTCAGGTCGTCCTTGGTGGCGACGAGCAACTTGGCGTTGGGATAGAGCTGCATGAACTCGCGGGCGAACTGCTCCAGCAAGTGATTGGGAACGACGTACATGGGCTTCTTGATGAGGCCGGCCTGCTTCATCTTCATGCCGGTGGCCGCCATCGTGTAGGTCTTGCCCGCGCCGACGGCGTGGGCGAGCAGCGTGTTGCCGGAACTCATCCCCCGCCACACGGCGTCGGCCTGGTGCGGCCGAAGCCGGATCGTCTGGTTCATGCCGGGGAAGTCCAGGTGCGAGCCGTCGAAGAGACGCGGCCGGAGGTTGTTGTACGTGTCGTTGTAGAGCCGCACCAGCCGCTCGGTTCGCTCTGGATCGGTGAAGACCCATGCGCGGAAGCGCTCCTTGATGAGCTTTTGCTTTTCACGTGCCGCCATCGTGTCTTCCTGGTTGACCACGCGCTCCTCGCGGTCGCCGTGGTCGATCACGTCGTAGATGACGGGGGACTTCATGTTCAGGGCGAGTTCGAGCAACCACGTTCCGTTGGCGCGCGCGGTGCCGTACTCGGAGGTTGCGGCGACGGACGCTTTCGCAGCGTGCCCCGCGTCAAGGTTCCAGACGGCATCTTTCTGAAGGTGAGCGACCGGGACTGCGGACGGCTCGACGTGGAACAGGTCGGCCGCGAATGCCTGGATGTCGGACGCGGGAATCCACGGCGCACCGAGATTCGCGTCGATATCGCCGGGCAACACGTCCTCGGGCTGCACGCGCCGCAAGGTCTCGGCGTTGCGGGCGTAAGCGGGGCCGGCCTGCTCGGCCCTGGCGAGCTTGGCGCGCACGTTGCCGGACAAATAGGCATCGGCAGTCTTCCACGTCTGCGATTCCGGGTCGTGGAAGATCAGGTCTCCCAGTTCGGTAATGACCTGCTCCTCGGGCTTGCCGTAGAGGCCGGCGATGAACGGCAAATCCACCGTTCCCCGCTGGTTGAGTGAAACGAGCAAGCCTTCCTCGGCGCTGCGGACGTGGGTGACGGGCGGCGTCTTGCCGACCACATCCTTCGTCATGATGGCGGCCCTGGCAGCTTTTCCCGTGACCTCGTCGTACTCCTCCAGCGACATGACCAGCATGGCGTCGGGGTCTTCGCTGAACTTCACGAGGTTGGGCCGGCGGCGGATCACGTTCCCGTCGCCGGTTGCATTGAACGTGGTCTTGTTGATCGGGCCATACGCACTTTGGAATCGGTCGTAGGCGCGATTGAGATCCCGGCGTGCCGAGTCGCGGTGTTCCGCGGGCCAGCCCTCGTTCTGCGATTGCAGCACGCGGCGCGCGCGGTCGCGCAAATCGACCAGTGCGGCCAGTCGCCGGCCGGTCCGCGTTCCGTTCGCTTTCAGCGTGGTTCCGCCGTACACCACGGGCACGGCCTGTCTGCCTACCGACTGGCAGAGCGTCTGGTCGGGGCCGACGAAGAAGCTCCCTTCGTTGATGTGGCGTTCGGGCGGCGGCGGTGAGAACGCCGCGACCGGCTCTTGTTCTTCGGTCGGAGATGCTTGCGATGGAGCGAACTCCGGCAATCGGCGGATGGCGTTCTTTAGCTGGCCGGCCAACTCGCCGTTGCCGACGACGCTGTACCCCTCTCCGCCGTAGAGCGTGTCCTTCCGCGTCCAGGAGCCGAGGACCATTTCGGGATGACTGAGGAAGTAGCGATTGACTGGGACCGCGACCCCTTCGACGGCCAGCGGCGCGATGCCGAGCCACTGCGGGTCGGCGTGATGTGCCGGTTCATTCGCGGCGCGTTTGCGCAGAAAAACGATGTCGGTGACGACGGCGGTGCCTTCGCGCTTGAAGGCGTCGGACGGCAGCCGAACCGCCCCGACGAAATCAGCCTTCGCCGCGAGGTATTCGCGGATGGCGGCATTCTGCTTGTCGAGCGTGAAGTGCGTCGTGACAAGCGCGAGCACGCCGCCGGGCTTCAAGGCATCCACGGACTTGGCGAGAAAGTAATCGTGGATCGACAGCTTCTGCCCGTGATAGTCGAGCTTGATGTCGGCGAACGGCACGTTGCCGATCACCGCGTCGATGCGATCCGCCGGCAGACGGGTGTCGCGGAAGCTCTCAATGCGGATGTCCTGGTCGGGGTGAAGCGCCCTAGCGATGCGCCCCGAAACGGAATCCAGTTCGACGCCGATGAAGCGATAGCGGTCGCTTCCCTGGCTCATGAAGTTGCCGGTGCCGCATCCGGGTTCCAGGATCACGGCGTTGCCGGGAACGCCTAACCGCGTGATGGCCTCATGGATGGCCGCGATGACGGTGGGAGACGTGTAGAAGGCGTTGAAGGTCGTGCGTTTGGCGCTGTCGTACTCCGCGGGGCTGAGAAGCGCCCTCAACTCCTCGCCCAAGCCCTGCCATGCGGCATCCTTGTAGTTGCCGGTTACTGGGTCGGGAAAGATCGACAGGGCGACCGGACCGAAGCCGGCGAAACGCGAGAGCACCTGCTTCTCGTCCGGCGAGGCAAGCCGCTGCTCGTCCTCGATTCGCTTGAGCGTGCGGATGGCGGCGATGATGTCGCGGGCTTTCCCCTTCTCGCCGCCGGCGATCTGGCCGGACGAAGCCGGCGCCATGTCTTCAGGCCGGGACGCGGGCGAATCGGAAGGTCGGGGTGCTTCGGTAGATGCCGCGGTGTTGCCGACCGGGGCCTGCGAGTCTTCTCTCGGCCCTGGCGGTTCTGGTTTGTCAGCGGCCGGCTCAGTCGGAAGCGCGTCAAACAGCGACGGAGTTCGCAACCATTTCAGGCGTGCGACGTGTGACGGCGGATGAACGCGATTGCGGCGTCCAGCGAGAGCGGTTGCGGATCGTTCGGAGGAAACGCGAGCCGCAAACGACTCTCCACTTCCTGGAGGGCGATCTCCAGAGCCGCGCTCGCGGCCTGGCTCGGGTCGATGTCCGGCCTGTCCTCGGTCAGATTCTCCTTCCAGGATTCGTGGCGGGTCTTCAGCTCCCCGGCGAAGTTGTCCACCACGGCGAGCAGCTTCCGCTTCCTGCGTAGCAGGTCGTGGAGCTTCGGTCGCTGTCGCAGAAGTTGGAGGATGATCGTCTTGTACTGCATGTTGACCTCCATCGTGTGAATCGGGCGGTTCTTCCAGGGCGACTGGCGGATCATCGGGATCGGACTCGAACGGCAAGAATGGATGCTGCGGGGGGCGCGACCTCCGGCGCATGGTCAGGAACGATCACGGTTTTTTCGTTCCCGACCTGCACGTCGGCCCTTGGGTCGTCTATTTGGCGTTCGACCAGCCATGTTCCCGCATTGTGGTTATTCACGATTTCACATAGCACACTCTGGAGCTTGACTCAATCGGAAAGGTCGAAACGAATGAATCGTCCGCGACTGATGTCGGTGGGTGACGGATCGGCGAGCATTCCCCTGAATGCCCACTTCCCGACTCACCGAGACTCGCAGCCACAGCTTCCTGGACAGTCCGCGCAACACTCGGGAACACCGGTGTCGCCTTCTCGTCTCGTTTCAGTTGATGTTTCTCTTTCAGGGCATCATCGGCCGTCGCCGTCGCCAGCGCTGTGGGGGCGCGCTCGGCGCCGGCCTTCATGGGTGGTGGTATTGAAGTATAAGAAAGAGCACGGGCGCAACTCGTTGATTTATCTCGCTCCGAACCGTCACGACTTGTCGGTCGGCCGTCAGGACCAGTCGGCATACCGACAGAAACCGCTTGCGCCTTTGTCGGTCATGTGCCAGTGTGTTGACTGTCTACAGACACATTCGGAGGCGGAAAATGACGGCAGAACGACAGACCGCGGCGGTGTCCGCGAATCAGATCAGTACGAAGCGGGGCTTCCCTGTCTACCGCACGAATCCGAGCGTGCCGTCGGCGAACGGGATCACGACGCGGACCAAGCGGTTCCACGTGCCCGGCGGCAGGGGCTCGGTCATCGTGGATAACAGCAGCGGCGAGATCAAGGGCCTCGGCGGCATGGGCTTCTGGTGGGAAGAGGAAGTGGACAGCAGCCGGTTCGTGAAGCTCTTCCTCGACGGCATCAAGCAGGCGGCGGACCTCTCGAAGACGGGGATGCAGGTCTTTGAACTCGTCTACCACGAAATGCGGGCCAATCCCGGATCGGACGAAATCAAGCTGAATCAGTACGTGGCGAAGGATAACGGGATCAACGACCGAACCTATCAGCGCGGCGTGCGGGAGTTGCTGGAGAAAGAGTTCCTGTACCGGAGTCCGAGCGACGGCGTGTTCTTCGTGAACATCCGGTTCATGTTCAACGGCGACCGCCTCGCCTTCGTGCGGTCGTACCACTTGAAAGGCGCCGGCCGGCAACAGGAGCTTCAACTCGGCGACACGGCGGCGCTCCCCTCGCCCCCGCCGGTTGGTTCGGTGGATCAAGACAGATAGCCGTGCGTGCGAAGCCAAGGCTCGATGGCTTGCTCCAGGATGTCCTGGAGCGTGTTCGGCTCGATGCCCTTCAACTGGCGCTCCAGCGATGCGCGTTTCAGCGCCGCCGCGAAGTCGGCGCGGACGCGAGTGCTGATCGGAGCGCGGTTCACCACGGCTGCGGCCGGATCGGCGGCAGTCGTCGTCGGCTGTCGGGTTCCGGCATTCGTCTTTCCTGCGTGGATGAACTCCCGGGCAACGGCCGCATCAACTCCCGGCGTCGCTTTGAGTCCATCGGTGAGTGAGCGGCGTTCGACCATGTGTCCCCTTCCCTACGTTGATGCCGGCTGCCGTCGCATGGACGGCTTCGCGGTCTTGCGGACCGCCTCGGGGACCAGCTCGCGGAAGAGCCGGTCAACTTCGATGGCTGCCTCCCGCGCGCGTGATCCCAGTTGCCAGACGACCGCCGCCTGGCCCGGCGCGTCGGCGTAAATCTGGCGCAGCGTCATGAACGTCGGCGTGATGGGAAGCTTCAGCAAAGCCGCGGCTTCCCGCATGTCCTGCGTGAGCCGGTAGTTTTTTCCGACCATGCTGAGCACGATCTTGGCCTTGGGCATCCCGGAGCGAATCTTCTGCGCCTGGCGCAGCACCTTCGTGGCCGCGTCAAGCGCCCGGATTTCCAGCATGGATGCCTTGCACGGAACGATCGCCGTATCCGCCACGAGCAGCAACGCCCTGCTCGTTTCGGCAAGGCTCCCCGGCCCGTCGGCCACGACGTAGTCGGTGTCCTGGGCGAGCATCGGCAGGTCGCTGATGATGTCGTCCGGGTCGCGTAGGCAAAGCGCCTTGACCTGCGGAGCGGCCTCACGAATCCACTGCGACGATGACTGTTGGGTATCGCAGTCGGCGAGCGTCACCCGGTGGCCCTGTTTGTCGAGCCAAGCGGCCAGGTGGACGGCGAGTGTCGATTTCCCGACCCCGCCCTTGGAGTTCGCCACGGCGATAATCATGCTTGATTGCTAGCACGATTTCATGCTGGCTGGCAAGCAGTATTTATTGACTGCATGATGGCACGCAGTCATGCCAGCAAGTCGGATGGCTGGCAAGCAGGCATGTCAGCTTTCCATCCATCTGTCTTTCTGGCTGTCCTGCTCTCCATCATGCTGTCCGTCATGCCTGCAATCATGACGGACAGCAAGCCTGCATGATGGCTGGCTTGCCGTCTGGCTGTCATGCTTTCATGCTGGCTTTCACGGTGAAAGACGGCCTAAGCACCGCTTAGGGGAGACGTCTGCTCGCTGATCGCCAGCTGCTGGCACAACTCGGCGATCGTCTTCCCGGCCGACAGCATCCCGTCGGCTTCCCGAAGCTTCCGAATGATCTGCTCCGCACTATGCCGCTTCTTCTTCATCGAGAATCTCCCCGGCCCTTCGGGCCGCAAAGACTCTCATACCAGATGGATCAACTTTTGGGGAGCAGGCCAGTCGGGTTCTCGCAGGGGCCGGGACCCGACACGAACGGCCGGGCGGTCAGGTTTATTCAACCATCTGCCGGTAAGGTTCGGAGTCAGAGGGGAACTCTTCTGGGCCTTTGGATTGCAGGGGCAGGGGACGTGACAGGCGCGGCCCCGACTGGCGCGGACCGTGCTAGAGATCGGGTTGCTCGGCGAGAATCTGTCTGTAAACCTGCTGACGGTGTGTGGCCTCGTCGATGACAGCCTGCATCAGATCGAGATAGGCTGGGCCTTGCGGTCCGCCAAGTTCCTCGGCGTTCTGCATCGCAGCGAGCACTTCATTGAAGACCCATCGTGCGGCGGCAGGCAATGCGCGGGCACGCAACTGCGTGCAATAGGTGGTCGTTTTCTCGTGTTCGGTCATGGGCTTACCTCTCGAAGATCATGCACACGTCGTGCAGGCCGGGGATGAAGGCGGATCGGTAGACCTTCCTGCCGCTGCTGGCTCCGTGGCTGAACCGGGTAATGTCCGTGCAACACTGCCGCAATCCGGCGTCGAAGGCAAGCCGTTTTGTGTGGTACACGAGCGGCACGAACCCGGCCTCGCGGTCGGAGTAGTCGCCCATCAGAATGGCAAGCCTGCCGCCGGGCACGAGCGAGCCGGCACAGTTGACGATGAGCTGGCGATAGCGATTCAGAAATGCGTCAAGGGTCGGTGTGCGCGATAGATCACGGGGATCGTCGGTGTACAGCTTCTGCCGCCAGTACGGCGGATGAAGCCAGCAAAACTCGAATGACTCTCTTGGCAGGGCTGACGGAGAACAGGCGTCAATGCCCTGATGGAGGTCGCTTGACCAGCAGGACACGCCCAGTTCTTGGCACACGTCGAAGCATGTGCCGCTGCCAGTCATCGGGTCCGCCGCGATGCTGACTGAAAAGTAACGGAGCAGGTCGCGGATCAGGTTTCCGCCGCAGTTGCCTGGGTAGTCGCGCCGGCCGTATTCGCCGGCCTCGGAGTTGTGGTAGAGGCTGGTCAGGTGAGGGACCGGGCTGGCGTTGACCGGAATGCGCGGGAGTTTCGCGTATCGGCTCGGTGCTGGTGCGCGGGTACTCGGCTCGACCCGTGACGAGTAGAAGGGATTGACGGATGTGCCGGAGCGATTCATACGGTCGCCTCCTCTTCCGTGGTATCAGCATGGGGAAAGAGGTCGTCGGCCACTGTCTCGATGAGGAGCCAAGTGAAGCCGACTTCGCAGTGGTGGACACGAATGCAGCGTTGCAGCACGTCCCAGGATTGGTTGTCGCTAAGGTCGGGGCGGACCGCCTGAACGTCTTCGATGCTCCACAAGACGGCCACTTGTCGCCGGGAGGTGACCAGTTCATGAATGTTGATGTCGTCAAGTGAATACGAGGGGTCTGTGGTCATGATCGGAGTCCTTTCCAGAGAAAGGGCGGGCCTTTTTCGGCCCGCCCGGTTGGTTGAATCAGTCTTTCTTCTCGCTCGCGACGCGGAGCGTGATGCGGCCGTCAAGCGGCACGACTTCAAGCTGGATGTTGAAGCCCTTGCCGTCGGCGTGCGGCCATGCGCTGCCGATGCGGGTCCAGAAGCTCTTCTTGCCTTCGCGGTCGCGTACTTGGTAGGCGACGTGCGTGGGAGCCTTGGAAGCGGTGTTGTTCGTGTCGGTCATGGTGAAGTCTCCTTTTCTTGTTTCCGGCCGCGCCCATCGCGGCCTGATGGCACGCGGAAACCAGCCGCCTCAGCCGGAGCGACCTTCGGGAGCGCACGGGTCACAGCGGAAAACGGGAGGGACCCGGTCTGCAACGCAGTGAAGATTGGGAGGAACCGGTTTTCTGCTTGACCTGGACGGCGGCGGCTGTAGCGATGCCGTCGATCAGGCCGTGTGGTGCGCAGGAAACGACAAGAGAAGGGGGGACAAGCCTGCCGCACGAGCCGCGACCGGGCGACCGCCCGCGCCGACGGTGCGCAGCGATAGCCGTGCTTCTGGCTCGCATCTGCACTGGCCTTACGTGCAAGGGCTGGCGTTCATCGGTTCTCGTGCCCGAGGGATGCGACTGAAGCGAGCGGGAGTGATTACTGATTCATGGGCGGGGCGACGGCCAAGCACCGGAATAGCAAGCGGGATCAATAGGATATCATAAACCGCGCCGACTGTCACACAAATGGCACGCACAAGTACGTCGGCCCGTGTTGAACGCATGTGATCGACAACGGATGGGGGAAAGATGGATAGAGGTGACTGGCCCTGCCGACACATGGCGCGTTCCGGCGCTCATGACATCACTGCCGGAACGAGTCGCGCCGGCCTCACAAGCGGCACGCGATAGCGGGCCTGCCGTGGCGACGCCGCAGGAAACTCCGCTGGGGGAGTGGCTGCCCCCGGAATGCCGGGCGGATGCTCGCGCGCAGGAGGTGCTCGCAGAGCTGGTTCGGCGTAGTGCGGCGCGTGCCGCCAGCGTGCGCGAAGCCGCAAAGGGCCTCGGTGGGCCAGGGCGGTGACATGTGTCATGAGGAGTGTTTTGGTACACCTTGAAATGGAATGTCCGCCCGTCGGAGATACGCCTATTGTGATGATGGCACAATCAGGGCGTTACGGCTCAGGCAAGAGTCAACAGGACAAACAATAGCGCAAGAACCGCCGCGTAGGTAAGGCTGGGAGCACAGGCGGCGCGGCGGCGCGCAAAGCAGGCCGCGGCTACGCCAAGGCCGACGGCGGCAGACAGCAAGGGGATGAGGTGCGGCGCGCGGAGTGGGATGCTCGGGTGAATCGGCCAAGCACCCACGATACACAGTGTTCCCGCGAAGGCCGTGAGCGCACCAACGGCGTAACAGCGCTTGGTCAAGGTGACCGCGGCGACACACAGCGCCAGCAGGCCAACGCGGCGGGCCACCTCAGGCGCGACATGAAGTTGGAGCTGAACAAACAGGATCGTGGACGCGGCGAAGAGGGCTACAAGCCCGCACGCCAGGACGATCCGGCGCTCGACGGGCGCCGTCTCCAATGGCTCACTGGGAGGCAGGTCAGGACGGGGGTTGCCTGGTCGGGTGTTCATCTCGGGGCTCGCTCGGTGGTGCGAACGATGTGTAGCACGTCATGGTAAATAAATGGTAAACGGTGATGCAGGTAAGTCGCCGAGACCTGTCACATAATTGTCACACACTGGCCCGTTGAAGTGTGCTACCGGTGGAGGTGCATGGGAGGGTTGATGGGGACACGGGACGGGTCAGACGACGACGTCGAGGGAAGCGGGGCATCGAGCGGCGCGCTTCCGAAAGGCGGCGCGCACGAGAACAAGAGTCGCACGCGGGAAAAGCGCCGCAGGGCGTGGATGAAGAGCGATCGACGGACCGCACTTCACCAGGCCGTGTATGGCGACTCTGCGGAGGTGCGAGCATTGATCAGCGGCGGGGCAAACGTGAACGCGAGGGACATCGATGGAGACACCCCGCTGCACAGCGCGGCGCATTCGGGCAACCGTTCGGCAATCGAAATCCTCATTCACGCCGGAGCCAACGTCAACGCGGCCGATCGGAACAGGAACACTCCGCTGCACTACGCGGCGAGCGGAGATGCAGAGGTGATTCGGACGCTGCTGAAACTCGGGGCCAAGCCGGACGTACAGAACGTCAACGGCATCACGCCGCTTCATTGGGCGGCATTCTCTGGCAACGTGAAGGGTGTAAAGGCACTGCTCGCCGCAGGGGCAACGTGCGACAAGAGAGACGTGCGGCAGCGGACGCCGGAAGCCGTCGCTCGGGAGTGCGGCCATGCGGCGATTGGCGAGATTCTCCGCGCGGCCGCGAAGGGTCGTGGTGACCAGGGCCCCTGACGTGTCCTGGGCGGTCGGCCGCTGGGACTGGCGCGGTGAAAGCCCGTGAAAGAAACACGCCCCGCGTGCGTTCGGTAACGATTTCTCAACCATTGCGGTGTAGAGTCGAGTGATGCTCCGCATCACTCAGAACAGCACGGCTGAAAGAGCCAAGAGTTACTATTCCACCGCCGATTACTACACGGAGGGACAGGAGCTTGTCGGCCTCTGGCGCGGCAAGGGTGCGGAGCGCCTGGGCCTTTCGGGAAGCGTGGAGCGCCAACAGTGGGACGCGCTCTGCGACAACCGCAACCCGGCGACGGGCGGCGTGCTGACGCCGCGGCAGAAGCGGGACCGTCGCGTCGGCTACGACTTCAACTTCCACGTTCCCAAAAGCGTGTCGGTGCTCTACGGCCTCACGCGGGACGATCGCATTCTGCAAGCGTTCCGCGATTCGGTGGACGTGACGATGGAGGACATCGAAGCGGACATGCAGACGCGCGTACGGGCCAAGGGCAAGAACACCGACCGCACGACCGGCAACATGACCTGGGGCGAGTTCGTGCACTTCACGGCCCGGCCGGTGGACGGTATCCCGGACCCTCACCTTCACGCCCACTGCTTCTGTTTCAACCAGACCTGGGACGCGGAAGAGTCTCGCTGGAAGGCGGGTCAGTTCGCGGGGATCAAGCGCGACGGCGAGTTCTTCGAGGCCGTGTTCCATTCCCGCCTGGCACGGCGGCTCGAGGAACTCGGGCTGCCAGTGGAACGAACGAGGCGCGGCTGGGAGATTCGCGGCGTGCCGCAGTCGGCGGTCAAGAAGTTTTCGCGGCGGACGGCGCTCATCGAAGAGAAGGCAAGAGAGAAGGGCATCACGAATCCCGATGCCAAGGGTGAACTCGGCGCGAAGACGCGCGAGCGGAAGGTCAAGGACCTGTCGATGGATGAACTCCGCGAACAGTGGGCCTCGCGGCTCTCGCCGGAGGAACTCGCGGCGCTCACCGCCGTCCGGGGCCGGCTCGGCGGCGACGGCATCCCGGAGGACGGCCGGCTGGTCGCGGAGTCGGTGCTGCACGCGGTCGGACATTGCTTCGAGCGCAGCTCGGTGGTGCCGGAGCGCAAGGTCCTGGCGGAAGCGCTCAAGCGTTCCCTCGGTTCTGCATCGCCGGATGTTGTGCGTCGGGCGGTGGACGCGCAGGGCCTTGTCGTCGGCGAGCGGAACGGACGGCGCATGGCGACGACGCGCGAGGTACTCGCTGAAGAGCGGAAGATGATCGACTTCGCGCGTAAGGGAAGGGGAGCGTGCCGCACGCTCGGTTCTGCAAACCGCGCGTTCACGCGCGACTGGTTGAACGCCGGCCAGAAGCAAGCCGTGCGGCACCTGCTCGAATCACGCGACCGCGTGATGCTGGTCCGCGGCGCCGCGGGTACCGGCAAGACGACGATGATGAAGGAAGCCGTCGAAGCGATCGAAACTGCCGGGACGCCGGTCCACACCTTCGCGCCGTCGGCGGATGCCAGCCGCGGCGTGCTGCGGGAAGAGGGATTCGGCGATGCCGACACGGTGGCCCGGCTGCTTACCGATCAGTCCTTGCAGGCACAGGTGGCCGCGGGCGTGGTCTGGATTGACGAGGCAGGCTTGCTCGGCACGCGGATGATGGGTCAGGTTTTCGACCTGGCCGACCGGCTTGATTGCCGGGTGGTCCTCTCCGGCGATCGCCGTCAGCACGGCAGTGTCGAGCGCGGGGCGGCGCTGCGGCTGCTGGAGGAAGAGGCAGGTCTCAAGCCCGCGGATATCCGCGACATTCAGCGCCAGAAAGGCGACTACATGTCGGCGGTGCGGGCGCTCTCCGACGGCCGCATTGACGATGGCTTCCGCCAGCTCGACAAGCTCGGGTGGATTCGCGAAGTAAACGAGACGGAGCGCTACAAGTCGCTGGCGGAGGACTACGTCGCCACAATCGCCGACGAGAAGACTGCGCTCGTGGTGTCGCCCACGCACCTGGAGGGGGAATGGATCACCGATGAAATCCGCGCACGTCTGAAGCAGGCCGGCCGGCTCCAGGGCGGCGAGCATCGGCTGCTCACGCTGGAGAACGCGAACCTCACGGAGGCAGATCGCGCGGAGGCGGCGAGCTACGAACCGGGCGACGTGCTGGTGTTCCACCAGAACGCGACGGGATTTCGCAAGGGCGAGCGCGTCGTCGTCGGCGACGATCCACTGCCGCTCGACCATGCGGACAGGTTCCAGGTATTCCGCCAAGGCGTTCTGCCGGTCGCTGCCGGCGACATCCTGCGTATCACGCGCAATGGCATGACGGCCGACGGTGAGCACCGGCTCAACAACGGTGCGCTTTACACGGTCAAGGGATTCACGAAGGCCGGCGATATCCGGCTCACGAACGGATGGACGATCTCGAAGGACTATGGGCACCTGGCCTATGGGTACGTCGTGACAAGCCACGGCTCACAAGGAAAGACGGTCGATCGCGTGTTCATCGGCCAGTCGTCGGAGTCCCTGCCGGCGTCGTCGCGCGAACAGTTCTACGTCTCGGTGTCGCGCGGGCGCGAGCGGGCGACGGTGTACACGGACGACAAGGAAGCCTTGCTCGAAGCCGTGAGTCGTTCGGACGAACGGCTGACGGCGACGGAATTCATCGAAGGCCGCGAGATTCGCGACCGCGCCGCTGCGCTGCACCGCATGGAGGGACTGGCCGGCCGCGACAATGTGCCGGCGCACCCGGAACGGGAAGGAGTGAACCATGACAGATAAGTCGATTCTCCAGCGCTACGCGATGCGAAACGGTGACGCGGCAAACGGCAACGCCACGCCAGCCGACGTGGAGGGTACCGATGACCTGGGCGCATTCGGGTGGCTCCGCGGGATTCGGGACCGGGCCGTGAGCCTGGAGCTGCGGAAGAAGGACGGCAACATCCTGGCCGTGAGCTACGGCTACATGGACAAGGCGGAGTTCGACCCGTCCGAAGGCATCACGGTGTCGGTCGGCGGACAGAAGATCCGCATCAAGGGCCGCAATCTCAACGCACCCGTCAGGCCGACCGTTCGGTTATTCGAGGGCATCACGCGGCATCGCGTACCCTGGATTCGCGAGGCGGCTCACGTTGAAAGCATGCACGCCGATGACAACGTGACGATCATCGACAGCCTCGACTGGTAGCGGCGTTAACGGTTCGGTAACCGGTTTCGGTTAAACTGATGCCTGATCGTCGGCATGAGAGGAAGATGCAGCAGCGCATAGTACACGAAGGCCGAAGTGCTTCGACGGGTATGACGATCATGGAACTGACCGTCGGACTTGTCGTGATCGGCCTGCTCGCAGGGATGATCCTGGTGGGGCGCGAACTACTGGAGTCCGCGACCATGCATCGCGCTGTATCGCAAGTTGGCCGGGTTCAAACCGGCATCAGCCTGTTCCGGGCAAAGTACAGCGCGTTCCCTGGAGACTTCGCCAAAGCGAGCCAGTATTGGCCCGGACAAGGCATAATCGATGGCGACGGTGATGAACGGATCGGCGGCGGGTACCTGAGCGACGTGAGCGCGGTGGCCGATGGATCGCTGGAGTGTTACAACGCATGGAACCACTTGGCGGCGACAGGTGTGCTGGAGTGGCACGCGGAACCCGTGAGTGCCCCTCCGACCGCGGCGCAGACCGTGGCGATGCCGGGCGTGCTGGATCGCTCCTATCTTGGCCTGCATCATGACGGAGCGACCTACGGGTACGGCGTTGAGAGCAATTACATCACGCTGACCCGGCTGGCGCTGGGAACCACGCGTGAATCATTTCGTGGTATCGTGTATGGGATGCTGACGCTCCCGGGGGTCAGTGACGTCGGCCTTCGGCCGGCGGTGGCCGCCCGGTTTGATGCCAAGGCGGACGACGGACAGCCGCTCACCGGGGCGGTAACGGCCGCATATCCGGGTGGCGCCTGCTCTGACGCGAGCGCGAACACCTATCTGTATGCCCAGACTCGAAATAGCTGCGGATTGTGGATCGCGTTCTCAGCCGCACAGTGACGGGCCGTGGCCATCTGGCTGATGCTCAACCTCGTAGAGCCCATGCTGGTCCGCCTTGCGCACCTCGCTAACCGGATCAGGGGGTGGCCGGGTGTGGCCGCGGTCTGCTGACAGCGCGGGCGGCAATCGCGAGCGTTGCCGCGAGACCGAAACGCCCGAGTCTTGGAATCCATGTACGCATAAAGGTCGTTCCCAGTTCGAGCGGCAGCAGGGCACGGTCTGTCGCCTTTCTTACACGTCACTACGTTCCTTCACTGTGACAGTTTGATGACGGTTCGATGAACAGTCCGTGACAATCGGCGGCGGCGGGCCACCTGGAAACCATTTGTTAACCACGGCAGCCATAGACTGAAGGGAAAGGACACCGGACAATGGCCTTGCACCTAAGCACCGCGCGCCGCGGGTTCACGTTGCTGGAACTGTCAGTCGTGCTGGTTATCATCGGCCTGGTGGCGGGCGGGATACTCGTCGGCAGCGAGCTGATCGCCCTTGCCGAACTGAAGAGCGTCATGCGGCAGTTGGAGTCTTACAACACCGCGGTAAACACGTTTCGCGTCAAGTACGGCGGGCTCCCTGGAGATTTTGTGCAAGCTGTGGAATATGGTCTGGGGGATGCGGGTTGCCCGACCGCGAACCCCTGCCCCGCGACACCGACGGGATCGTATGACTACGCGGGATGCAATGGGAACGGGAACGGGCGGCTCGATGACCTGGGCGTTGGAACCGACCTCGCGTGGTGCCCTGAGAACCTGAACTTCTGGCATCATCTGAGCCGAGCGAGCCTGATAGAAGGTTCGTACGACGGCAAAACCCTGACTGGCGGTGGCTGGGAGCCGCAGTACGGAATATCAAGCCCGGTAACCAAGCTGCGCGGGATCGGCATCTGGGTTATGCTCGATCAGTACTATCTTGGCATCCGGCAGGGGGACGGCGCCCCGCAGCTCTCGACGAAGGAGGCTGCATATCTGGATGAGAAGATGGATGACGCGCTGCCGCTGACGGGTCGCGTTCGGCTCCTGATCGGATTTGGATGCAATACAGGAAACAGCTACAACACGCGCGCCCTGCCGGGCGTGACGCCGGAACTCTGCTCGCTGAGGATATCCGGCATCCCTGGGTTCCAATGAATGGCGCGCTGGTCGTGATTGGGTTTGGGCCACGAGGTCCAACGAAACATGCCGCGACAACGAACGTCTGCTTTGTAAGCGGTTTCACTCTCGTCGAGCTTTCGATCGTGCTGCTTATCATCGGATTTGTGGCAGGCGGCATACTTGTCGGCAGGGCGCTCGTGCATACGGCGGAAATCAGAAGCGTGCTGACGCAGCTCGGGCACTATGATGCTGCGGCAATGACGTTCAAGAACAAGTACGGCGGCCTGCCCGGCGATCTCGCCCAGGCTGAGGAAGCGGGGCTGGCCGAAGCGGGGTGTCCCGACGTATACGGTTACGGGGATAATGAGTGCTTCTACGCCGTGGTCCTGCGCGCCGGGTGCAGCGGAAACGGCAACGGCATGTTCGACGACGGTAACGGGGCAGCGAATTATCTGAATTGCCCGGAGAACCTCAACTTCTGGTATCACCTGAAGCAGGCAGGGCTGCTGGACGGGCCGGCCGATGGTAAAACCGTGTCGGACATAAACCCCGTATGGGGACGGCCGATCTTCGGCGCCTCGGCACCGCTGACGCGCCTGCGCAATGTCGGTATCATGGTGGCGACCTACACACCACTGCCGCCCCGTCGTGCGAATTACTACACACTTGGTCTGTCCGATCGCTACGATATATTGCCGTCAGCGCGGACGAAGGCGCTTCGCGGCCACGAAGCATTCACGATAGACAACAAACTGGATGACGGGCTTCCGACAACAGGCAGAGTGCTGGTCTATGTTCTATCAATGCCGCAATGCATTGCGGCCGGCCAGTACAGGATGGCTGACGAGACCAGCAACTGCGGCTTGTTTATCAATACGGCCGTGCTGGGCGGCCAGCAGTAATTGTCTGCCATCGACTCGGCCGCAGGGCGGCACTACGGAACGCCGATCAAGTCCTAACCATTTGTTAGGCGTTGCCTGGTATGATCGGGGAGACGATCATTGAAGGGGGGTATTGCGCCGATGACACAGAAGGGCAACGGCCAGTGGGTCCAGGGAATGCGCGCCGGCGCGATGACGCTGGTCGCTTTGGTTACGGGCACGCACGCGGTGTGTGCGCAAGTAATGAGTCCGGATGTGCCGGAAATTCCGGCTGGGACGGCACCCGCGGTATTGGCGGCGCTGTTGGCGCTGACGCTCTGGGTGAGGAATCGGCGGCCATGATAGCGCCTTCGGGAACCGGGAACCAAACGCGACAGGTTCGTTATCCGGGAAACACCCACAGGGACGTCAGCCTGCGATGTCGCAGCTGGCCATGCCGCGGAAAGGGGGGCCGGGGCAGATGCTGCCGTGACCTGGTTTCCGTCCGAGGTGCGCTGCCGCATCAGCTCCCCCACAACCGAATGCCGGTTGGCACGTGCAAGGTCCTCTGGCGTGAATGTCGATGTCCCGCCGGCGCGCGTTGGCGCCGGCATCGAGCAGCAGTCTGGCATCGTAAGCAAGGTGCCGATAAGGGCTCATCATCCGCGCCGGTCCCCGCCCTCATCAGTTATCGCCGCGGCCCCCGACAGGCGCGTGTGGCTATTGGCACGTGAGGGTGCCACTGATCACGTTGCCGCTGATCGAGATGAACGGCACCGGCGTACCTTCTCCCATGGCGTATTGACATAGAGCGTCAGCACCCTGATTGCAGAGCGCCGGCGCATAATCAGGGAAGTACAGTGAGGTCGTGAGGCTCAGGACCTCGATGCCGTTGAGAATGCCGCGGTACTGAACCCAGAATACGCCTTGCTGATCGATACTGGATTTGCAGGAAATGGAGGCGCTCGATGGAAGGACGGCAGAGGCCGCGTCGTCCGCCGCTGGCTCGGCGGCCACAGTGGTGGAACCGGACATCGTGGGCTTTCTGGCCTCCGCCTGGCTCGTCATGGAAAGAACCGCCGCTAGCGCCACAAGGCCAGCGATGCCAGCCACTCTTATTGGTGAAGATTGCATACATTTCTCCGTTGATAGGTTGATAGAACTGGGTCGCAACGCCGGTGAGGCCAAGCGACATGAGGCGAATCCCTCACGATCCCAGCCTACCATAGAAGTGTGACATATTTATGACGCTTTGATGAAGGTTCTGGGATGGCTGCACCGGCACAACGAGCGGCGCTTGACCGCGGAGGGGGCTTGGCCGGTCGCCCCACCGATTGGCGGCGAGCGATGAAGGCACGCGCAGCAACGGCATGGGCTACGCCGGCGCGGGTTGTGGAGGATCCGCTCATTTCATTCCAGCGAGGGCGCACTTGGCAAGGCACTCGGCGAAGGTAAGTCCCCGCGAAACGTCATTGCCAATCGTGCAGTACGTGTCGGTACCAAACCGGTCGGTCGAGACGTGGTAAGAGCACTGAAACTGCCCGTTGATGTACCCCCAGTGCATAACGCAGTTGCTACCGGGAATGTAGTCAAAGTTGAGGCCCTGAAACGGCACCCTGGTATCGCCGCCGCCGCAAGACAGTTCGCAACTGTAACAGTCGATGGCAGGATTGTACGACGCGTGCCCCCTAATCAGGCTGATGGTCGCAAGGGCGGGCGTACTGGCGAGAAGAAGCATCAGCACACCAGCTACGGCAGATATCTTGAAGTGAGCGTGTTCCATAATAGCCTACCTCACTGCCTATGGCCTGGGACAAGTGAAGCTCTGGTATGGCAATGCGTTCACGAAGACCGTGACAGTTACAGAGTCTGTTACTTCCGGAACGATCTCGCCGTACTTGGTCCAGCACTCGTTGCAGTATTGCTCAGTCGTTGCCGGTGCCGTCAATGGCCCAAGGTAGGTTCCAGGCATTGGGGAATAACACGCTGCCGTTACCTTGTTCTCCAACGGAGCAGGGGTTCCGCCGGACGGATTCGAACCGAATGTGCCCGAGGGGCAGTTGAGCCCCAGCGGATTCAAGAGACAGGGCGGCTGGCCGCCGGCTGCGTGAGCGGAAAAGTGAGCGGTCGCAAGCAGCGCGACGGCTGCTGCTGTGACGGCGCGTCCGGTAAGACGGCGGTAAGTACGATGTGTCATAGTGTCATCCTGTAGTATGTTGATGAGATCATCGTAACACCGTACTGTGACTGTTGTGTGTCCGTTATGTGACATATTTGTGACAATGCGCGCGGACTGGCTGCGATAGGCGTACTCAAGTGCCGGGGAAATCAGAATGCCAGGGCTAGGCTACTTCGGTATTCGCCATTTCGCAGCGCAAACGAGCTGCGGGCTTCAGACCGCGCCCGCAGGACCGCGACCGTACCAATCGCTGCCGGATCTTGCGCCGCAATCGTACGAGGGTCATGACTAGCTGAGCCTCCCGGAATCGTCCGGATAGGCTGGTTTTCCCGTGAAGAACCGCTATGTCGCCCGTTCACGAGTTTCAGAGCACGTTGTCCGCCGGTTCCTGCGGCACGTCGCCGCCGACCTCACCGCCGTCCAGATCGCCCAGCCCACCGGCCTCAACCGCAACACCGTCAACCGCCTGCTCGCGGCCCTGCGGCTCCGCATGGCCGAGGCGTGTGAACGCGAGAAGCCCTTCCGGGGGCGGTGGAGGTTGACGAGAGCTACTTCGGACCCCGCCGCGTCAAGGGCAAGGCCGGCCGTGGCGCCAGCAAGAAGACCCCCGTCTTCGGCGTCTTCAAGCGTCACGGCAAGGTCTACACCGAGGTCGTGCCCGACTGCTCGAAAGCCACTCTCTTGCAGGCGATCCGGGGCAAAGTCTCACTCGACAGCATCATCCACTCCGACGGCTGGGGCGGCTACGACGGCCTGGTCGACATGGGCTACAAGAAGCACCTGCGTGTCGATCATGCCAGGAACGAGTTCAGCAGCCGTCGCGTCCGCGGCAACCACATCAACGGCATCGAGGGCTTCTGGGGCTACGCCAAGACCCGCCTGGCACGCTTCCGCGGTATCCATCCCGACACCTTCCTGTTCCACCTCAAAGAGTGCGAGTTCCGCTTCAACCATCGCCGCCACGACCTCTACAAGGTCCTCCTGCTACTGTGCCGCGAACACCCGCTCAGCTAGTCATGACCCTCGTACGAATAGGTATTTAGGATGGGCGCGCTTCGTCCGCGGGGGGCCATCGTCCAGTCTTCCTAGCCAGGGCGAAGGCGGTGGCCGCGAGGGAGACGCCGCTACCACCGCCCACGGCCCTCACGAATGATACGTCCCGCGTGGGTGTTGCCGGCCTATCGGCCACGCATGCCCGGGCCGGGAATGTCGCGGCGCAGGTCTCCCTGGGACAGGGACCGACGGCAACGCTCCAGTGCAAGGCTCTCCAGATGATGAACATAGGTCTTGGACAGCCCCAGCTTCTGGCCTATTTCCTTGCACGTATGACACGGTCCGTTGTCGAGACCGAAACGAAGGCGTAAAACCTCACGTTCGCGGGGCTTCAGGGTGTGGAGCACGCGCCGGAGCTGCGCGGTCTCCTCGGCGGCCATCATAGAGGCCCCCGGAGGGGCTTCGCGCTTGCCGTCGGGGTGTGAATCCAGCATCCCGTCGTCGGCCGGCGCTATCAGCATGGATCGGGAGACCGTGTTCCTCACATCCGAAGCGAGGAACGACTTGAGTCCGCCTTGGACGAAGGTGGTGAAGCAGGCATTGCGATCTGGACGGTAGCGGAAGAGCGCCCGGTCGAAGCGATCGTACGCCAGGTCCAATACATCGTCATAGTCAATGCGTGGAGTATATCGGTCGTACACGCGCTGTGCCGCGACGCGGATGAGCCGGTCGTGTGCGAGCTTCAGGGTGCCGCCAAGCAGGCCGCCCGCGGGCGTGCGAAGTATCGCCGCATATCGGCGCTGCACGGCGTCCTTGTCCTGAAAGGCCACACCGACGGCGGAGGTAATGTCCGGCGGCGGATAGAGTGCGTGGTCGCTCTCCAACGCGATCCACTGCGTAATCAATGATGAGACAATGGCTTGGTGCAGCGGGTACATCCGCGAGTCGCCCGTATGATCGGACAGGGCGCGCGCGGCATCCTCGATTCCCTTTTTCGCGTGCCGGATGGCTTGAGGGCCGTCGGCCTGCCGGCGAACGATTGCGCCGATGCCGTCGCCGAACGCGAGGTCGTCGAGCATAGTTGCGTTGTCGGCGTTCCGGGAATACCTGCCGTGGTCGGTGTATTGATCGACGAACCGCTCCCAAAGTGGAGCAAGTTCAGCGGGACCGTGGAACGGGACGATTCTTGACCCAATCGAATCCAAGCCGCCCGTCACAAGTGCCTCAAGCCCAACGATGACGGGAGAACGGCACGCGAGCGGGAAGGCAGGGATGTGCGCTTCATCGACTTCTGCGCCGGTCGCGGTGATCGTAATTGCGGGTATTCAACTCGCGTAGAAGCGGCTGAAGAATCTGCATCACGGAGGCTGCGGCCATGACGCCCATGCAGACCATCGCGACCTTGTTGAATACAACGGCGTCGGCGGCCGGCGCGAAGCGGGCCATCTGCTGGGCCGTGCTGGCGACGTGGAAAGGACTTGGTCCGTTCATGCTCTCCCCCGGGGAGTTGTGACGTATCCCCCGACAGTACCACAGATGTGTTACCGTTTTATGACAATGATGTGCGAGGCGTTGGCCTCAGCTACTGGCTGCCCGGACCCCGGGTCTACATGGCAAGCAGTCGGCGCACGTACGCGCGGCTGACACCGAGCACGACGGCGATCCGGGTGAGCGAGAACCCTTTGCCGGCGAGGTGGTGCGCCAGCGCGGCCTTGCGGCGTTCAACCGTGAGGGCGGCCAGAGGCGCAATCGTGCGAGCGGTCATGAATGCCAGCGTACCATGCGGATGGTTAACAACCGATAAAGACACGCCCTCACCGTTAAGCATCGCCGATGTGTCGTGATAGGGTCTACCTCAACCTGATGTCAGACACTTCCGCTCTACGCCGTCAGGTTGGAGTCGCTTCAAGTATTTGTTGACAGGTGCAGTGCGATTTCATAGACCTGATCTGACATTTCACAGGGGGGTGCGGCGGTGTCGATTGTCAAAGTGCTCTTCAGCATTCTGTCAAAGTCCTCTTCAGTATGACGGTATCGGGGAAGGGGCAACGGATCGGGTACGTGCGAGTCAGTACCCTCGATCAGAACACGGAGCGACAACTCGAAGGCGTCGATCTCGACCGCGTGTTCACGGATACCGCCTCCGGCAAAGACACGGATCGGCCGCAGCTTCAATCGCTGCTCGCCTACGCGCGCGAAGGCGACACGATCGTCGTCCACAGCATGGACCGTCTGGCCCGCAACGTGGACGACCTTCGCCGGCTCGTCCAGGAGCAGACGAGGCGCGGCATCCGGGTCCAGTTCATCAAGGGGGACCTGCTCTTCACTGGCGAGGAGTCGGCGACGGCGAACCTGATGCTCACGGTGCTCGGCGCCTTTGCAGAGTTTGAGCGGGCGCTGATCAAGGAACGGCAGCGTGAAGGCATTGCGCTTGCGAAGCAGCGCGGCGTCTATCGCGGTCGGCGGAAGAAACTGACGCCGGAGCGCGTTGCCGAACTTCGCGCTCGTGCCGCGAAGGAAAAGAAGGCGGGACTCGCCCGCGAGTTCGGGATCAGCCGCGAGACGCTCTACCAGTACCTCCGCGAGCCGGAGAAAGCGGAGGCGGAATGCTCGACCTCCTGACGATCTCGCTCGAAGCGCACAACGACGAGCGGAACCATCACCGGCGGTACGAAGTGTCCGTGGGTCGGGACCTGCTCGGGCACTGGATCGTGACCGTCCGGTACGGGCGGGTCGGCCGACCGGCGCGGGAGCTTCGGTTCGGCAGTAGGGATGTGGAAACGGCTCGCTCGATCTTCGCCGATCGGCTGCGGCGTCGGCTGTCGGCTGTGCGACGGATTGGTTGTGCGTATCGCATTCGGGAGCTGTCGGTGCCGTGCAACTCGGCGCTATCCGACTGGGTGCCTCCGCCGGTGGCGGCGGTTTTGATGGCGGGGTGATTCAGAGGGCACGATTCGTGGATGGTGCCGCATAGACCGCGGTAGAATGGAAGAATGAGCGGCTTGAACGGGCGAATTGGGCGGGTTCGTCGGAGTGATGACGGTCGGGTGCCGACGCGACGCGGAAGTCGCGCGCGGCCGGATGAGTTGCGCGGGGACTCTTTTGAGTCTCGCGTCATTCACCTGGCTTCTCACTTCAGTTGGGTCGTAGACGATACGGACACGGAACGGGCGCTTGCAGAACTCCGTGCGCTCGGCAGTCGAGCAACTACAACGCTCTACGGTCGTCTCAGGCATGGAACTCCGTCGGAACAGGAACATGCAGCTATGGCGCTGGGTTTCCTGAGGCCGAATCCCCGCAAGGCTGTGCCGGAACTGGAATGCGCACTACGCAGCAAGAATTCCGATGTCGCTTCTGCCGCTGCAAATGCCCTGGGACGACTAGGCGCTATGGGCGCCGCATCCCTCGTCGAAGGGTTGCGGAGTGACGATCCTCTGCTTCGGCGCGTAGCCGCCCACGGCCTCACGCTGATCGCTGACGAAAATGACGACGTGGTGATTGCGCTCTGCGCGGCGCTTCGCGACCCAGACGAGAGCGTGCGACAATCCGCAATCCAATCGCTGGGATTCATGAGGGCACGTGCTGTCCAAGCACTCCCGGCGCTCCTGGCCGCGAAGAGCAGGGAAGGCGACAGTTGGCAGGGCTATTTCATCTCCTGCGCGTTGTCTTGGGTGGTCCCTTCAGCCGTGCCACATTTGATTGAGGCACTCAAAGACGGCGATGCCGAGGTGCGCCGTAATGCTGCCCGCCATTTCGCGGACGCCGTCAGTTTCAGCAAGAAGAATATCGAGTTGCTCGCAAAGGCGGGCAGGCATGATCCCGTCGAAGGAGTTCGAGCGCAGGCGCTCATGGTGATGGAGCAGATAGGCATCGATGCGGCTGAGGCATTGGCAACGGTCATGGATGCGCTGGAGAAAGCTGAGCACAGTCCGAACCACGCGGAAGTTCGTACACGGAGCCTTCTGTCACAGGAGAAGATTCGTACCGAAGTGGCTCGCCTCCTGCGAGTACCTCGGTCAACGCTTCAGCTTACGCCCGTCGTGTCCAGCAAAACTCGGAAGCCAAAGCGCTTGCCCGACGACTTCGGAAAGAGCGTGCTGGCATTGCTGAGAACGTGCCGGTACTGGGCTCACGACAGCGTGTCCGAACGCAAACTGCACGCTTCGGAGAATCTCAAGGATCAGCGCAGCCGTCTCGGCCTGGATGAGCAGGTAAGTCAAACCTCGGTTCATAATCACATGATGTTTCTCGCGAAGCTCTGTGGGTTGGATAGCCTCGTAGAGGTGGACAAGAAGCGGCAGGTATCGCGCTTTCGGAAGGGTGCGAAGGAGAGGCTGGCGACAATCGAAAATAGTCTGGGGCAATACGTTCGGGACGAGGCCGATCTTGCGGCAAGGAAGATTCAGACACCACCATTCGATCGAGCCACTTGACACTGCGCATCGATGTGTGCTTTCGTGCAGGGTGAGTATCACGAAAGCAGTGGTTGTTCGTGCCCGAGCATTCCAATCCTCCCCCCAGCGTTGACTGGACGAAGGTGCCTTTTCCAAGCGACCGTTTGACGCTCGGGCATTTGCGGCAACGCGCGGCGAGTGATCCCGACGAGCTTGAAGTCCTCGCCTACAACTTGTTGAGCTTCGAGCTGGACGTGGCCGGAGCGGTACTGCTTCAATACCCGCCGGGCTCCAACACCGCGCGCGTCAGTGACGCGATCAAAGAAGAAAACTGCAAGCAACTGGCGGCGCTTTACGTCGAAATGGGCGTGGCCTCTGGTCCCCAGGAAGCGAAACTCCTCGTCGATGAACTGATCGCGGCAGTTCGGGCGCATGTACGCGCGCCCGGCGGCCGTGTGTGACGGCGTCCCTTCCCATCAACCGCTGATGTGCTCACGTGCTCAACTGGAGTTGAGCGCGCTGACCCACCAGTGGGTGGTCCATATCTTCTGACATGAATAGTCGCCGCGAGCGTTCGGCGAGCGACAGAAGCGGAAGCTCTACGAAGAACTCGAACTCAAGGACCTCCAGGACAAGGCGACCAAAGGAATAAGGCAATGCCGGAGCGCATCGTTCAGGACATTCCGACAGAGAAGCCCATCTCTCGCGGCAACATGCGGACGCGGTTCGATGAGGAAGTGCAGGTGTCGCTCACGCAGAGCATCGCGCAGAACGGCATTCTCGTGCCGCTGCTTGGGCACCCCGAAGGCGACAGGATCGTCGTCGATGACGGGCATCGCCGGCTCGACGCGGCGAAACGAGCAGGTCTCGCCACGGTGCCGATGGTTCAGGCGCAACACGCTCAGGGGCTTACACGACAAGGCCACCAAGGAGTAATCCATGCCGAAGCGAGTATTTCAGGATGTTCCGACGGAAAAGCCTGTCTCTTGGGGAAACGTGCGGGAGCGATTCGTCGAGGAAGAGCAGGTCTCGCTCGCGCAGAGTATCGCCCAGAACGGCATCCTCGTCCCGCTGCTCGGGCATTCCGAAGGCGACCGGATCGTCGTCGATGACGGGCATCGCCGGCTTGACGCGGCGAAACGTGCGGCCCTGCCCACGGTGCCGATGATCGTCGCCGAACACGCTCCGACGGCGGCGGAGCGCGGGATGCTTCAACTTCTGGCCAACACGCTACGCGTTGATTTGAAGATCATGGAAAAATCCCGCGCCCTTGCCGGGCTGATGAAGGAAACGAACTGGTCGGCGGCGGACGTGTCGCTCAAGCTCGGCGGGCCGTCTCCCGCATCGATCTCCAAGCTCCTGACGCTGCTCGTTCTGCCGCGCGAAGTGCAGGACTTCATCGACGCCGGGCGCATCCCCATGAGCAGCGCGTACATCATCGCAACGGTCGCGGACGCCGCGGAACGCGAGCGACTGATTCAGGAAGTCCTCAGTGGCCGGCTCACGCGCGATCGCCTGGTGGCACAGACGAAGGCGAACAAGTCGGCAGCGGGCGTCACTCGGCCGCGCAAGCCACGGCAGGCACGGCGCGAGCGCTTGGTCATTCCGCTCGGGCCGGGACGATCGGTCGCGCTGTCCGCTCCGACGCTGAGTGTCGAATGCGTCCTCGCCTGGCTCACGGACCTCGTTGATCGAATCAGGACCGCCGGCGCTAACGGCCGCGCGCTGGGCGATGTCGTCAAGGAACTTGCGGCAAATGCCAAGTAGGAGGCCGGGACAATGGAAATGCTCCTGATCGCGATGCTGCTCATGTGCGTGCTCGATTGTGAATCGGAAGGATCGCTCTACGACCGGGATCAGCGGTGACAGAAAGACGGTAACGGAGGCACTCGGATGTTCGGATTGTTTCGGAACAAGCAGAAGCTCAAGACTGCGAAACACGCCGCGGCGTGGAACATGGACGCGGCGGTTCTGAAGCTGTCGAACAATGAGTTCATCTCCCTGCTCTGGGCGATGGCCGGGCTGTTCATCGCGGGCATGACGGGGAGTTCCAAGAGCACGTCGTCCGCCAAACAGGCGGCGCGGGCGCTGCTTCGGCTGGGCTGTGGCGGACTAATTCTCACAGTAAAAAACGAGCGGGCGATGTGGGAAAAACTGTGCAAAGAGGAAGGCCGGCTCGACGACCTAGTGATTTTCAATCCGCAGAACCCCTGGCGGTTTGATCCGATTTTGCACGAGACCGAACGCAAGGGTCCCGGCGCGGGGATGACGGAAGTCATCGTCGAGCTTCTCATGACGCTGGTTGAGTTCACGTCGCGGGATCGGAATCAGGGCAGCCGCGAGAACGAAGCGTACTGGCGGAATTCCTGCATGCGCCTGCTGAGGTCCGCTACCGATTTGTTGCTGCTGGCCGGTCGCCGCGTGACGGTGCGTGACCTGTACCGCGTAGTGATCAGCGCGCCGCAATCGCTCGCCGATGTCGTCTCGGAGCAATGGCGCCGCTCGTCGTTCTGCTACGAGTGCCTCGCCGAAGCTGACAAGCGGCCGCGAACTGCCAGTCAGACAGCCGACTACGAGATCGTCGCTGACTTCTTCTTGGCCGAGTTTCCTGGAACAAGCGATAAGACGCGCAGCATTACCGTGTCCCAATTCACGTCCACGTGTGACGTGCTGCTCCGCGGCACGCTGCGTGAAATGTTCGCCGGCGGGACGAACATCACGCCCGAAGCGACGGAAGAGGGACGGATCATCCTTGTCGATATGCCGCTCAAGACCTGGGGGGCTGTCGGTCTTTGCGCGAATCTCCTGTGGAAGACGGCGTTTCAGCGGTCGATTGAACGCCGTGACGTGCGCGTCAGCCCTCGTCCGGTGTTCCTGTTCGCCGACGAAGGGCACTACTACCTGCATCGTGACGACAGCCTTTTTCAGACGACCTGCCGCAGTTCGCGGTGTGCGTCGATCCTTGTGACCCAGAACATCGCAAACCTCGACGCCGCGTTGGGCACGGGTGACGCCGGACGCGCCGAAGCGGAGAGCCTGCTCGCCAACTTCGGCACGCTGATATTCCACTGCAACACCTGCCAGCGCACGAACGCGCTGGCATCTCAGCTCTGCGGCGAGCAGCGCGTGCTGATGGCGAGCGGCAACTCGACGTACGACGCCGACTCTCAATGGTCTGGCGTACTGGGCCTCGACTGGCTCGGTCACAGCGGGAGCACCTCGGCCGGATTCAGCGAGCAATACCGACCAATTCTAGAGGCGGCGGCGTTTACGCGCCTGAGAGCGGGCGGCAAGGTCAATGGATTCGAGGCCGACGTGATCGTGGTCAAGAGCGGCGATTTGTTTCGGAGCACGGGCACAACGTGGCTGCCCGTGACTTTCCGACAGGACTTTTAGTGCCACGGACACCCTGGATGCGGATGAGACGGCGTGGACCGTCGGCGCGATCGGTGCGCGCACCGATCGGCGGAAAGGAAAGACGAATGAATCAACCACAACCTGCCAATCACAGCGACGGACTCAGGAACGCGGTCGGGCTTCTCGTGATGGTCTGTCGCGCCTTCGCGATATCGGTGGAGGTCTTCCTGCACCGGACATCGACGTTCGGCGAGCGATACCTCGGCGTCCAGGTCTTGATGGCGATGGCGCTGATCTTCTTCTGGCCGGCGTTCTGCTCGCCGCATCACGACCCTGAGCCGCTTTATGTGTTCCTCGCCCTGTTCGCATGCATGTGCGGGTGCATCCGCGCGCAGAACGCCCTGCGGCGCAAGCGCGGTGGTCCGCAGCCGCACACTTTTTACACCGGCACGCCCATCGTGATGCGTTTCACTGGCCGCATGAGCGAAGCCTCGGTCAAGTGCATTGAGCCGGTGATCGTGTTCCTTGCCGGTGCGGTGGTGTGTGAGTTCACCCCGCCGCTAGGCGGGTTCCTGATGATTTCTGCGCTGGGCCTCCTCGTCTCGACGCAGCTCACGGTCGGCTACGAACGCCGGCGCGCACTCGACATGAATGACGCCGCTATTGACACACAACAAACTGTCTCGCGGTTTCGCGCAATGCGCCGCGATTAGTCCGCGATCAAAGGAGAACAGGCATGGCACGAAGTGAATCAAGTCCAAAAATCGGCGCCGGATCATTCGGTGCGTGGATTCGCACCGGGTGGCGGGAAATCAGGGCAGCCCTGTACCCGGATTCAAACGTGGCTCAGCAACCCGACGCGGGGGTATGGGGCAATAAGACGCCCGGAGAAGTGATGTTGGAACGCCAAGGCGAGGCGCGCGATCCGGACGAGCGCCCGTCGATCCTCGGCGAGCGATTGCAACAGGCAGAGAAGGCCCGCGACGGTCGCGAGCCGGAGTCCCCTCAACTCGAAAAGGAGTAACACATGTTCGTCTTCTTCAGCATGATGGTCTGGGCCATGTTCCTCGGCTGGATCATCCCCAAGGCATACCGCTTCGCGGTCAACAACCCCGATGCCGTCAAGGGCGGCATCGCGAGCCTCCGCCGGATGTTCGGCCGGTAGGCGGCAATGACCATCGCACTCGCGGGCGGGGCGCTCACGCGCCCTGCCCGCATTCCCCGGCTCACTGAAAGGAGAAGTCATGGATCCAAATGCTCCGCTCATCATTGTCGGCTGGCTCTTCGGCATCGTCTTCTGGGTCGCCGTGTTCAAGTACATCCTGATTCCCGCGTATCGCTGGGGATCGCAAAACCCTGAGTCCGTCAAACGCGGGATTCTCATCGCGCGAAAGCTGCTGCGCAAGTGAGTCGGTATCGAAGCGACAGCCTGGTCACGTCGCCAGTCGCGGCCGGACCACCTGTGTCACTGCCAATGGAGGTGTTCTCATGGCTCTGTTCAATCTCATCATCAACGTCGTCGGCTGGTACCTGATCCTGCGGTATGTGGCTCCGCGCGTCGTCCGGTTCCTCGCCGGAAACCCGGAAGTCGCCAAGGGCGGAGCCTCACTGCTCAAGCGGCTGTTCAAGTGGCTCATGGCGTGACGCAGAGCGGGCGCGGCGTCTAGCCGCGCCATGTCCGCAATCGAAAGGAGCGATAGCCATGTGGGTCGTCAGTCTCATCAGCATCGCGATCATCGGGTGGTACGTGTCGAAGCGACTCAGGTGCTCAGGCACGCGCTGCGAAATCGCTTGGAGCCATTTTGACTGTATCGCGTACCCTGCGGCGCTTGTCTGCGATGTCCTTGACGAGTGCTTCGGTACGGCGGATCGCACCTACCTGGAGGATGGCAGCACCATCAACGTGTACCTCCGTGGTGATCCGAAGGCAATGCGGGTGTCGGACCCGCACAAAGTACGGTTTTGCGACATTCCGTCGTGCTTCAGCGTCACAGTTGTCCCAAGCGAACTCGGGACGCTAGTCAGCCTTCGGATCGGCCTTCACCCGAAGGTGAGAATAAGCCCTTCGGCGGCGAAATTCTTCGAGCCTACAGCGCAAGACGTGTTTGTCGTGGCAGTTGAGCGGATGAAGCGGGCGGCGGCGCAGCGACGATACGAGCGCAAGGCTCAGAAGCAGAACATGCCCGGTGCTGTTGCCTCAGGCGATGGCCCAGACTACGTGACACTGGGCGTCAAGCCGGGGGCGACCCTGGAGCAGGTGAAGGCTGCGTACCGCGATGCCTGCCGCAAGTACCACCCCGACCGGCTCAGCGGCCAGAACGTGGAGCCGCAGTTGGTTGAACTGGCAGTGCAGCGCTTCAAGGAAGTCTCCGCTGCCTACCGCCGGCTAAAGGACCACCTCGCGCAGCCGCAGCACACCTGAACCGCCCGCACGCGAAACGGAGAACCGCGAGCGATGCCGCAGGAACGGCTCCAGGTCGAAACGACGGACGAGCGCGAAGGCGCGTGCGCCGCCGTTCCGCCCGGCACGCCGGAGTGGATCACGCCCGAACTGGTCCGCTTGACGCAGAAAGTGTGGAATCCTCGCTACAAAACGTCGCTGACCCGCGACGAGGCGATTACAATTATCCAGAACGCTGGACGGTTGTTCGACCTCTTGACGCGGGAGTGATTCGGCATGAAGCGATTCGTCGCACTGGCACGGGTCAGCAGTCGGGAACAGGAGCGGGAGGGCTTCTCGCTCGCGGTCCAGGAGGACGCTCTCAGGCGATACGCGGTCACTGCCGGCGGCGAGATTGTCCGCTTCTTCCGCATCGCGGAGACCGCAAGCAAGAGCGATGAGCGGAAGACCTACCGCGAGCTGATCGCCTACGCGAAAAAGAACGCGGAGGAACTCGACGCGCTGTTGTTCTACAAGGTCGATCGTGCGGCCCGCAATCTCTTCGACTACGTGGAACTCGAACGGCTGGAAAGCGAGTACGGCCTCGCGTTCGTCTCCGTGTCTCAGCCGACCGAGAACAACCCCGCCGGCCGGATGATGAGGCGCACGCTCGCCAATATGGCGAGTTTTTACACCGAGCAACAGTCAGTCGATGTCCGCGAGGGCCTGGCCCGTCGCGTCCAGGAAGGCTGGTTCGTGGGCAAGGCGCCCTACGGCTACCGCAACGTCCGCAAGGATGGCCGCTGCGTCACCGAAGTCGATGCGGACGCGGCGGAGAATGTCCGGAGAATCTTTCACCTCTACGCCTACGAACCGCTGACGCTCGATTCCCTGCGTGACCGGCTGCACGACGAAGGCATGACGTATCGGCCGGATGCTCCACGGTTCACGCGGAGCAAGCTGCACGCGATGCTCACCGACCGGGCCTACATCGGAGAGATTCCGTTCAAGGGACAGTGGTACCCCGGCAAGCAGAAGCCCATGATCGACCGTGAGACCTGGGACCGGGTTCAAGCCCTCCTGGGCGGGCACGTCCGTCACGCTCACCAGATGACCTTTGCCGGCGAGTTCATGACCTGCGGTCATTGCGGCCGCGCCGTCACCGGTGAACAGGTGATGAAGCGCTTCAAGACGACCGGCGAACGCCGGTATGTCTACTACCGGTGCAGCGGGTACACCGCGGCCGGGCATCCGCGGGTGCGGATACCAGAACCCGAACTGGATCGGCAGGTGCTTGAACTCTTCGGCCGGATGCGGGTCGAGGACCCGGAGGTACGCGACTGGTTCCGCATGGTGCTGGCGTCACAGACGCGGGACGCTCAGACGGACGCCCGCGCCCAGCGGGAGGAACTCCAGCGGCAGGCGTCGCTCCTGGTCGGCCAGCAGGACCGGCTGCTCAACCTGCGGCTGGGAGAGGAAGTCGATCAGGACACCTTCGCACGGAAGCACACGGAGCTACGGGACCGCCTGGCGTCGATCAAGCTGCAACTGGACGTTCTGGACCGCTCGCACGACGAAACGGCCGAACTCGCGGCGAAGGTGTTTGAACTCTCGCAAACCCTGCAAAATCAGTGGGTTTCTGCTGATTACACCACCAAGCGGCGAATCCTCGAAATCGTCTGTTTGAACTGCCGCCTCGATGGCGTAAGTCTCGTCCCCACAATGAGAAAGCCCTTCGACGTGCTCGCCGAAGGGCTTGATCTCTCGAAAAGTCGGGGCGACAGGATTTGAACCTGCGACCTCTGGACCCCCAGTCCAGCACTCTAAACCAGGCTGAGCTACGCCCCGATAGGATTGAATTTCGTCATGACACAGATGCGAGCGCGGGGCGCCGATGGGCGGTTGTCTGCTTTACCGCCCGTGCGATTTCCGGCGGGCGCGCGACTGTTCCTCCCGGCCGCTCGGCGCCTCAACGGCGGAATGCTCGGGGCGTCGCCGAAGACGTCGCCCGAACCGCCAAGCTTACGCCAGGAAAACGTTTAACAGCGTCAGCCCCAGCAGCACCCCGACGATCAATGCAAACAAAGCTTCCATCGCGGTCCTTTCTCCGATCAGACGCTGCGCGGCGCGGCACCCTGCGGCCCGCCGCCTCCACCACGTGCATCAGGCTACCTCACAGGCAAACCCGGCACAAGCGTCGCAGGCCTCTCGCCGAACCGGTCGGCAACGTGGGTTTGCGGGTGTCGGTCAGGCCGGTCCAGCCCCATTCCCCACTGTTTATCGCACGAATACTCGGGGTCATTCCCGAACACGGAAGATCGAACCCCGAGTGCATCCGGCGATGGGGGCAAGTCTTCATGCCCCTCCGCAGCATCGTTTGTACTTCTTCCCGCTGCCGCACGAGCACGGTTCGTTACGGCCGACTTTTCCGCCGGAAGTCACGGGCGCTAACGCGTCGTCCTCCTCCTTCGGATTGAACAGCAGCGACGCCGCGGAGTCCTTCACCGTCCGCGCCCCCATAAGGCGGGCCATCTCGTTCCGGCGACGCTCCCGGCGCAGCTCGTCATTCTCGCGCTGGCGGCGCCAGTCGTCGCTCTCGGGAATCGTCAGGCCCAACACGTCAGCGGCGACGAGAATCTCGTCTTCAAGGTCCACCATCATCCGGTCATACCCGTCCGCAACCTGCTTCCGGGCCAGTTCGACGCCACGCGGCGAAAACAGGCGGCAAAGGGCGTGGCAGAGCATCGTCCGGATCGTAAGATCCGGCTCACCTTCAAGCAGCGCGATCCCCGCATCCTCCGACTCCGGCAGGCGCAGCCCCTCGAGCACCTCCGCCGCCATCATGCGGAAACCGAACCCGCCCGACGGATAGTCCTCACGGATCAGCCGGACGGCGTCCACGTCGCCGATCCGCACCAGCGCATCGCGGACGCGCTGCGGCATCCAGTCGTCGTCCGCGCCCAGGCGGCGCACCAGCTCGGGGACGGCCTTTCGCATCTTGCACGCACCGGCCAGGTCGACCAGAACCAACTCCAGAAACGAGTTCTCGACGTCCGGATCCGCAAGCCGCTCGCACACCGCCTCCGCGCCGGGAAAATCATGCCGGCCCAGCGCCTCGACCAACCCATCGACATAAGTCCAGTCCAGCTTCCACGGCTCCCGGGCGTTCTCCGCGCGCCGCGCGAAGGCGACCAGCGCATCCCAGAGTTCCGCCGCGGACAACCCGGCCGCTTCGATGCGGTGGGACATTGTCTTCGCCTGCTGCGGACTGAGCAGCCCCTCGCGGCGCAGCCGATCGCCGCCATCCCGAAGCAATTCGACCGGCGCCTTCACCAGCAGGTCGCCGGCGCATTGCCCCAGGGTTCCCGGCCCCAGCGCTGCACGGGCCGCCACGACGTCCTCGAAGACCGGCGAATCCAGCGGAAACCGATCCCAGGCGTGCAGCGCCGTGTCGTTCGCCGCAAACCCGAACCGCCGGCACGCCGCCAGAATCGTCGGCACCAGCTCCGCGTCCCGCGCCCACGCGTCACGCAGACACCGGACCACCGTGTCCCGCACGTACCCGTCCGAATGAAGGAGCAACGGCTTGAGCGCTTCCACCGTCAGCATAAAAGACGATCTCCGGACCACGCCGGTGTCGCAGCGATCAGCACGGAGGCCCTGAGATCCACGCGAGACCTCGACGCGCGAGTTACTCGCGGCATCGCGCCGTGCGATCAAACTCCGGGCAATCAGGCTCGACCAGCGAAACCGGAACCCGGCCCGAGTCACCGGAGTCGCTGCGCACCTTGGCACGATCGCCGCGGACGCGCGTCGCGTGCTCCGTCTCGCCGATCCGGATCCGCACGCGCTGCCCGTCAAACAACGCGTTGACGAGCCGCAGCTTCACCTTGACTTCGCCGGATTTGCACCGCGCCTTAAGCGACGCGACGTCCGCACACCCGACCTCGCATCCGCCAACGCGGACCGGCGACAGACGCACGCGCCGGTCCGCCTCCAACGCCAGCTCGACCGGCGAACCGTCGCTCGACGCCACGACCCACGACGTGACGCCTACCGGATCAAACGGCGGCGTGGCCTCGTCGCCGTCCACGTCCGTGAACGCGGCGGTTACGCCCCAGTCTCCCGCCAGCCCGCTGATCCCGAATCCGTCGGTATTGCAGCCTTGCCAACCGTTCTGCGCCGTGAATTCGCGGCGATCCTCGGCGAAGAAGTACTGCTCGGCTTCACTCTCCTGGCCGTGCGGTCCGTCCTGGATCGTGTTCTCCAAATCTTGACGGTTGCCCGTGAACGTCAGCCTCATCTGTGCGGTTCCATCCACCGCTTCGCCGCTACAGCTGCAATTGCCCGGCACGGTTGTGAACGACCAACGCCGTCATTCCCTCCCGGGCATCCAGAAACGCAAGCGTGGTTCGCGTCTTCTGCAGGTCCAGCATCTCCTGAAATTCTCCGTAGGAGACGGGATTCGAGGTCATCCCGTAGGAATACAGGTGGCAGACGCTCGGCGTCGGCGGCGGCGGCGAACGCCAGGGGCGGACGACTCCGAGCACATTTGCATCAAAATCCCCTGCGCCGGGCGCCGACTCCTGCGCGACTTGAATGAAGAATTCAACCGGCTGCGGCTGCGGGTCGCGGAACACGGACAATGCCCCGAGCGAGAATCCCAGCGACCCTCGGGACGACGTTAACTCCACGCGCGTAAACGGCTCATGATCGTCCGCCCACTCCGTGAACCGTCCGCTGCGCCCCGTGCAGTCCTTGTGCGACTGCACCGACTGCTCCGGATCGCCGTAGTAGGCCCGTACCTGGGGCAGTACACCCCCTTCCGGGATATTAACCCAGAACCGAAACCCGCGCGCCGGCGGATCGAACGTGATCCGAATCGGGCGAAACGCGAAAACGTCGCCCCCCTTCCCCACGGGATCCGTCAGCCCGTGCGCTACAACGCCTTCCTCGCACGTCATCAACTCCTTGATCGGCGTGTCGTCCCCGTCCGGGCCGGTGAACGCAACCGCCGGCGAACCTTCCGCCACCGCGATCGGCGCGCCAGGACCGTCCGCCAACGAGAAATACACTCCGAAGGCCGCGTACCGGTCCGTGATCGAGTCCCCTTCGGTCAGTTCCTGAAAGTTGATCCGGGTGTATTCCGGAACCTGCGCGGCGATCGGACAGGCCGCCCCTGCGCAGACCAGAACAAGCATCAGAGCCCGAACGCGCACGCTTCGGGAAAGGAGATTCTCGGGACGGCTCATGCAACGACTCCCGCTAAGAGACAAAGGGAATCATGTCGCTGGCGTCCCGGTCAGAACTGACCCGCCGGTCTCGCCGCGCAAGCAAACGCTCGTCGAAAGTATATTGAGTTGTTCGGACGCTTCAAGAAAAAAATCGCACCGCGGATCGGCCCCTCGTCAGCGCTGCCGCTGCGGGTCTGGAAAAGTGCGGTACAGCGCCGAGCGGAAGTCTGTGACGCGGGCGTAGACGTTGGCGTGCAGCTTCTCGATGTCTCCGCCGCGCCGCGCGATGACCTCGAACGCCTGCTCAAGCTGCGCCAGATCGCGGCACGCCAGCGACATATTGAACTCGCCCAGCTCCGCCGGTCCGAACCCGAGCTTCCGCCGGGTCAGGCGGTAGTCCTCGATCAGCCCGCGCCGCTTCAACTCGCCGAGGTAGGCATGCACCGCGTCGGCGAACTCGATGTCCTTGTGCGTATCCTTGAGATTGCACCAGATTTCATAGTAGTTCACGTGGGCCTCGCAGACCGCGGATTTCAAGCCCGCGCAAAACCACAGCCGGGAAACCCTTGCACGGAATGCAACAACGGGGGAACCCAGGACGAACGATGCGCGGACGCCGCCACGCTTCACGGAGAGATCATCACCGTCTGCACCGCGATGTCCACCACCGGCGGACTGCCATCGAACACCAGCGGATCGCCCGCGCGGCGCCCGCCCTGCACCGGCGGCGGGAACACCCAGACCGTCCGCAGACGCTCGCAGTCGTCGAGAACCCGGTTCGGCTGAACCTGGCATTCCGTCCGGTCAGGGTTCCCGCAGGGATCGCAATCCGGGTCGTTCGGATCGCACACGCCGTCCAGCGTACCGAAGTCCACATCCTCCCGGAAGACTTCGCGGTCCAGCGTCAGGTACGCCGTGCGGTCGTCGTCGGTGAGACGGGCTTTCTCGACCCGGTAGATATTCCCCGAAAGCTCGTCGATGAACACCGCCCCGCGATCGAACAACCCCGTCACCCATGCCGGCTGGTTCCGGTCGATTTCCGCGTCCTTGTGATTCACGGTGATCTCGGTGGCGACGCCCGTCGGGCAGTCATCCGGATCGGACGTCGCCTCGCACCCGCTGCGAAGCTTCAGGTCGTCCGGGAAGAGCACCTGCACGCGCCAGGGCGTCGGCAGCATCACGTCCTGGTCCGACGCCAGCGCCGCCACGCGCGTCGCCCCGTCCTCGTAAGCTTTCCGCGGGTCCGGGTTCGGCACGGCGTCCGGATCCTGTCGGGCATAGCGCGCCGTCGGCTTCGGACGGCGGAGCGTGACGTAGTACATCGCTACGACGCGCGAGTCGCTGATCGTGTCCAGATCGAGGTAGCGGTCGCCGTCGTTGTCGAGGCAGCTTCCGGCGTTGGCCGTGCAGACGTACTCGTCGTCGAACCGGTACAGCGCCGCCCAGGCGTAGCGCCGCGCCGAGTACGCATCGTCCCAGCGCCGGTTGTCCGCCGAAAGATCGGTGAAGTCGTCGGTCGGCCGGCTCGGCAGCGGCGGATACACCCGGTCCTGCACGGCGATCACGGGCTTCAGCACGTTCGGCAAACGCGAAAAATCCACCGTGTTGTTCGACGCGCGATACGGGCAGTTGCACGACGACGGGATGTTGAATGTCCCGCCGCCCCGGAGCAACTCGCCGACGCGCGTCTGCTCCAGCATCCACGCATCGTCGCCCACGAACGCCCGGTTCTCAAAGAGCACGTTGCCGAGGTTCAGCACGTGAACGCGGCCGATCGGAACCCCGGGGTCGCCTTTGAACTCGATCGAACCCGCCTCGACCGAAAGCTGGCCCTGGTCGCTGCAATCCGTGCAGTCGCAGAACTGGATCTGGTCCCCCGGCAGCACCGCGACGTCCGTCGTCTCCCCGTCCACCTTCAGCAGCGTCCGCACAGCCAGGTCCGCCGCTTGCCGGCAGGAGAACTGCGTCGTGTTCTCCGCCAGCCGCCGCGCCGACAGCCACGACACCGGGAACAGGCTCGCCACCATCAGGAGGCCCAGCCCGAGGATCACGACCGCGATCATCATCTCCGCCAGCGAGATGCCGCGCCGACGCCCGCCGACCCCCGAAATCGCCGCACGCGGGAGGTGCATCGCAGCAAGTGCGCCGCGCGCCGAAAGCACGCCGCACACCGCACGCATCGAAGCCCGCCGCCCCGCGACAAGCCGCGCCACACCCGGATTCTCTGCCTGCCTCTGCGTCATCTGCGGATCACTTCCTGCGTCTTGCTCCCCCGCGACGCAACGCCGTCACTGCGCCTCGCTGCCGATCGGCCCGCGGATCACGTCCCCCGTCGTCGCGCTGACGTAATACGGACGCGCCGTCTCCCGCAGGTATTGCCGGTGCGTCCCGGGCGTCGCCTGCTGGAACTGCTCGTCGTCGTACACGATCACCCCGCGCACCGACGGGAAGTTCACCGCCACGTCCTCGCCCCGCATCCGCACGGTCAGCATGTGCGCCAGGTTCGCCAGACGGTTCGACGGATCCAGTTCCCGCGGCATCTCCTTCAGCACCGGGTCATACGAACCCGCCGCGTACTTCGTCACCATCGGCATCGCCCGCACGCCCGTCAGATCGCCCCGTTGATATCCCGCCGACCCCGCCAGGTCCGTCTCGCCGTCCTCGTCGTACACCAGCACGTCGCGCCCGATGAGCTGCTGCCCCAGCGGCGAGAACACCACCGCGAAGTAGTTGCGATGCCGCTGCGGCTCGAACTCCTCCTGTCCGGTCAGACCGACCGGGGCGTCGAAATCGTTGTTCACCAGCTCCGCGTCGCTGAAACGCTCGAAGGAGAGCTGCCGGTCGCGGCGCGCGTTCCGCGCCGGATCGAGCAGCGCCGCGCTCGGCGCCGCCCGGATCGGCTTGGGTATCGTGAACTGCACGCCCGGCACGATCTCGAACCGGCTCGACGAGATCAGGTCCACCCGCACCGACGGATCCAGCGGATCGACCGTCGTGTACTTCGGATTGCCGCCCTCGTCATACCGCGCCGACAGCGGCTCATCCGCCCGCTGGATCAGCACGACGTGCTGCACGCCCGCTCCGTCGAGGTAGAACAGCAGCCCCGCCTCGGTCGTCCCCAGCGCCCGCTGCCGCGCGTTCATCAGCGCCCCGCGCAGAATCGTCTCCGCCTCGGAGATCTTCCGCTGCTCCCACATCTGGTTGATCGCCGGAACCGCCGCCAGCGCCAGCAGCACAACGATCCCGATCACCACCAGCAGCTCGGTCAGCGTGAACGCGCTGCGCCGCGCGGGTTTCATCTCACGGGTTGTCCACATCCGTCGTTTCATAACAAATGCCGCAAGCGACAAACCCCCGGCTGCCCACCCGAGCCCCCGAGTCCCCGATCCTCACTTCCCCCCCGCCAGCTTCTCCGCCAGCGCCGGGTTCGCGTATACGTTGTCCGCGTTCAGGGGGTTGTCGATCCGGTTCGGCGCCGATCCGTCCAGTCCCAGAAGATCCGTCGCGATATTCGCCGCCGTCGACCCGGTCTGGTTCTCCGGCGTCCGCTGGTCCTTGCCGTCCGGTCCCCACGACATCAGCACCGGCGCCCCGCCGTTCATCTTGACCAGCCGCGTCGAAACCTCGTTCCAGCTCCAGTCCTGCTGCCGGTTGCTCGACGGCGTCGCCCCGGCGCGGAAGTCCCGCTGCGCGAAGTAGCTCACCGGAACCTGCCAGTCATCGACCAGCCAGCGCAGCCCCTCATCGTCCTTCGGGTTGTATTTACCGTCGCCGTTACGGTCGAGGTACTGCACCGGGTCGCCCGCGGCGTCCACCGGCACGGCCACGAGGTGCTTCTCCGATACCCGCGAAAGAATCTGCGCCGCCGACTCGCTGTGCAGTTCGATCGCCAGCAGCATCGCCGCGATGTCCCGGTTCTCATATTGCGGCGCCGCACCCCCGAGGATGAACGTCATATCCTGAAACTCACCGGAATCCGGAACGACGACCCCGCCGCCCGGCGCGAGACTGCGGCCCTGCGTCGCGCCCGGAATCCCGCTGCCGTAAACCTCCAGCTCATCGGCCGGGTACTTGCCGTAGCGGGAGACGTACGTGACCTGCCCCGCTCCCCCCGGTTGCTTCACCGCCGCCAGAGGCGCGTCCGCCGCGAACTGCTCCAGCGCCTCCGCCACGATCCGCAGCATCCCCTCGGTGTTCTTCGACTGCCCCTTGCGCACCGCCCACCCGCCCAGCGTCACCACGCTCACCAGCAGGATGACGATGATCGCCACCACCACGAGGATCTCGACCAGCGTGAACGCCCCGCGACGGAATAATCCGGCGGACGAGGCGCGGCGCACGCAAAGCCGCATCGACCTGTCAGACGCTGTGATCCTCATTCGTAATTCGATATTCGACATTCGACCTTCTTGCGCTACTCCTGCCGCTGCCAGTTCACGATGTCGTCGCCCGTCCCGTAAACCAGGTCCGGCCCCGCGCTGATCAGCAGGTAGCTGTCCTTCCGCACCGGCTCATTCCGCGCCGTGATCGACTTGTCCCAGATGAACCGCGCGAACGTGTTGTCGAAATCCGATCTCGTCAGATCGCCGTTGTTTCCCCGCGGCACCGCCTCCACGTACCCCGGCTTGCCGATGCGATGCACCAGGTCCGGATCGTCCGCCAGCGGACCCGCGCCGAAGTCGATCCCCACCGAGTTGTACGTCGTGTTCAGCGCCCCCTCCGTCCCCGTGATCAGGCCGTTATCCTCCTGGTTGTAGATCCCGCCCCAAGGCGTCCCGCCTATGTCCAGACCGCACATCGACTTCGCCGACGGCGTCGCCCGGTAGTAGAGAATCGGGAGATTCCACGCATCCGTGAAAAACGGCAACCGCCTGCTCTCCGGCGTGTCCAGCAGCGAACCGCCCGGCAACTGCCCCGCAGGGATCGTCCCATCGGTGATCAGATTGTCGATCGTCTTCAGCCGCTCCCGCGCCGACTCATCCACGTAACCGCTGCCCCCGCCGTAGCGCGTCCACTTCGCCTGACCCGTCGCACGGTCCAGACCGTAAAGACCCGCCGGGTTCCGGTCGTTGCCCTCGAAGGCGTGCGTGTCGTCGGACCACCGGCCGTTGTTGTTGATGTCCTTGAACCCCGGCGGCCCCAGCCGGTCCGCCCCCACCAGCGCAAACGCCAGCAGGTGCGCCCCTGTGACGGCAGTCTGCACGGGGGTGTTCTGGTTCGTGCTCTGCGGATCGGCGATTTTCCGGAAGTCCGTCGCGTCGTCCCCCCGCGAAGGCGGATACGATCCGCCGATCGCGGTGTCTCCGCGCAGCA
>BOJX01000004.1 GCA_016860685.1 Planctomycetota bacterium
GATCATGCGCCAGGTGCGGATTCACTTCGAGGCTGACGTAACCGTCCACGCCGTCCGTGCGATCGTACACCTGGCGAAGGCGGTCCGCCGCGTCGCGGATATCCGGCAGAACCAGCGCCTCGTACGCCTCCATGTCGCTCAGATCGTCCGGCAGCGCCGTCAGACGGTCGTCGTAGTCACGCCCGCTCGTAACCGCCTTCATGAAGATCGTTGGGTTCGACGTGATCCCGACGACCCCCAGCCCGATCAGGCGATCCAGCTCCCCCGACGCGATCATGCCACGGCTCAGATGATCGCACCAGACGGATTGCCCCAGTTCATAAAGCTGCTGAATACGATTGCTCACGTTGAGTCTCCGGCGCCGACTTCCGGACGCCGCGGGATTATAAGGCGCCGCGCCCGCGAACGTAACGCCGCCGACCCACCGGCCCACACCTGGTGCCGGGCGTCAGAACCAAACCGGGTAGCCGAGGATTTTCGGAAAGGGCTTGAAAAGACCTCAATCTCCACCTGGCTCCGGTTGCCGAGCGTTAAGACGCTGCGTGAGTCTTCCTCTGACTCCGGTTGCGGGGGGTGGAATCGCATGAACTTACGTGGCGCGATTCTGGGGGAAGGGGCCGACGGGAGGCGCTAGCCTTTTTCAACGGGCGGCTAGCCCCGGTAGGGGTGATGGAATACAGCCCAGCCCGCCAGGGCTGGGAAGCCGTCACCGCCGTCGGAAGGAACCCTGATGAAAAGAAAGGACGCCGCACAGCGGCGTCCGTCGATTGAATCCGTTTCAGAGCCCGAGCGCCTTCGGATTATCCGAGGAGCGCCAGGACGTTCTGTGGCGCGGCGTTGGCGAGCTGCAACGCCGCCGTCGCCGCGTTCACGAGGATCTGGCTTCGCGTCAGGTTACTCGTCTCCTGCGCGAAGTCCGCGTCGCGGATCGCGCTCTCCGCTGCGGCGATGTTCTCGAACGCCACGCCCAGCGAGTTCACCGTCGTCTGAAGCGTGTTGCGCTGGAAGGCGCCGATCCGTCCCCTCAGCGACGAGATCTGCTCAATCGCCGACCTCACAATGCGCTGGCTTTGCGCGAAGTTCCCCGAGGTCAGGCTGTTCGACTGCCCCGTCGCCAGCGACGAAATGTACCCGATCGTCGCCGAACCGTTCCCGAGGTTCGCGGTCGATACCTCGTAAAGCCCGATCGACTCCTGTCCCGAAAGCCCCAGGTCCGGCGAGATGGCGAACTTCGCCCCGCCGCCGGTGATCTGAAAGCTCGTCGTCCCGCCCGCAACACTGGCGAACGAGGCGTCCAGCGTTATGTCCAGCGAGATCGTCCCCGACCGGACCTGAAGCTCCAGGCCGTTGACGATCGCCGCCGTGCCGTTGACGGTCATCGTCCCGTCGACACCGAACCGCTTCGTCGTCGTGGCGCCATGAATATCGAATTCCGACTGACCGTTGGTGTCGATGCGTTCGACTGAGACGAAAGCGTTATCCCCGTACCCCGTGCTCGAGAACACCACCGCCTGCCCGGACACGACCGCCGAGACGCCCGTCAACTGCGTCACCGCGTTGATCGCGTCGCGAACCGTCGCCGTCGAGGATCCGGAAACGAAGCTGAAGATCTCCGTGCCGTAATTGCCGCGCACCTGGATCGTCACGTCGTTGCCGAGCGTTCCGCCCGTCCCCCCGCCGACGGCGCTGACGTAAGCGAACTCCGACGGCGTGACCACGTTGATCACGACGTTGGAGTACGAACCTTCCGGTACCCGCGCGGAGTTCACCCGCAGGTTGTCGATGTGGGTCGTGCTTACGCCCGACGTGGTGTAGTCAAACGCGCCGTTCAGCAGCTTCTTCGTGCCGAACGACGACTGCTCCGAGATGCGGTTGATCGACTGAAGAATCGCGTCGAGCTGAAGCTGGTTCGCGGCGATCTCCTCGTCGCTGAGACCCCCTTCGTTCGCCGACTTGTCCAGCAGTGATTCGATCTCCAGGAGCAGCGAGTTGATCTCCTGAAGCCCGCCTTCCGCCACCGCCATGATGCTGTCGGCGCGGTTCGCGTTGTCGATCGCCGCGGTGATCGCCACCTTCGACGCCCGCAGCGTCTCGGACGCGATCAATCCCGCGGGATCATCCTTGCCGGAATTGATCCGCAACCCCGTGCTCAACCGGGTCAACGCGCGATTGAGCGTGTTCTGGTTCCCGGACAGAACCCGCGTGGCGAGGATCGACTGAACGTTTGTGTTGATGCGACTCATCGGTATTCGTGCCTCCCAAGGGCTCGTGAAGTCAATGCACGCATCGACCCGTCGATAACCTCGCTTTAGTATCCGCGCGACACGGGAATGAACCGGACGATCCCCGGAACTTCACCGCGTCTTCATGTCGGCGTCCGACCGGCGCCGCGGGCGTGTCTCTCCCGGTTCGCGCCGGGGTATTACCGGACAGCGCCCCTCCGATGCCCGATAAGCGCCGCCTGTCACGCAAGAGATTCGCCCCTCAAACTCAAGGAATTCGACCGCTATCGGACGCGGGCGCGTCCGGACAATCGGGGAAACGCGGTAGACCGACGCCGGATCAGGCATCCGAAGATCAAACAGCGGCGATGTCGGGGCGCCGCGAAAGCGCCTCGGTATGCGCCTCGATCCACGCCGCCTTGCGCTCAATCACCGGAAGAATCGCCCCCGCGGGCACGTCCCCGAAGCGCCCCGTCCGCGCCAGCGGCGCCACTGCCTCCGCAATCAGCGCCTCCACCATCAGGGGCGGGATTGCGTGGCGCTCCCCCGGCTGAAACCGGCTTCGGCTTTCATACCCCGAAAGAAACGCGCCGAACCGGTCCAGGTCCGGCTCATCCGGCCAGTCACGAACGTCCTCCCCGCCGACCAGCGAGAATTGCAGCGCGCCGTTGGCGACGTCGATCACCCGCCGCGAGACCCGCGCCGTGTCGTAGTCGATCACCGCCGCCACCCGCCCTTCGCGGAAGAGCATGTTTCCGGGGTGCCAGTCACAGTGAATCACCGCCGCGGGAAACGTCGGCAACCCGCACGCCGCCGCCGCGCGGGACGCCGTGTCATACGCACGATGCAGACGTTGCAGAATCCCCGGCGCCGCCCCTTCCGTCCCCGGCGCTTGATCCCGGATCGAGTCAAACGCCCGCCGCACGACGGCGTTATCGTGATAATCCGCGCGAGGAACCGGCCCCCGTGCTTCTAGCGACGCGGCGACCGCGTGAAACTCCGCCAGCGTCTCTCCCGCACTCCATGCCTCAGCCGCCGTCGCCCGGTAACGCTGCCCCGCGACGAACTCGAACAATTCGTAAACGTGTTCGCCGACGCGCAGAAACGTGCGGCCCCCGCTCCGCGTCGGGATGACCCCCGGCGCCGGAAACCCCGCACGCTTCAGATGCGCTTGAAGGGCATGTGCAAAACGAATGCGCTCGGGATCGCAGTGCGCGGCGTCGCGACGCTTCAGGAGAAATTTCCCGCGCTCCGCGACGATCCCCGTCTTCGGACTGCGGCGGGAGCCCTTCGTCAGCGGCGTCAGCGACTCGATCACGCCGAGATCGTAATGACTGAGGGCGATGACCAGTTCCGCCGCGTCAAACGTACTGGCCTGATCGTGCGCCAATGTCCCTTCCCTGTCCTGCCCCTCCGCGCCGCTGCAATGATCGAAGGTACAAAATGATAGACCTCTCCCGGCCCTGAGGCAAAATCCCGCCTACCCGCCGGCGCGCTTGAGGAGCGCCTCCAGTTCCGCCTGCGTCGCCGCGTCCAGGGCAGGGGACTCCGTGTGCAACGTCCCGGCCTGATTCAGGTATCCCAGCGCCGCCTCCTTCTCCCCCAGGGCCAGCGCGACCCGCGCCAGGTTCACCAGCGCCTTCGCCCACACCGGGCGGAACACCTGAGGCGCCTCGCTGACGCGCTCCTCCGCGATCCGGTAGCACCGCTCGAAGTCGGCGCGGGCCCGCGCCAGTTGACCCGATTTCTCCAGAATGTGCCCGCGTGTGTCGAGCACTTCGGGATCCAGCGCCTTCTCCCCCAGCGCCACCGCCCGGTCCGCGAGCAGGAGCGCTTTCGCCAGGTCTCCGCCCTCGACATACAGCATCCACGCCGCGCCGTTCAGCGCCCGCACCTGCTGATCCGGACGCCCCTTCCCCGACTCCAGCACCTTCTCATAAGCCCGGCGCGCCGTCGCGTGCTCGCCTTGAAGATACGCCGCCGTCGCCAGCCCCAGCCAGCCCTCCGGCTCCTCAGGCCACGCATGCGTCACAAACTCGAACGTGCGCCGCGCCGTCGCCAGCGCCTCCGGGCGACCCGACGCCGCCAGAAGCTGCGCGCCGCTCACGCAGATCGCCCGGTCCGCGTCCTTCCGCGCCATCTCCGCCCGAAGCAGTCCCGACAAACCCTCGTAATCGCCCGTCGACGCCAGCAGCCGCGCGCGCACCGACCGCAAGTCCGGCGATTCCGGCGCGATCCTCCCCCCCTCATCCAGTACCGATCGGGCTTCATCATGACGACCGGCGATCCGCAGCAGATCCGCCAGCAGCGCCTGCGCTTTCGGAGACGCCGGCGCACGCGTCACGCAATACGCCTTCAATCCGGCGATCGCCTCCTCGAGCCGGCCCGCGCTCTGTCGCGCTACCGCCAGCTTCAGATGCGCATCCTCGTTCTTCGGATCCGCCGCGATCAACTCCTCCAACACCGCGAACGCCCCGTCGGAGAACCGGCCCGCCTGAATGTCCAGGTCCGCCAGGAACATCTTCGCCACCGCGTTTGACGGCTCGCGCTGACGTACCTCCTCCGCGATCTGCCGCGCACGCACGAGGTTGCCCGCGGATCGGTCGAGGTCCGCCTCCACCAGCAGCAACTCGGAACTCCGCGGAAACAGCGCCTTCGCCTGCCGAAGCAGCTCCCGCGCCTGCCCCACGTCCGATTGCTCCCGCGCGATCTGAATGCGCAGAAGATGCGCCTGAAGAATCCGCGGGTGCGACGCCGTCAGCGCCGCCAGAAGACGCTCGGACTCCTGCCGCGACGCGGAATCCGGACGGGAGTGCAGCACCGCCGCCTGCATCAGCCGAAGCAGCGGATCCTCCGCGTGCTTCGCCAGCAGCTCCTTGAGCCGCGCTTCACCCGTCGCCCGATGCTCCGGTGACGGCGAACCCAGCAGAATCTCCAGCCGCGCCTGCTCCAGCTTCAGGTGATCCGGATAAGCCGCGATCGCCGCCTCCAGCGTCGAAAGCGCCTGGTCGCGGTTTCCCGTCTCGTCATAAAAACGCCCCAGCAGCAGCGCGCCCTCCGCCGGGTTGTCCGGAAGCTCGGTCAACTTCCGGAAATCCGCCTCCGACTCCGCGAGGCGGCCGCGCCGGAAGTAATACGGCCCGCGCATCACGTACGCCGCGTAACCTGGATGCGACTCGACCTCGCGGTTCAACACCGCCTCCGCCTCGTCGAACCGCCCTTCCGCCTCCAGCATCGAGCTGCGAAGATACGTCGCCAGCGGAACGTGCCCCCCCGACTTCTCCGCTTCATCGAGCAGCGGCGCGATTTCCGCGTACTTCGACCCGTTGGAGAACTTCACCTTCGCCAGAAGCAGCAGCGCCTGAACGTTCCCCGGTTCAGCCGCGCGCAGCTCCTCCAGCGCCGCCACCGCCTCCGTCGGCTGATCCGAACGCAGCGCCACCTCGAGACGCGCTCCGGGCATCAACACGCCACGCTGCTCAAATTCGTCGATCAGTTGCAACGCCTCTTTGAACCGCATCTGCCCGTTGAGCAGGCCGAGCAACCGTTCCGCCACCTCCACAACGCTGGGATACACCACCAGCACCCGTCGATACGTCTCCTCCTCGCGCACCGTGTCCCCGCGCCGGCGGTACAGATCCGCCAGCATCAGACAGGCGTCCACCCGCGATGGGTCCAGCGTCAGCGCTTGCGACAGCAAGGCCTCAACCTGAGGCAGATTCGCCGAAGGCGCCGTCTCAGGCGTCGAAGCCCGCAGCATGAGCCGCGCCAGATACACCCGCCAATGCACCCCCTCCGACTCCGACTCGATCCCCTTCAACTCGTTAATCAGCTCGTTGATCTGCTCGGTCGCAAACGCCGGAACGCCCTTCCGGTCCGATAGCGCTGCGTCCAGCAGCGCGGAGCGGCAGACCGGGTCCGTCGGGTCCGCCTTCCGCATCGCCTCCAGCTCCCCAACTCCCTCGTCCGCCTTCCCCGTCTCGATCAGAAGTCGCGCCCGCATGAGGCGCGCATCCCGCGCCGCGCCCGGGGCTTCCGCCCCCGCCACCGCACGATCCAGCGCAGACCGCGCGTCGTCGCCTCGCCCGCCGCGCAGGCAGACCTCCGCCAGAAACATCCACCGTCGTGCGCGATTCGGCGCGTCCTCCGCCGCCGTCCGCGCCGCATCGATCGCCTCGTCAGACCGACCGGCGCGCTCCAGCAACCCGACCAGACCCCCCAGAATCAGATCCTTCGGATCGTCGATGCGCAGGTTCGCCCGCAGCAGCGCCTCCGCCTCGGCGACCCGCCCCGACTTTTCCTCCAGTACCGCCGAAAGAAGAATCGCCTGCGCGGAACCGCCGATCTCGGGAGGCAGCGACGTCAATTGATTCCGCAAGGCTTCAACCAGCGCCGGATCCCGCTGCGCCTGCTCTGGTCGCAGCTCGCTGATCGCCGCCTGCACGTGGATCAGCCTCGCCTCCTCCACGTGCCGCGCCGATCCCGCAAGCCGTTCCGCTGTCGCTCGCGCCCGCGCCCAGTCGCCCATCTCGAGCTGGGCCTGCCCCAGCAGCGCCAGCGCTTCCGCGTCCTCCGGCGCCACGCGCAAATACCGCTCCAGGCAGGCCGCCGCCCGCGCCGGCATGTTGATCCGCCGGTACGCCAGCGCCTTCATCACCAGAATCCGCGGATCAATGTCCACCCGCTCCGGAAGCCGGATCACCCGGTACGGACTGTCCGTCCGGTTCGCCGCGAACGCCGCGATGCCTTCCGCCTTCGCCCAGATCGCCCGCTGGGTCTCCACGATCGGCGACGCCGGGTCGATCAGCTTCCGCAGCGCCTCCGCACACCGCTGCGCGTCCTCGCCACGCTCCGCCGCCGCGTACATCTCCGTCAATGACGGCAGGTAGTCCCACTCCCGTCCAACAACCGCCTTCAGACGTGCTTCCTCCGCCGCCGCCAGATCCCCCACCTGCGCCGCCGTCATCTGGCCCACCCCGATCTTGCGCAGCGCCAGCTTCGCCTCGGCCTTGAAAAGAAACAGGGCCCAGCTCTCATCATCCTCGCCGACGTCGACGACAACCTCCGACTCCACCGCCGACCGCCGCGCCGCGGGATTCGCAGCTTGTGCCGCCCGCAGGTGTGCCTCCGCCTTCGCCAGTTCGCCCAGGTCGCTCCACTCATCAAACAAACGCATGTGCAGCATCGGGTCCGCCGCACCCAGCGCCTCCGCACGCTCCAGGTCCGCCCGCGCCCCCGCGTTGTCGCCCGCAACCCGCAACCGGAAACGCCCGCGGTAGGCGTGCATCTTCGCCGATTCCGGAAACCGCGCAACGCCCGCGTCATAACGTTCCGCCGCCGCCGCAAGACCCTGCGCAGCGACCGTCGCCCCCCGAGCTTCCATCAACCCCGCGAGGATGTACGCATCCGGGGACGCCTCAGGCGACGCGAGAATCTCCTCAAACGTCTTGCGCGCCTCGTCATACTGCCCGCTCTCCGTCTGCGCCCGCGCCAGCCACAACCGCGCCCGGGCGTTCTGCGGATGCGCCGACGCCCACTGCTTCGCCCAGTACAGAAGCTGATCCGGCGGCGCCTGTCCCCTCGCGTGCAGACGCACCAGCGCATCCAGGTACGCCTCGTGCCCCTGACGCAGCCGCAGAAGCTCCTGATACGCCCCCACCGCCTTGCGGAAGTGCTTCGACTCGCGCGGACGCGCCATCAGGTTCGCTCGCGCATACGCCTCCAACACCTCGATGTCCGTCGGGTTCCGCTCCAGGTAGTCCTGGTAGCGCTTCGACGCGGTGTCGAAATCGCCGGTCCCTTCCAGCCGCCGCGCCTCCGCCAGCGCCGTCGCCGCCAGCGACCGATGACGCCACTTCCGCAGCGAAACCGCCCCCACCCCCAGAACCCCCGCTATAACCACCAGCGTCAGGACCAGACTGAGGTTCACACGACCCGAACGACGCCCTCGCACCGCCTCGCTTATGATGGATTTCGCACCTCGTCTGTGCATGTCGCTTACTCCTGCGGCGTACATCTTTGACCGAGCGTCGCGCCCCCTCGCCCCGCGCGGCATTGTAACCGTGATCCCCGCCGCTCCCAGTTCCCGCGCCGCATGCCGCGACCGCTCGACGACACGCACGACACCGGAACCTGCCGAACCGTGTCGCGCAAAGTCTGACGATGTTCACATCGACGGAAGTCACGGAGGGGCTTTGAAGCGCCGCCGACAAGAGACGGTCGTCCGGCATCCGTTAACGCTCGCGCGGCATCCCGTCACGGAGTACCGCGCAGTAACCTCACGCCGCGTCCGACGGAAAAGACAGGACCGCGCAGAACCGACGGCGCACCGTTCCCGGCGCCTTGGACCCGTCGTTCCGGCGGCTTGATCAGAGAGATTTCAAATCGTCGGCGGTCTCACCGTACCCGCATCCGCCGCAAGCCGAAAAGGCCCGCGAGCAGCAGCGCCAGCGTCGCCGGTTCCGGAACGATCACCAGTTTCACGTCCGCCGACAGGGCGTTCCGGTCCGCCGAGAAGAAAGCGTCCAAGTCGTTGAACCCGAAGCCCGCGAAGTGAAACTCCCCCAGCGCCCCGAAGTCAAAGACCTCCCGGTCGGAAAGAAGCGTCACGCGACCGCGCGAGCCGTCGCCGTCAGGGACCGGACCCGTGTCGGCGGGAACGCCTTGGAAAATCCAGTCCGAACTTCCTTCTGGACCCAGCAGCGAATCCCGGAACGCCTGCGTCGCCAGTGACCCGTCGAACTGGAAGATCGGCCCGATCAGCGACACCGCCGTGGTGTCCAGCGCGCCCAGGATCGACGGATCGGCGAGCGTCGTCACCGTGTCCGTCGCCGCGAACTCCCCGCGCAGGCGGTACTGATTCGGACCGCCGCCGCGGATCACGTCGAGGGCCAGCAGGACGTCGAAGTTGACGGCGTTGCCGATCGCAGCCACGTCGAGGATGACGTCATCGCCGCCGCCGAACCCGCCGTCGGCGCCGAGGTCGAGCTGCTGAAGGCTCAGGTGCGAGACCTCGCCCGGCAAGATGACGATGCGCCCGACGAGTTCGCCCTCGCCTGCGTTCGGGTTGATCGCGTCGTAATTGAACAGGAGGGACGTCACGTCAAGGAAGACGCCCTCTCCGGCGCGCACCTGCGGCGCGGCGATCAGACTGCAAAAAAGTACGAGCCCCCAGACCCGCGCAGCGCGCGAGCCTGCCGATGCAACGACGGACCTCATGGCGCCCTCTCTCTCCCAGGTGTTTACGCCAAGTCCTGGAATGAATTGTCTATCGGCCCGCGGCGGCTGACCCTCCGTCTCCCCCGGAGATCAACCCGATAAGCATTCCGACAAGCATCCGCGAAACCCAGAAAGCCGCGGCCAGTGTCGAACCGACCGCGGCTTCCTGATCACATCATACCCGCGTTTCAGTCTCCGGTCCACTCTCGGAGACCTGAATTCCGGATGAAAACCCCTTACGCCACCCGGCGACGGGCGATCCACGCCCCCGCCAGACCCAGCGACGCCAGCAGAACCGCGCCCGGAACCGGCACAATCGTCAGTTTCATGTCCGCTCCGCTGCTTCCCTGCGTATTCGCGTTGAAAAACGCGTCCAGGTCCGCGAACTGGCCGACGAACTGGAAGTCCAACAGGTTCCCGGACCGGTACGAACCACGACCGTCAGCGATGCTGACCGTGCCGTCCACCCCGTCCAGACCGCCGAACTGACCGTTGATGATGTCGTTCGTGTCGGCGGCAAGACCCGTGAACACCCACGAGTCGCCCTGCGACGGCTGAAGAATCCCGTCCGGGTTGCCCAACGCTCCGCCGAACGAGAAGAACCCGCCGCCGATCGTCAACGAGTCGCTCTTGAAGTTGCCCACAATGACGTCCGGAGGCGAGTTCACGTCGCCGATGCTCACCGATCCGACGATCGAGTAGCTGTTCGCGCCGTGCTTGAACACGTCGCCTACGAACGAGACGCTGAACTGACCCGAGTCGCCGATCTCCGCCAGGTCCAGCAGCGTGTCGTCGCCGCCGCCGATCTCGCCGTTCGCCCCGAGATTCAGGTGCTGAACCACCAGATTCGAGCTGACGATGTCGTGAATCTCGATCTGCCCGAAGCTGCCCGGACCCCCGGCGCCCTTCGTATACGTGAACTGCAGCGTGCTCGCGTCAATGAAGAACCCGACGCCCGCCTGCGCCGCTCCGGCGAACGCCAGCGACGCCGCCGCAGCCCACAAGGCCAATATCCCTCTCTTCATCATAAATGTGCCTCCACTCCCGTTCACGGCCCGGGAGGGACCGCGATCGGACAACCTTCTTTCCCCAAATTCTGGATGACCCGTTCCGCTTTGCATTGCCGCATTGACATTTCGTCTTCGGCCATGAATGCGGACTGGTCACTCCACTGACCCCGCAGTGGATTCATGACCCCCGATTTCAACACAAGTCGCCCGGATTCTATGAGTGAAAGACCGTGATTACAAGCGATATCCGCGTGTACTTAGCCTTATTTCGTGCGTATGAGGACTTGCAAACAACTCTGATGGCGTAGTCCACAAAAACAGCGGACAGGACACAGGCATCCGCATTATTCTGGGGCGTGCGCCAGCCAAGTCCGAAAACTGGCAGGTTATTGGACCGCTTATGTGTTACCAATACTGACTCATAATTGCGCGAGATGCGAATGCGGACTCAACGCCCAGCCTCAATACCGCGGCACGCGGCCTGATCGACCGCGACCGGACCGCTCATGCGACCTTCATATGCGATACTTGCCGTGCTCCGAGTTTGACGATCATGAGGAGCCAGACGAAAAAAGAGGTTCTGACGACCGGTCAGATCGCGCGCATCTGCAAAGTCGCTCCCCGCACCGTCGCCAAGTGGTTCGACACCGGCGAACTGCACGGCTACCGCATCCCCGGAAGCCGCGACCGCCGCGTCCCCGTCAAGGAGCTGGTCCAGTTCATGCGTGCTCACGGGCTTCCCCTCGAAGCCCTTCCTCCGGACCGCGCGTCGATCGTCGTCCTCGATTCCCGGGAGGCGCCGGGCGCGGGAGCGGACGTGGATCCCTGGCGCTTGGCTTTTCACGACCGCCCCGACCTCGATCTGCACGTCGCCGCCACCGCATTGGAGGCAGGGCTTCTGATCGCCCGCTTCGATCCGCGCGTCGTTTTTCTGGACGCGGATGCTCCGGGGCTGGATCTCGGGCTGACGCCGCTCCTGATCCGCAACGAGTCGGCGGAAACGCCAACGAAGCTGGTGGCGTTCGGCGCTCCGCGCTCCGCCGACCAGGTGAAAACTCTGCTCGACGCGGGCTTTCACGGCTGGCTGCCCCGGCCTGTCGCCGCCGACGACCTGCGCCGCTTTATGCAACGCCCGTAGCCGGAGCGGTTACGGCGACGGTCCCGCAGGATCCTCGGTCCCGTCGCCTGACTCTCCTTCGGGCCCCGGTCGCCGGGCGTTGAGTTCATATGAACTTCCGGGTTCACGTAGATCCTCACGGCGAGAGATTCCGCCTCGCCAGCACAACCGGGCATCACCAATCCCCGGGCGGCCTCTGCGCCATGTCTCTCGTCGATCGTCCCTCCCTCGTCGCATTCCAAGGATCATCTGCAAGCCTCAGCCCCGGACGATCTTCCGGCGGCCGTAGTGTCCCGAGTTGCAAATTCGTTGCTCAATTCAGGCCCTGATCAAGCGTGAATTCTTGGCCTTCTTGTGCAATAAAACACTCGAAATGCCGTGTTTTGCAGGGAAACAACACCCGCGCGGCGTCGGCCGCGCTGTACTGCAAGGAGGCCTTTCGAGTGAGCAAGAGTAGAGCGAAAAGACTGGCGGAACGCAAGCGGCGGATGGCGTGGCGGTTGCGGGAGCGGGCGTGGGGGGATCAGCCGCGACCGATGCTGAAGGCGCGGAACATCCGCTACGAGCTGACGGACAAGGCCCGCGGGCTGGGCGAGGAGGTGGCGGAGTTCGAGCACGCGCCGCAGGCGTGTCGCCGCTCCTACCGCATGATCGTGGTGCGCAAGCGGATCGCGGTGGAAAAGGGGCAGGAGCGGCTGTTTACGGACTACCGGTACGTCTTCACCATCACCAATGATCGAGCGCACGTTTGCAGCACGGTCGTCGAGACGGCGCACGGCCGGTGTGACCAGGAGAACCTCATCGATCAGCTCAAACACGGGGTGCGTGCCGGCGCTGGGGGTCCGCGGGGGGCGGCGCGTGGTGTTCAAGCTGCTGTCGTGGAATCCGTGGCAACACGTGCTGCTGCGAGCGGCGGAGGCGTTGTGCCGCCCGCTGCCGACCGCGGAGGCCCGCTGCTGTCCGCTGCGCTGTTGAGGTCGCCGACGGGTGCCGGGGTCCGGATGCCTCGGTTCGGATCGGTCTTTTTGAAAACACAAACGAGGTGTGAATGCCGCAAACCACAACTTGCCGCCGCTTATTACTCCGGTCATCAAATAGTTTACATCGCGTATGGCGAACTGTAGAGATTTCAGCATGACTCGACGATTCGAGGAGTTCCGAGTGTAAACGATTTGATGACCCCATTAATAAGCGACCGCCCGGCCGCCCCCTCTCGCCGCGCGCCGCAAACGCGGCGGTCGTGACGCAGAAAAAGGCCGATCATTCACGCTTGATTTGGGACTAATCTCGACATCGCTCTGGTGCCTTCCACCGGTTATTTCATGTGCCTTCAGGTATACTCCGGCGGTGACTGGGTTTTCACCATTCGCAGCAGTTTCTACTCGCACAACGGAGCGGACGGCCACCTCCGGGACGGGCCGGCAGACGAAAGCGAAGGGGACGGGTAGGTGGTGCGGCGCAGCAGGAGGGTTCCTGTTGCCTTTCCTGATACGCTTCCTGACCGGCGGGGTTGAATGCGGCGACAGCGGTCGCCCGCTCCGATGGCGGCGAGGGATGCGATCATGAAACCGAGCGCGTTATTTTCCTCGACGTGGGCTTCCACAGCGGCGACGCCGTCGGAGCATCATCTTGGCGGCGGAAACGGTCGAGACCCCGCGGTGCTCATGTCTTCAGCGCAGGTGGATCGGATGCGCCGGTACGTGGAATCGGGCTTTCCTGAGGAATGCTGCGGAGTGCTGATCGGTGTGCGCGAGGCGTCGCTCGTGCGCATCAGCGACGTGATTTGCGCGGCGAACATCGCCGAGGGCGATCGGCGACGCCGGTACCAGGTGGCGTGGGAGGCGCTCTTCACTGCGTACCGGCAGGCCGAGGCGGCGGGACGGACCGTTATCGGCGTCTTTCATTCGCACCCGGACGGGACGGACTCGCCCAGCGACATTGACACGCACGAGGCGCTCGACGACTTCCTCTACGTTATCGTGCCGATGGGGGAAGGCATCGCCGGCTCGCCGCGGGCGTGGCGCTTCGCCGACGGCGGATTCGTCCCGGGCGACCTGGTCATTGAAGGCGTCTGACGACGGCGCGGGCATTCCGGCGTGCGTCAATCAGACCGCCCGAGAAGCTCTGAAGCGTCGCCGTCGAAGCCTCCGCCGGACTTTTCGACGCTTCACGGTTGACCGGCTCGACGGCGTCAGGATCGCCACCGAGGTGGACCAGCCGGGCATGCTCGGCCAGATCATTCACCAGGTTCCGTCGATTTCCCGGCTTGATCGTAAGTTCAAGCGAATCCAACGCCCGCCAACCGGAGTCCGGTGGAGACTCAGGTCCGCTCTTTACGTCGGCCCCCGCGCGCGCCTGGGCTTCGACCCGCGAAGCCGGCGGCTTCACCTTCCGAACCAACGTCGCCGCTTCGGTACGGCTGGGGGCTCCGCGAGCTGGTTCCGCATCCGTCGGATCGAAGGAAGCCGGGCGCGTAGGTCCACCAGCCGCTGGCGCGAGAACTCGGCCGGGTGCTCCGACATCCGGCGGCGCGACGCCTCACTGAAGAACGCCTCGGGTGGCGGCAGGTCGCTGTCCTGCCGGTAAAACTTCAGCGCCTCCTCAAGGCATTGCGCCGCCTCAAGACCCAGGCGGCGGGCTTCGGCTCGATCCGCGACCGCCGCCGCTTTCGCCGTAATGATCCGAAACAACGTCACCCACTGCGCCACGTCCAGAATGTCGGACGGTTCGTCGGTGGGATTGAGGACGACGACCTCCCCCTCGACGCCCGTGCCGCGCGGCAGAACCGCGCGAAGATCTCTTTTCCGAGCGCACGCGGTGCAGACGATCGGGACCGTCAGCTCCAGCACCTCCCCGGGTTCGCTCACCCGACGCCCGTCGCCTCCCTGGAGCGGTCCGCGCCCGCAATCCGGGCACGGCGTCGCCAGCAGGTAAAGGTGAACCTCCCCGAGGCTGTGGGCGGTGATGGCGTCAGGCAGGGGAGAGGACATACGCACGCTTCGCTCAGGCGGACCACTAACACCTTGTTTCAAAACCCGCGTGAAAGGCCCGAAAAGCACGCTTCTTTACGGGCGCGGCTCGGTTTTGAAACAACGCCCAAGGGACGTCCCGCCGTCGCGGGAGTGAAGCCCCCGTGACCATCATACTCCCGCGGCGCTCCCTGTCTGCCCCTCAGAGCCTGTTCGTCAGGCCCCGCGTGAGTTCGCGAGGAATTTACGAGCCTCGCGCGTCCCCGCGCTGTTGTGCGCCGTGGTTATCCCTGCCCCATCACGGCCGGGTTGTCCTTGAGCGTCTGAATCATCTTCAGCGCCGCGGGGCCCGCCAGGACGACGAGAATCGCAGGAAAGATGAAAAGGATCAGCGGCGCCATCAGTTTCACCGTGGTCTTCTGGGCGCGTTCCTCGGCGGCCTGGCGGCGCTTCGTGCGCAGGGTCTCGGCCTGCGTGCGCAGGGCGCGGGCGATGCTGGTTCCGAAGCGCTCCGCCTGGTTGATGATGGCGACGAGCGAGCGCATCTCCGACACGCCGGTGCGGTTGGCGAGGTTGCCGAGGGCTTCGGCGCGGGGAATGCCCATCTGGCTTTCAAGCGTGACGATCTGAAGCTCCTCGGCGAGCGTCGGATGCACCTGGCGCAGCTCGTCTCCGACCCGCTGGATCGCGGCGTCGAGGGCGAGCCCGGACTCGACGGAGATGACCATCAGGTCCAGGGCGTCGGGAATGCCGTTGCGGACGGTCTCCGCGCGTTTTCCCGCGGCCATCGACAGCCACAGGTTCGGCGCCATGAATCCCGCGCCCATGCAGAACACGACGATGCCCAAGGCCTTGGTCAGTTCGTCGCCGCGCGCCCAGACGAAGAAGCCGGCGACGACCGCCGCGAGCACGGCGATGACCGTCTTGCTGGCGAGGAACATCGAGGCCGCGTTGTCCCGGCGGAACCCGGCGTTGGCGAGCTTGAGGCGGAGCTTTGACATCTCCTCCGGGCTTTTCGGCATCACCGGGCGCATCGCCAGCGGGGCGAACTTCTTCACCACCTGCTGCGTGACGGAGGCCTTCGCGCGCTTGCGGATTTCTCCCACGTCGTCCTTGCGCGAACGTCCGACAATGCGGCGCTTGATCGTCTCCTGATCCGACTTCTGCGCAGGCCAGAGGGCGTAGACGATCAGCCCGAGGCTTCCCGCGATCAAACCGGCGATCATGTAAATTGACATTCGTGCTCTCCTCGCCAGACCGTTCTACGCGACCGTATCCACTTTGCCCGTTGCCTTGTTGCCTCGCACCTCGTCGCCTCGTTGCCTGTCACACCTTGATATTCACAATCCACCGGATCATCGCCAGACCCATCAACTGCATGCCGCCCGCCACCATCAGAAGGATTTTCCCCGTCGGATCCTCAAGCAGCACGCTCGCGTACTTCGGGTTCAGGTACATGCATCCGAAGAACACCAGGAAAGGCAGAGCGAAAAGCACCCACCCGGACAGCCGCCCCTCCGCCGTCAGACCCTGCACCATGCCGAACAGCTCGATGCGCGACCGGATGACGCCGCCGATGTTGTCGATGACTTCCGCCAGGTCGCCGCCCGTCTGACGCTGGATCAGCACCGCGGTGACGAAGAACTTGACGTCCAGCAGGTCCAGCCGGTTCGCCATCGACACGAGGGCCTCCTCGATCTTCAACCCGAGGTTCTGCTCGTGATAGACCCGGCCGAACTCCTTGGCGATCGGGTTGGGCATCTGCTCGTGGACGAGCTGCACGGCGCTCGCCAGCGAGTGCCCGGCGCGCAACGCCTGCGACATCATCTCGAAGACGTCGGGCAGCTGGTTCGTAATCTTCTTGAGGCGCTTCTTGCGCATGAAGGAGAGGAACATCAACGGCATGAACATGATCGCCACGGCGCAGCCGACCGCCGCCAGCGGACTCGCCTGGATCAGCAGCAACCCGCCCATGACGACGATCGCCGCCACGCCGAGATTCATCAGGGTTTTTGAGGCGGACCAGTCCACGTCGGCCTGATCGAGAAGCTGCTGAAGACGGTTGACGACGCTGAGTTTCCCGAGCAGCTGGTCCGCGAAGGACTTCGCCTCGCTCCCCGCGGCGCGCCGCAGGATCGAGGCCTTCTCCTTGTCCGCCTTCTTCGCGCTGACGCCGCGCAGACGCTCCTGAATCTTCTTCTGCCCGGTGATCTTCGACTCGGAGATCACCTGGTAGATGCCGTAGCACAGCAGCATCGACCCCAGCAGCGGCAGGAGAAGATAAAGCAGGTTTTGTACAGATGCCAGAATCATGTCATTAACCCCTGATCTGAGTCAGTTCCCTCTGCCGCTGTCCGCCCCCAAAACCCAAAATCCCGAACCCTGAACCCGGGCTTACTCGTCGTCCGTCATCAGGATCTGCCGGTCGAACATCCCCGTGTCCACCGTCTGCCCGCAGGCCTTCAACCGGTCGAGGAAGCCCGGACGGATGCCCGTCGCCACGAAGTGCCCGTAAGCCTTGCCCTTGCTGTTGATCCCGACCTGCTCGAAGGCGAACAAGTCCTGCATCGTGATGACGTCGCCCTCCATCCCCTGCACTTCGGTGATCGTCACGATCTTCCGCGGACCGCCCGTGAGGCGCTGCGCCTGCACGATCAGGTGGATCGCCGACGCGAACTGATTACGGATTGCGCGGACGGGAAGCTCGAACCCCGCCATCATCACCATCGTCTCGACACGCTGCACCGCGTCCCGCGTCGAGTTGGCGTGGATCGTCGTCAGCGACCCGTCGTGACCGGTGTTCATCGCCTGAAGCATGTCCAGCGTCTCCGGTCCGCGGCACTCGCCGACCACGATCCGGTCCGGGCGCATACGCAGCGAGTTGATGAGCAGATCGCGGATCGTGATCTGCCCTTTGCCTTCGATATTCGGCGGGCGCGTCTCCAGGCGCACCACGTGAGGTTGACGCAGTTGAAGCTCCGCCGCATCCTCGATCGTGACGATGCGCTCCTCCAGCGGAATGAACGACGAGAGGTTGTTCAGCAGCGTCGTCTTCCCCGATCCCGTGCCCCCCACGATCAGGATGTTCAGGTGCGCCTTCACGCACGCTTCCAGAAAATCCCGCATCTCCTGCGTCACGGACTTCCACCCGATGTAGTCGTCCCACGTCACCGGGTCGCGCCCGAAACGCCGGATCGACACGCTCGCCCCGTCGATCGCCAGCGGGGGGATCACCGCGTTGACGCGGCTCCCGTCCTTCAGACGAGCGTCCACCAGCGGACACGTCTCGTCGCAGCGCCGCCCCACCGCGCTGACGATCTTGTCGATGACGTGCATCAGATGCGCGTTGTCGCGGAACTCGACGCTGGTCAGCTCCAGGCGCCCGCGGCGTTCGACGAACACCTGCTTCGGACCGTTGATGAGGATGTCCGATATGTGCGGATCCTTCAGAAGCACTTCCAGCGGTCCCAGTCCGAACGTCTCGTCGAGCACCTCGGCGATCAGCCGCTGACGCTCGGTGAAGTTCAGTAGCGTATTCTCCTGATCCGCCAGTTGCGTGACCACTTCGCGGACCTGCTCGCGCAGCGTCTCCTCGTCGCCGACCATCCGGGAGAGGTCGAGCTGCTCGATCAGCTTCCGGTGGAGCTGCGTCTTCAATTCGTTGAAACGGTCGATCTTCTCCCGCGAGACCTTCGGCTTGGGCGCGGCGGGCGCAGCCGGGGCGGCGGCGGGTTTCCCCGATTCCGCGGGCTTGCCCGGCGCCGGCGGCGCCGCGAGCGCGGGCTTCAACGTGGCGGTCGCTCTTTTCCCGAACATCAGCTTGCTTCTCCTTCACGCGCCCCGATACCTTCCTGAAAGCGCGACAGCGCTACGCCAAGGCGCGCGATTTTGATCCCTTCTTTGTCTCCTTGACCGGACGGGATTCCGCCGGCGGAGCCACAAGAAGCTCCGCCAGGTCGCGGATCGCCTGCCGCACCTTGCTCTTCGGACTGTACGTCAGCAGCGGAACGCCCAGATTGACCGCCCCGCCCATCGTGGACCAGTCGTCCGGCAGCGTCGCCGTCGGCTGGATGTTCAGCGTCGTCGCCACGTCGTCCACCGACAGGTGCGCCGACTCCTTGCCCACACGGTTGCACACGAGGCGCAGCCGATCGAGGTTGTATCCCGCGTCGCGCATCGCATCGACGATCCGCACCGTGTTGCGCACACTCGGCACGAGCAGTTGCACCAGCAGCAGGTTGAGGTCCGCCAGGTCCAGCACCGACTGCGCCCCCACGTCGAACCGCGTCGGACCGTCCAGCACCACGTAGTCATTGAACTGCACCAGCGACGACAGCACCCCGACGCAGTGCGCCGCGGTCATCGCGTCGGCCTGCGCCAGGTGCGCCGGCCGCGTCAGCGCCCGCACGCCCGTGTCGTGTCGGATGAGCGCCTTCTCGATCACCGACTGCTCCACTTGCTCCACCGTGTTGCACAGGTCCGCCAGCGTGTACGAAGGCTCAAGGTCCAGGAACGTCGCCACCTGTCCGAAACGGTAGTCCAGATCCACCACGACCACCCGCCCGCCGGAGACGTCCGCCAGCTCCACCGCGAGGTTCACCGCCAGCGTCGTCGATCCCTGCCCGCCGCACCCGCTGAGGATCGAGATCAGCTTGCCGTGCGGGGGCTTCTCGCTACGCTGCATCACCACGCGCTCGGTCGCCTCAACCAGCGTCGCGGGGTCCAGCGGTTTCGGAAGGAACTCGCGGATGCCCTTCCGCATCACCTCGATAATGAGCTTGCCGTCGGTGTTTGCGGACGTGGCGAAGACCGCAAGCTGCGGGTTGGCGGTGATCAGGTCGCCGACCAGGCTGAGCACCATCCGCGGGTCCGGATCCAGATTCAGAAGCAGAATCTCCGCCGGAACCTGGTGAATGATCTGACCGAGCATGCCCGGCTGGTCCACCTCGGCGGCGATCCTGACGCCGTCGAGCTTCAGCAGCAGCCCGCGAAGCTGCGCCGCAAAGGACTCGTCGGAATTGAGAATGATGAATCGGACGCCCGTCGCCATGAGCTGAACCGCTTCCTCCCGATCCGCCGCCGGTCCCCTAACCGCAGGGACGCTGACGTGAGGTCGGCTCCAACTACATCGGAGGCCGCGCTCCGCGCCTCGACTCCCCCAGCGTCCGGGAACGCAGCCATCGTCCGATCAGCGCACACCTTCCCTGAGGGGTCGATAATCCGTCCCGTCGCGCTCGCGGATGACGTTCCAATGCAAGCGGGCGGATCGTCGTCCTGACGACCCGCCCGCCGCGTGGTTCTGAAAACCCGGAAAGACCCCGATCGACCGGATTACTCAATGATCTCCACCGGCCTCTTGCCGCCGATCACCTCGAAAATCTCGATCAACTGCGCCGAATACTCCTCGATGTCGGCGGTGTTGGCCGCGTAGTGCTGCCCGCCGCCGATCTCGGCGATCTCGTCCATCAACCCGAGGTTGCAGTACGCGCCGACACTGACGCAGAACACCTGGATGCCCAGCGCCGCGGCCTGCTCCGCCATGTCCAGTGCGTACGCCTCGCCGCCGGAGTAGTCGCCGACGTCGCCGTCCTTGCTGACGTTGGCGTATCCGTCGGTCAGGACCACCATCACCTTACGACTCGCGCCGCGCGCCCGGGGGCTGGTCAGCTCCTCGATCCCCTTCTCCATCCCGCCGCCCATGTTCGTCCAACCGTCGTAGTACGCCGCCTGCATCTCGCGCAGACGCGTGCTGACCTGCTGGACGTCCATCGTCAGGTCCACCTCGTGATGCGCCGTCTCACCGTAGATCTCCAGCGACATCTGGTCGTCGCTGTCCAGGTCCGCGATGTAAGCCGTCAGCACCTCCGTGGCGTTCTTCACCGATTCCATCGGCTGGGTCGGCGTGTCCGCGAACTCCGGCGTGTCGTCGTGGTACGGCCGGCGCTCCATGAAGTAGTTCATGAGCGTCTTGACGCCGTAGCGATAACGGAACTTGCTGTTCGCGTCATACATATCGGTGTTGGTGCTCTTGACGTAGTTCCCGATCCAGTCAAGCCAGATGTTCTTCGAAGCGTTGACGCTTCGTCCGTTGATCGTCTCCACCCACACCAGCTCGTTGCTCTCGATGACGTCGTCGCCGTCACCGGCGGCGTAGCCCATCCCCTGCCACATCCCGCCGGATTTCCCGCTGCGCCAGTGCGCAAGACCCAGCGCGACCGCCACGCGGTACTTGTACTGCGAGCTGTCGTACGTGCTGCTGTTGATCTTGCTCCGCTCCGTCGAATTGTATCCCAGCTCCGTCAGGTACGTGTTCAACTGGCTGTTGCTCCAGCTCGATCCCGAGGGCAGACGCACCAGTCCGCTGTCCGCCGCCGGATCGTAGCCCGACGTGATCTCCTCCGTGCCGTATCCGAGCTCCTGAAGGAATCCCCACGCCGGTCCCGCCGCCTGCGGCGCGCCGCCGTCGTCGTTCCACCAGTCGTCCGGAACGTCGTCCTCGTCCCACAGCCCGCCGCCGTCGTCATCGATCCCGCCCGGCCAGGCGTCCCAGACGTCGTACAAGTTGATGTTCGTCATCTTGTAGTGGGCCAGTTCGCTGTCGTCCGTGTGCGACGCCGACAGGTCCGCCACCACCGCGATGTCGCGCGGGACCATCATCGCCATCGCGCTCGCCTGAACGTCGCTTTCCGCAATTCCGAGCACCTTGGCGAAAAAGAGCTGGGCGGCGCCGTTCGGCGACGCCTGCGTCTTCCGGACGATCACCCGCACTGCGTTCGGCATCACCGTCGTTTCGGTGAAGTCGTACCGGCCCGTTGAGTTGTTCAACGACGCCCGGCCGAACACCACGTCCGTCTCCGTGTCCAGCGAGACCGTCCCGCCGAACACGTAGTTCGCCTCCGTGAATTCCTGCGCCGCGGCCGTCGCTACCCCGATCGGCGACCCCTCGCTGTAATCCGAGAGCTTCGCCGCCGCCGCCAGCGCCGCCGCGTCCGCCGTCCGCTGAAGATCCTGTCGCGTGTTGTAAAGCACGCCCACATCGATGGTCAGCGCCGCAAAGCCGATGAGGACCACCAGCATTACGGCGACCTGCACCGCGACGACGCCTCGACGGCGTCGCGTCCGGGCGGGGGCCCGAGTGCGCCTGTTCATAACGCTTCTCCCTGAACCTGCCCCGGACAGGGACCGCCGGGACCGGTCCGCTCGCGGCGGCGCCGTTCCCGAACCCGCGCGTACGCACACGCGGCTTCTCTCCGGGGCTTCTGCAAACACTTCATTGTCGCCGCGGCCGCCCAGGCGCGCGTCAGCGCACCAGCACGACCGGCTGATACACATACCGGCTTTGCCCGTTCTGTTCTCCGACGATCACCGCATCGTCAACGAGATACGCAGGCTGGATGATCACACGCTTCCCGCTCATCGGTCCCGTGAGCTTCACGCTCAGGATGCGCACGCCCACGAATCCGACCACCGTGAACGTCGCGTTGTTCCCGGGTCCGCTGACCTCCGTGAAGATCGGAATCGCTCGCGGCTGACCGATGATCGCCGCCAGGTCGTCCTTGAATCCCGCCGACAACCCCGTGTCGCCGTTCAGCGGCAACGTCCCGTCGGATCCGAGCCGGAGCGTCCCGCCGAAATAAGACAGATCCTCTTCGTTGACGCCCTCGCGGATCTGTCGCGCGATGTCGTTCGTGCTGTTGTTGGGCGATCCGATGTCCACCGTTCCGAAGTTCCCCGGGGGCAACTGCCCCTCTCCCGAACCCGGATAAAGGTTCAGCTCGAGGATGCCGTCCGCCCCGGCGGATACGTCGCCCGTGTCCGCGTCATACGCAAAGTTGTCTCCCGTCGTCAGTTCGCCCCCCAGCAGCTTCTCCCACGCCGTCTTCTTCAGCGCAAAAGGAAGCAGACCGGCGTTTCCCGTCTTGTCTGTCACTCTCCAGCCGACAACCCCGTCGTAGAACGCCGCCGTCGCCGACGCCGAGATGTCCTTCTCGTGATGACCGAGCAGGCTCGCGAAATAAAGGCTGATCGGCCCGTTCCGCTCGCCGTCGCGGCGAAGCAGCACCCGGACCGCGTTGTAATCCGCCGGATCCCCGTCGAAGCTCAGCTCCTCGGTCGGATCGTTCGGACGGTTGAGCCGTCCGAGGACGAGATCCCCGCCGGGATCGTTCTCGATATTCAGCGCCACCACCGGCGAAAGATTGACCACCGCGTTCTCATACGCCACCGCCGCGCCGTCCTGCCGCGTCTCCAGGATCACGTTCTCCACGTGATCCGCCCCGCGCAGGCGGTCCTGATCCAGCAGGCGCCAGGCGGCGCTCATCGAACCCGCGTCCGCCGATTGCTGCGCCTCGCCCCGCGCGCGGTACATCATCCCCACGTCCACCGTCAGCGCCGCCAGGCCCATGATCAGCAGCAACGCCACCCCGACGGACACGACCGTCAGTCCGCGGCGGCGGTTCACCTTGTTGCTTCCCGTTGCGACGTGCATCGTTGTGTTCTCCCTCGAAGCGCGGCCGGGAACCGGGGGGCGCGGCGTCGGCGCGCGACGTTCTTCCCCGCTCCGCTTACATCACCCTTCGAGGCGTGTTGTCCTCCGCAATCAATCCGTCCCGTCCGTAGTAGCGCACCCGTTTCAGGATCAGGCTCTCCACCCGGTTCGACCCGAACGACACGCACGCGTTCGACGCCGAAAAATCCGGACGGTACTGACCCAGGTCCGCCAGGTTCGCCGAACTCGAGATGTACATGTCCCGACCGAAGCTCCCCCACGTCGTCGAGTGCCCGTCCTGAATCGAGACGGTCAGCGACACGCCATCCGTCTGCAGCGACTGCGTCCAGCGGATCGTCTCCGCCTGCGTGCTCAGCGTCCGCCACTCCACGCTCCGCATCCGCAGCAGCGTTTCCCCCCGGTAGCTGTGCAACTGAATGCCGCCCGGCGTGAACTCCGGCGTCTCCCGGTGGTTCCACAGAATCTGCGCGTAATACGAATCCATGTTCGGGAAGGGCGACATCACCGTCGTGAACTGCGGCGAAACACGGTCCACGTGCGGATCGTTCAGCACCAGCTCCCACTCCTCCTCCACCCGGACGACCGGGTCCGGCTCCGTCGGCATCGACCACAGCGCCCCGGCCGCTAACACCGCCAGACCAGCGGCGCTCGACGGCGCTGCAAAGGCGCGACGCTTCCCCCCTTTGAATCGTGGCCACATGACGGTCTCCTTGTGCTTGCCTCGGAGGAACCCGTTACGAAGGCGGGATCATCGCCGCGCGACGCATTCACCGGCGAAAGGGGGACGCAGGAGATGCGCCTCAACACGGCAGTTTCCGCCCGAGGCTCTGAGGAATAACCTAAGATACGGCGCGACGGCGCGCCGGACGCGCAGCCGTTGCGCAAAGGTGATCGGACCGCACCGGGGGATCTCCGACGGGTGATCGGACGCCGCGCCCTTCAGAACCGTCGACCCCACGCCCGTCGAAGTCCGGCGAATTCGCCGCCACCGGTCATAATAAAGAAAGGGCGGGGTGCGCCCGCCCTGCTTTCTACAATTCGGATGGCTCCGCGCGTCGGTTCCCGATGGCGATAAGCCGACGCTTCGGTCAGCGCTTCCCGTCCGCGTAACCCCACGCGCCGCGGATCGACAAGCTCTCCGGACTCGGCGCGGCGCCCGCGCCTCCGCCGTGGTCCGGCGGCGCGCCCTCGGGCGCCGCCGCAGGCACCGGCGCATTGCCCGCCGCCGCCCCCTTGCCCTCCACTTCGCCGAGGAAATAAAGCTCAAAATCCGACGGCTCGACCAGAAACTGCCCCGGAACCGGCGACACCTGCTCCGGATGCAGCGGCGCCACGATCTCCGGCGTCACCAGAATCACCAGCTCCGTCTCGCTCTTACGGAATTCGATCGACCGGAACAGCGCGCCCAGGATCGGAACTTCCCCGATGCCCGGAATGCTGCTCGCCACGGCGCGGATGTTTTCGCTCAGCAATCCCGCGATGGCGATCGTCTGTCCGTTCCCCACCTCGACCGTCGTCTCCGCAGACCGGTTCGTCAGTCCGGGCACGACGAATCCGCCGATCTCCACCGCCGCCGAGAAGTCCGTCTCCGAAACCTCCGGGTTGATCCGCAGGCGGATCCGCTGATGCGCCTCGACCAGCGGCGTGAAGTTCAGCCGCACGCCGAACTCGCGGAACTCAATCGTGATGGCGTTTGACGCCGTGCTCTGCGGCACCGGGATCGGAAACTCCCCGCCCGCCAGAAACGACGCCGTCTCCCCGCTGATGCACACCAGGTTCGGCTCCGCCAGCACCTTCAGCAGCGAATTGTTCGTCAGCGCCTGAAGGAAAAGCTGCATCTGCACCCGCGGGAACCCCAGCGACAGCGTGGAGCTCGGCGACAGCGGGATGCCTTCCGTCCCCGTCAGGAACGGAATGTCCCCCAGCACGTTCGCATCCGCCGCCGCCCCGATGTTGATCGGGTTGATGCTGCCGATCTGGTTGACCGCGAACATGTCGCGGAAGTCGTCGCCCGCGATGAATCCGTTGATCCCGAGTTGACGCACCGCCCCGCGGTTCACCTCCGCCACCGTGCAGCGCAGCAGCACCTGACGCTCGCCCGAGACCCGAAGATGGTTCTGAACGGTCGTCTGCGACCCCGTCCGCGCCGACGGCGGAAGGAAAAGCTGCGCCAGCTCCGCCATCCGCTGCGCGTTCTCCGCGCTGCTGACCACGCCGGTCAGCACGATGTTCCCCATCACGCTCGAAACTTCGACCTCGGCTTGCGGGTCGATCTGACCCACCGCCTCCTGAAGCGCGTCAAGGTTCAACTCCACCGAGACCTCGAGCACGCTTTGCTGACTCTGCGGACCCCACAGCACGACCTGCGTCGTGCCGTAGCTCATCCCCGTGATCAGCAACTGGCGCGGCCCGATCGCCTCGACCCCCGCCACGTGGCTCGCGACCACGTGAACCCGCGACACTTCCGTCGACGTGTCCACCAGGACGCTGCGGTCCAGCGGCACCGCCACCCGAAGCTGCTGCTCCGTGAAGTCGCGGACCTGTATTGAGAAATCCTGCGCTTGCGCCGGTGCGACCGCGATCGCAACGACCGCCGCCAACGCCGCGATCCGCCGTCTCCTCCGGTCTGCCCGAACGCCGCACGCGCCCGATCCCTGACGAAAGGACGAACCCGCCGCCGGAATTGCCGGCCTGACCGCCGCGGTCCCAGCCCCGGCCCAGCGCTCCGCCGTCCCCGCACCCATCCGTTGGTCCTTCATGTACTTGCCTTCCTTAGCTTGAGCGTTGAATTGTCCCGGTTATCCGCCGACGGGCTCCCGGTCCTCGCCGGTCTCCACGTCTTCGTCGTCCACGCGGTTCTCCACCGGCGCGGGTCGGCGCGCCGCGTCGCCCTGAGGCTGCGGCCGGAACGGCGAGTTCTGACCCGTCGCAAGACCCGGCTGAATCGACACGACATTGTTCGAATTCGCGTTCTCGTACGTAATCCGGAACGCCTGCGACCGGGTTCCCGGCGCGGTCGATCCGTATGACAGAATCATGGAGAACTCCGGCGGAGGCGGCGGCGTCTCCGTGGCCACGATCGCCGAAGCGTCGGAGCCTCCCGCGTCGCCGCCCTTCAGCAGCGAACCCGGGAGGTTGGACATCCCCGAACCGGACTCGGCCGGCGCCGCCGTTTCCGTCGTCGCCTTACCGGTCTTCATCATCGACGCCAGCAACTCCTTGCTCTTCGCCGTGTACTTCTCGTCTGAGATGGTTTCATCTTCATCGCCGCGCATCGCCAGCGTCACCTTGCCGCGCGTCGCCGCCAGGTGCAGCTTCGGAACGTCCGCCTCCGGAACGAGCAGCGTCGCCGAACGCGCGACTTTTCCCTTGGTGCTGGCCGCGCCTTTGTTGGTTCCGCCCGCGCCCAGACCGATCGCCGCCACTTCCACCCGCTGAAGCACGACTTCCGCGATCGTCTCCTTGTGCTTCGAGTTCGACTGCTCGATGTCCATCACCACGATGACGTCCACCCAGTCCCCCGGACGCACGTTGAACGCCACGCCCGTCACTTCGTCGATCTCCACGCCCACCGCCCGGTACCCCGGCGCGATCCGTCCCGGAACGCCCTGCGGCGTCCCCGGCTCCGCCAGCATCGACTTCAGAATCGACGCCCCCTTCGGAATCGATTTCGCCGAAACACGCCCGATCACGTCTTCCAGCTTCGCGAAGTCCGGGTCCGTCGCCATCGGTTTGTCCAGCGTGGACGCCGCTTCCAGCATTTCCTTCGTGATCTCGACCGTCGCGTCGATGTCCTGCTTCGCGCGCACCACCTGGCGCGCCGTCTCCGTCGACGCGCCTTTCGCCTTGCGCACCGTGTCCATCCCGAACTTGATGGCCAGAAGCCCCATCCCCAGCCCCAACACCAGCGGTATGATCGCCTTGCCCTTCATCGTGTTCGTTCCTGTTGCAAAATCCCCGCGTTTGTGGGCCTGATCCTGACGCCCCATCGGTCGCTCTTGCGCCGCCGGATCCCGCCGTGCGGCGTCCCGCGCGGCACGACCTCCGCAATCGCCCGCGCCCTATCGGACGCCCTGTCGCTCCATCGACCATTTCACGCGCGGGGTTTACCCCGCCGGACCCTGCGCCCCTCAGGCGGATTCGGCGCGGTCCGCCGCCGGCTCGCCCGCCTCCTGTAAACTCCGGCGGGGGTCGCCGATCCCGTGCCGCGCGGCCTTCGCCCCGTGACCCACGATCCACGACCCCCGCCTTCCCTCACACACCGTAAGCGCGGCCCTGGTCGCCGCTCGCCGGACCCTACTCGTCCCCGTCGCCCATCCCTTCCTTGCGCATCGAGCAGCTCCCCGTCAGGTCATAATCCCGCGCCCCGAAGAACTCACCCATCAGCGACACCTCCGCCGCCGGAACACGCACCACCACCGACTCCACCGGCTTCTCGATCGTCGCGTGCTCCATCTCGATCGTCACCGTCAGACCCAGCGGCGCGACCACTTCATTGACACGCTCCACAATGTCCGACTCGCTCGACGTGCTCAGCACCGCCACCCGGCAGCCCTCCCGCGCCGCGTTCATCAACCCCTGCCGGACCATGAACATCCACCCGTACTCCATGATCCCGAAAAGGACGGTCAGCAGCAGCGGAAGCACGACCGCGAATTCCACGATCGTCGCCGCCCGCCGCCGGTCGCCCGTCATCCGCCGCGCAAGCCTCCTGATACGCCTTGCGCCCGACCCGGTACGCCTCATCATGTTTCTATCCCCACCATCCACATACCTTGCCCGCCAGCACGATCAGCGACCCCGCAGTCAGCGGAACGCCGTAGGGCAGAAGCTGCGACGTGGTCCCGAAGCTTTTCGCCGATCCGAACTCCGAAAACATCGTCTTCGAACTCGAACACTTCGCCATGATCACCCCCAGGTTCGAGCAGGCGTGCTTCAGACGACGCGACGACAGAATCATCACCACCGCCGCCACCCCGCCGATCACCGCCCCCAGCGCGAACGAGTAAAACGTCATCGCCGGTCCGAACCACGCCCCGATCGCCGCCATCAGCTTCACGTCGCCCGCCCCCATCCCGTGCATCAACCACGGCACGATCAGCAGACCGAAGCCCACCAGCGCTCCCATCAATCCGTCGCCCACCCCCGCGGCGCCGAAGTACACCCCTTGCACCACCAGCCCGCACAGCAGCAGCGTCGCGTTCAGCCAGTTCGGCACGCGCCGCTGCGAGTAATCAATCCACGACGCCAGCAGCGTCCCCGGCACCACCACCGCACACGTGATCCCCCAATAATCCAGACCCATGTCCTGTCCCCTTCGGTCGTGTGTCCTGCTGCCCTTGCCCGACTTTCCGTTGTTTAGATTTCCGTCGCCAGACCCCGCCCGATACGTTCCACCCCCGGAGGGCGGGCTCCGCCCGGCAACTCCCGCGCGCCTCTTCTCCAGCCTACGATTCAACCCGACGAAATGACGGTGGGCGGCGCGATCGCGCCGCCCACCCCAAAACCACGTCAGGCGACGAGGCAGCCGCCCGACCGGAAACCCTTGACTAGTTGCCGTCCGGCAACTGACCCTCGACGTTGGTGAACACCGTGCTCACCTGCTCGCCAAGCGACGTAATCGCCGCCAGCGCCACGATGATGATGAGCGCCAGCATCACCGCGTATTCGGTCGCCGTCGGACCGTCTTCGCTGACAAGAAACTGCTTGGCCCTGTTGAGAATCGACGTCATAAGCACCCTCCCAAAACCCTGTGGACCCGTTCGGGCCCGGTGGAGATCGATGGCGCGACCGCACCCGGTCCGCGCCGCTGCGCAGCTGCTCGAACCTCCAGGGGTCACGAGCGGTGGACGCCGGCTCGAGGAGGGCCCCCGACCACCGTCGCCCGCGCCCGCCGCCGCAGTTGCCCGCCGACGCCGAACGCACAAGCCAAACCTACGAAACGGATTCCCCGGAGGCAAAAAACGCCGCCGTTTGCGTCCGCTTCACGCCGCCGCCGCCCCGATAACCTCGGCGCAGGCAACATTCAGGCAACATCAAAGGAGGAAAGCACTCACGGGCGAAGGCAACCAAGCGCCCCCCCAGCCCCCCCAGCCCCCGCTGGAGGGCCCCTTTGTCGCATCAATGCACCCCGTGCTCCCCCAGCCAGCGCTCCGCGTCGATCGCCGCCTTGCAACCCATCCCCGCCGCCGTAATCGCCTGCCGATACACGCTGTCCACGCAGTCCCCGGCTGCGAACACCCCGTCCACGCTCGTCGTGGACCGGTAGGGATCGCGCAGCTTGATGTAACCTTTCGCATCCAGTTCAAGCTGCCCCGCGAGAAACTGCGTCGCCGGCGTGTGTCCGATCGCGCAGAACAACCCCCCCACCGGAAGATCGCTCACCTCCCCGCTGACGGTGTCCTTCAGACGCAATCCGGTGATCATCGACTCGCCCAGCACATCCTCGACCGTCTTGTTCCACTTCATCTCGATCTTCGGGTTGGTCAGCGCCCGCTGCTGCATGATCTTGCTCGCCCGAAGCTGGTCGCGGCGATGAACGATGTAAACCTTGGACGCGAACTTCGTCAGGTACGTCGCCTCCTCGATCGCGGAATCCCCGCCCCCCACCACCGCCACTTCCTTGTTCCGAAAAACCGGCAGCGCCCCGTCGCATACCGCGCACGCGCTGACGCCCCCGCCCGATCGCGCCAGACGTTGCTCATTCGGCAACCCCAGCCAGTTCGCAGTCGCACCGGTCGAAATAATGACGGTGTGCGCCCGATGTTCCTTTCCGTCTTCGCCGAACACGCGGAACGGACGCGCGGACAGGTCCACCTTCACGCAATCCTGATAAGCCGCCTCCCGGCCGTTGAACTGCTGTGAGGCATCCGGCGTGACGACCCCCTTGTCCGTCACGACGCGCGTCCCGAAGCGCAGCGCCTGCGCCTCGAACGCCCACATCAGCTTCGGTCCGTCCACGCCGTGCGGAAACCCGGGGTAGTTCTCGACCTCGGTCGTCAGCATGAGCTGCCCACCGGGCAGGAGCGTGGAAGGAACCTGCTTCGGGCGCCCGGCGAAGACAACCGGGGACAGGTTCGCCCGCGCCGCGTAAATCGCCGCCGTCCAGCCGGCCGGCCCGGACCCGATGATGATGACTTTTTCGACGTTGCCCGCCGCATTCATGATCGTCTCTCCTTGTTCTGATCCGCCCGGGTCCGTTGAACCGGGTCCGATCGGAATCGTGCCCGATCCAAGACCTGCGAGGCACGACGCCGCGCGATCCTAAGTCCGCAGCCCCGCGCGGGGAAGTTTCAACGCCAACCGTGTAATCCTGTCAACGCCTCCCGCGCCCGGAGTCGTTGGCCTCATGCTGCGGTAGACTCCCCCGGATTCGGGTTCGCACGCGGGATCGTCATACGTTCGACGCCCGACGTCGCCGCTCGGTGACGTGATGGGCCTCGCGGAAGGAGCAGACGCGCGATGAAGATGGGGAGCATGCGCCTCGGTCTGGCGATCGGGATGTTCGCGGGCGTCATTTCGGTGACGGCGTTCGCGCAGCAGGATCCGGCGCCGCATTGGCCTCAGTTCCGCGGTCCGAACGCCTCCGGCGTCGCGGAGGGCTTCCCGCTCCCGGCGTCGTTCAACGTTCCTGCGGGTGAAGGCGTCGCGTGGAAGACACCCATCCCCGGCCTGGGCCACGCAAGCCCGGTCATCTGGGGCGACACGGTCTACATCGTCTCCTGCGTCAGCGGGCGGGACGACGCAGGACTGAAGGTCGGCCTTTACGGCGACATCGCCCCGGTCCAGGACGACACCGTCCACCGCTGGTTCCTTTACGCCCTCGACCGCAAGTCCGGGAAGGTGCTCTGGGAGCAGTTGATGCACGAGGGCGTTCCCACCGTGAAGCGGCACACAAAGGCGACGCACGCCAACTCGACGCCCGCCACCGACGGCAAACACGTCGTCACCTTTTACGGCTCCGAAGGCCTCTGCTGTTACACCGCCGACGGCAAGCTGCTGTGGAAGAAGGCAATCGGCAACCTCGACGCCGGGTACTACATGATGCCGCAGGCGCAGTGGGGCTTCGGCAGCTCCCCGATTATTTTCGAGGACCGCGTGATCGTGCAGTGCGACGTCCAGCGCCTCTCCTTCATCGCCGCCTTCAACGTCGCCACCGGCGAGGAACTCTGGCGCACCGCCCGCGACGAAGTTCCAACGTGGGGGACGCCGACGCTCTGGAAAACCGGCGACCGCTGGCAGCTTGTCTGCAACGGGTACAAGCACATCGGCGGGTACGACGCCCGCACCGGCGCCGAAATCTGGAAAATGACCGGCGGCGGCGACATCCCCGTCCCCACCCCCGTCATCGCCCACGATCGCGCGTTCATCTGCAACGCGCACGGCATGTCCGCACCGCTTTGGGCGATCAAGCCCGCCGCGACCGGCGACATCTCCCTGACCGCCGACGCCCGCAGCAACGACCACGTGGCGTGGAGCACTCCGAAGTGCGGTAATTACATGCAGACCCCGCTTGCTTACCGCGACGTCCTGTACTGCTGCCGCGACAACGGCTCGCTGACCGCGTACAACCCCGCCACCGGCGAGATCTACTACCAGCAGCGCCTCGGCAAAGGCACGACCGGCTTCACCGCTTCCCCCGTCGCCGGCGACGGAAAAATCTACATCACCAGCGAGGAAGGCGACGTTCAGGTCGTCAAAGCCGGAACCGCCTTCGAACAGGTCAGTGCGTCGCCGCTGGGCGAGATCTGCATGTCCACGCCGGCGATCTCGCGCGGTCTGCTCCTCTTCCGCACGCAGGGCCACGTCGTTGCGATCGGATCGTCGAAGTGACGGCCGGGCGCGCCGACCCTCACCGATGACGAAAGACGCCGCGCACCCTGACCTTGCGGACACCCTTCTGAGCCGCGGGCTTCAGCCTGCACGAAGGCTCATCCCGCGGCGCGCTGTGGAATCTAAGCGACGACGGACAGGCTGTTTCAAACCCCTCGGAGCAGGGCGAAATAAAAGCGCTTCGTTACCCTTGACCTTGTTTCGCGACGTCCAGGACAGGCGGGCGCGGCTCGGGTTTGAAACCGTGTTTCAACCGCCGATCTGGAACATGCTGCGGACCTCGGTGCTGACGCCCTTGTCGAGATCATGCCCCGTCGGTTTCATCGAAACCGCCTCAAGCAGGATCCTCCTCACGTCGTCCTCGCCCCCGCCGTTGCGCAGTGCTTTTTTCACGTCCAGCTCGTCATCGTGAAGCAGGCACAGGTGAAACTTCCCGTCGGCGGTCAGCCTCATGCGGTTGCACGCGCCGCAATACGGCTCGCTCACCGGGGAGATGAACCCGACCACGCCGCGGGCGCCGTCGAGGCGGTAGTTGCGCGACTCGTCCGACGGATGCCCGCCGGGCAGCGGCGTCAGCGGACCCAGCGACGCCTCGATCCGCCGACGCGACTCCGCGCTCGGCACGAACTGGCTGAGCGAAAGCTGCGCGCACGTCCCCCCGCCCAGCGGCATCAGCTCGATGAACCGCACATGCCACTCCCGCTCGATCGTCAGCCGCGCCATCTCCACCACGTCCGGATCGTTGTAGTCGCGCACCACTACGCAGTTGATCTTGATCGGGCGCAGCCCCGCCGCCTCCGCCGCTTGCAGTCCGGCGAGCATCGCGTCCAGATGTCCGAAGCGCATCACCCGTTTCAGACGCTCGGGGTGCAGAGAGTCGATGTGAATGTTGATCCGCTTCAGCCCCGCGCCGACCAGCGCCGACGCCATCTCCGGCAGCAGCAGCGCGTTGGTCGTCATGCCTACGTCGCCGATGCCCTCGACGCCCGCGATGCCTGAGACGATGTCCAGAAGATCCGCCCGAAGCGTCGGCTCGCCGCCGGTCAGCCGCACCTTCCGGAACCCCAGCCCCGCCGCCGCCTTCACGACGGTGACGATCTCCGCGCACGTCAGAAGCTCCGGTCCGGGCACGAAGCTCAACCCTCGCAGAGGCATGCAGTAGACGCAACGCAGGTTGCACCGGTCGATCACGGAGATCCGCAGGTAGTCGATCTCGCGTTGGAAGGGATCTTTCGGCATCCGCGCGCCCGCATGTGCGGCCCGCCTCAGGCGATCTTCGCGCCGTACTGCTCCGCCGTCAGCAGCCCGTTCAGTTCCGCCGGGTTCGACGCTTTCAACTTGATCATCCACCCGCGCCCGAAGGCGTCGTCGTTGACCGCCTCGGGGTGCTGGTTCAGCGCGGCGTTCACTTCGACGACCTCGCCGGACACGCCGGTGAAGATCTCCGACGTCGCCTTCACCGACTCCACCTCGCCGATCACTCCCCCGGCCTTGAAGCTCGCCCCGACTTTCGGCAGCGACACGAACGTGATGTCGGTCAGTTCGTCCGCGGCGAACTGGGTGATGCCCATCACCACGGTCGATCCCTCGAGTTTGAACCACTCATGCGACGGAAGATATCTGCGGTCAGTCGGAATGCTCATGTCCTGCTGTCGCCCCTGCGGATGCTCCGCTCCGGCGCGGCGCCCACGACGCCGCCACGTGGTCACTTTCGCTTGTAAAACGGCAGCGGCGTCACTTTCGCCGCGACGCGCGCGCCGCCGATCTCGACGGTGAACGCGGCATCTTGTCGGGCGAGCGCCGCACTGTCAATCAACGCCATCGCCAGGCTCGACCCCAGCGTCGGGCTTAGCGTTCCGCTCGTCACCTCCCCGACCCGTGCGTCGCCGGCGTAAACCGCCGCGTGCTGCCGCGCGATCCGCTTGCCCTCGAGCGCCAACCCCGTCATCTGCCGCGCCAACCCACGCTCCTTCAGCAGCCGCATCGCCGCCGCGCCGATGAACTCTTTCGTCAGGTCCACGCACCACGCCTGACCCGAGGTCAGCGAGTCCCACGCCTCCGTCAGCTCATGCCCGTAAAGTGGCATCGCCGCCTCGATCCGCAGCGTGTCCCGCGCCCCCAGTCCCGCAAAGCGGATCACCGGGTGCGGTTTGTCCTTCTGCCCCACCAGCAGCGGCAGGAACATCTGAACCGCCGTCGCTGGACACACCACCTCGATCCCGTCCTCGCCCGTGTATCCGGAGCGGAAAATGTCGAAGCTCATGCCGAGATACTCAGCCGTCGTGAACCGGTAGCGCTTCAGCGACCCGAGGTCCACCGGTACGAGCTGCTGCGCCAGCTCCATCGTCCGCGGACCCTGGATCGCCAGCATCGCGGTCTGCATCGTCCGGTCGTCGATCGTGATGCCCGTCCCCGCCGCGTGCCGGTTCAACCACCCGACGATCTTCGCCCGGTTCGAGGCGTTGCACACCACCAGAAAGTGATCCTCGAACCGCGACACGATCACGTCGTCGAGGATGCCCCCGTCCTCCCGGCACATGTGCGAGTAATACGACCGCCCGATCTCCGCCCCCTTCAGATTCCGCGTGCACAACCGATCGAGGAACCGCTCGACGTCATGCCCGCGCAACACCAGCCGACCCATGTGAGACACGTCGAACACGCTGCACGCCGTCCGCGTGTGTACGTGCTCCTCGATGATCCCCGTGTACACCACGGGCATCGACCACCCGGCGAAGTCCACCATCCGCGCCCCGAACGCCACGTGCGCGTCATAAAGCGGCGTCTTCAACAAATCCTGCGTCATCGCGCCCCCCGAGCCGCGGACTTCATTCCGCGCGAATCAACGTCATTGAACATGTCCGCCCTTTCTCAACGCGCCCCCCGACTCGATCCCCCGACCTCGTAGAATCAAAAGAGCGCGGAAGTCGGTCAAGGAAAGACGGCCCGCAATTTGGACCGCAAACGTAATTCACAACCCCGCCAGCCACGCCACGTCACCTCCAGCGACCAGTCATTGTATCTATATCACGTCGGGATACTATATGTAGGGGAGGCGCGCGATGAAACACCAAGAAAATACGCTCATCACCGGAGATTGCATCAAGGGGCTGGCGAAACTGCCCGAAGGCAGCGTGGATCTCGCCTTCGCCGATCCGCCCTTCAACATCGGCTACGACTACGATGTCTACGACGACCGCCGCGGTGCCGACGAATATCTGGACTGGTCGCGGCGCTGGATCGAGGGCGTCATCCGCGTGCTCAAGCCGGACGGCGCGTTCTGGCTGGCCATCGGCGACGAATACGCCGCGGAGCTGAAAGTCCTCTGCACGCGCGACCTCGGCCTGCACACTCGAAACTGGGTCGTCTGGTTCTACACCTTCGGCGTCCACTGCAAACACAAGTTCACCCGCAGCCACGCCCACCTGTTCTACTTCGTCAGGAATCCGAAGCGCTTCACCTTCAACTCGCTCGACGTCCGCGTCCCTTCCGCGCGGGAGCTGGTTTACGGCGACAAGCGGGCGGACCCCGACGGTCGCGTCCCCGACGACACCTGGATGATGACCCCCGCGCTGCCTCCCGAAGTTCCGACGCGCGACGGCTTCATCCTTCGGCCGCAGGACATCCCGGACCGCTTCCCGCCGGACAGCGACACGTGGTACTTCGCCCGCGTCGCCGGCACGTTCAAGGAGCGGCAGGGCTTCCACGGCTGCCAGATGCCCGAGCAGCTTCTCGGGCGGATCATCCGCGCCTGCTCGAACGAGGGCGAAACCGTCCTTGACCCCTTCGCCGGCAGCGGGACGACGCTCGCCGCCGCGAAAAAGCTCGGCCGCCGCTACGTCGGCTTCGAGCTGTCAAAGGAATACGCCGCGCAAGTCCGCCGCCGCCTCGCGGCCATCCGCCCCGGCACGCCCCTCGACGGCCCGGAAAACGCCGCCGCCAGCGCCCCGGCGACCGCCAACGGCCGCAGGCTCAAACTCGCGCGCCCGTCATCTCTCGCTCCGGAGGCGTGCGATCTGCTGTGTGGGGATGATGAAGCATTTGACCGCGCGCTACAGCGCTTCGTACGCCGCGTCCCGGCGGATGCGCCGGGTGATCTCGCCGGCGTAGCGCACGCCCAGCGCGTCCCGGTGTTCGCGGACCCCGTCCACCAGGCCGCGGGTCAGTGCGAGAATCTCCTCCCACGTCAGGATCACGTCGTCGATCAAGGGGACCGTCGCGCGGCTTCCATCGCAGCCTGCCTCCGGCCGTCGCTGAGATCGTCAGCCTCCTTCACGCAAAGCACGCTGACGCGGCGCCCGCCCGCAGCGCCCTCGCAGCACAGAACCGGTGCGCGGTTTGCGGCGCGGCGGGGTTCGGGTAGGATCGACACGCGTCGTGCATCCCTTCTTTGAGGAGTCTTCATGAAATCTCAGGCCCTGAGCGACCGTATCATCCGGGCGCTCGGACAGCGCGGTTACACGCCCCGGACGGCGGCCGACCTTGCCGAGCGGCTGCGAATCTCGGAAGAGGAGCTCGGCGACTTTCACGCGGCATGCAAGGCCCTGATGCGCACCGGGCGCGTCGCGATGGGTTCGCGGAACACCCTGATGCTGCCCGACCCGCCGGGCGAGGTCGTCGGCGTGTTCCGCGCGAACCCCGCCGGGTTCGGCTTCGTCATTCCGCTGACGCCGAATTCGCACGGCGACCTGTACATCGCCGAGGGCGCCACGCAGGGCGCGGTCAGCGGCGACACGGTCAAGGCCCGCGTGCGCAAACGCGGGCGGCGCGGCGGGCGGATGATCTTCGAGGGCGAGATCGTCGAAGTCCTCCGCCGCGGACATCAGCACTTCGTCGGGGAGCTGCGTGAGGAGGGCGGGCGCACCGTCGTCGTTCCGGACGGACAGGTGCTGCACGGACCGATCCTCGTGCGCGACGCGGGCGCGAAGAACGCCCGGCCCGGCGACCAGGTCGTCGTCGAACTGACTGAGTATCCTGCGCCGGGGCGGCAGGCGCGCGGCGTGATCGTCCGCGTCCTCGGCGAACGCGGCCGGCCCGAGGTCGATCTTCAGAGCATTCTCGTGCAGTACGCGCTGCCGGGTGAGTTTCCGCCGGCCGTGCTGGAGGAGGCGCGGCGCGTGATCGCGGAGTATGACGAAGCCGCGCACCGCCGGTCGCGGCAGGGGCTCAAGGATCTGACGATCATCACGATCGATCCGCCGGACGCCCGCGACTTCGACGACGCCATCTCTTTGACCCCCCTGGCCGGTGGCAAAGTCGAGCTGGGCGTGCATATTGCTGACGTGTCCGCTTTCGTGCGCGAGGGCGGGGCGCTGGACGCCGAGGCCCGCGCCCGCGCCAACAGCGTGTACTTTCCGCGGCACGTCATTCCGATGTTGCCGGAGGTGTTGTCCAACGGATTGTGCAGCCTTCAGGAGGCGGAGTGGCGCCTGACGAAAAGCGCGTTCATCACGTATGACGCCAACGGCGCGGTTGTCTCGGCGCGCTTCGCCAACACGATGATCCGGTCCGCAAAGCGCCTCACGTATCTGGAGGCGCAGGCGGCGCTGGACGGACGGCCGGGGCGGCTGCCGCGGAAGGTCGTCGATCTCCTGAAGCGGATGGACGACCTCGCGCGGCGCATCCGGGCGCGACGCCTCGCCGAGGGGATGATCGTGCTCGATCTGCCGGAGGTCGAACTGGTGCTGGACGACAAGGGGGCGGCGAAGGACGTCGCCCCGGTGGACACGAGCTTTACGCACACGATCATCGAGATGTTCATGGTCGAGGCGAACGAGGCGGTCTGCCGCCTGTTCACCGAACTGCACGTCCCGCATCTGCGGCGCGTGCATGACGAGCCGAGCATTTCCGCGCAGGAGTCGCTCTCCCGCTTCGTCCGCGTGCTCGGTCACAACCTGCCGCGCCACCCGGACCGCTCCGATATGCAACGCCTCCTCGACGAAGTCCGCGGCGGAGACCACGCTTTCCCCGTGCATTTCGCCGCTTTGCGCTCGATGCAGCGGGCGGAATACTCGCCCCAGATCGTCGGCCACTTCGCCCTCGCGAGCGAGCATTACACGCATTTCACGTCCCCGATCCGCCGCTACCCGGACCTCACGATCCATCGTCTGCTCGATCTGCACCTCACCGGTCGCCTGAAGGCGGCGGTGCGCGGCGGGACGTGTCCCGACGTCGAGGATCTCGCCGAACTGGGGGCGCATTGCAGCCTGCGCGAGCGCCAGGCCGAAGCCGCGGAGCGTGAGCTGCGCCTGGTGAAGATCCTGCGGCTGCTGGAGTCCCACGTCGGGCGGAAGATCGGCGGGATCGTAACGGGCGTCGCGCAGTTCGGCCTTTTCCTTCAGGTGGACACGTATCTGATCGACGGCTTGCTGCGCCTTGAGGACGTCGGCGATGACTGGTGGGACGTGGACACGAAATACGGCTGCATTGTCGGACAGCGCAGCGGCAAGCGCATCACCATCGGTGACCGCCTGGAGGCGACGATCGCCCGGATCGACCTTCCGAAGCGGACGCTGGAGCTGGCGCTGCGCCCGCGGGATGAGCGGCGTCCGCAGGACAAAGGCCGGCCTCGGAACACTAACCGCCCTCGTGACACGAGCCGACCGCGGGACGCAGGGCTCCCGCGCGAGGATGGGCAGCCACGGACCGAAGGCGGCGAACGCAATGTCGCGCCAGGACGCCGAGGCCGCGGCAGAACCTTGATCGCAAGCAACGGCGATCGACGACGCGGAACCGGCCGCGGCCAACGACGCGGCAGGCGATAAAACCGGCGGTGGGGGGAAAGCGCTATTTCACCCTCGTCCGTTTTAGGTTCCCGGATTCACGTAGGTCAAGCGCCCCTCAGCTGCGGGCTTCAGCCCGCGCGATCGCCAGCCTCGCTCCGCGCCTTAATCATGCCGCGCCCGTCAGGAAGCGGGTTTTTCAGGGATTTCACGTGGGTTTTGAAACAGCGTGCAAAGCAGACTCGCCTGCTGATCCGCAACGATCAGCCCTGAGGCGACCGTCAGCATAAGGGGGGTCCGGATGCTGGTCAGCCCTGCCCGCGATGTCCGATCCCCGCTCGCAGCTGTTTTATCGCGGAGACGCCCAGCAACTCATGAAACGCGACGGGTCTCTCCACGTTCACGACGTGAAGCATCGGAACCACGCACACGTGGTTCCGATGGTTTCAATGCTCGCACCGTTGAGGTTCCGAATCCTACCGTTCTCCAAGCGGAACCTTTGCGACTTCCGGCGCGACGATCCCCCCAGCGTCCCGGCTCTCCGCGTCAAGGTGGAGCCTGCACCATCATCCAGATGGGTCGGGACCGAACAAGAACGCAGCCGTTTGCGGAGCCGTATTCATTGTCGTCGCGCGGTTTTGGGGATTCGGACAGTTGACCCCCTGCGGACCGTGGGATATAAACCGCGCGTTCCACGAGCAGAGTAGAATCCGCGGCGGAGATGATCGTCGACTGTTATACGCATTTCTGGGACAGTCCGTCCCAGCTTGGTCCGGCGTCCGCCCGGGGGGGGCGGTTGTTCACCGGTCACAGACCGGACGGCGGCGCCGCGCCGCTGAACAATGCCGGACCGGACCGTCACGTGCAAGCCGGCAAACCGGTGGACCTGACCATCGTGGTCGGTTTTGTCAGCGCACACCTGGAGGCGAAGATCCCCAACGAACGCGTCGCGGAGCACGTCAATCGGCACTCCGAGCGCCTGATCGGATTCGCTGGCGTGGACCCTTCAAGACCGCAGGAGGCGCTCGACGAGTTGTCGCGGGCACAGAACGATCTGGGACTGGCGGGGATCGCGGTCGCACCGGCGGCGCAGAACTTCCACCCCAGCGACAGCCGGGCGATGCGCGTGTACGCCAAGGCAGTCGAGTTCGGCATGCCGGTGTTGTTTCATCCGGGCATCTGGGTTGGACCGGAGGTTCGGCTCGATTATGCCCGGCCCTTCCTTCTGGATGAGGTGGCGCGGGAGTTCCCCGAGATGCGCATGCTCCTGGCGCACATGGGGCTGCCGTGGATGGATGAGACGATCTTCCTGCTGGCGAAGCACGAACACGTCTATGCAGAGATCAGCGGTTTGCTGCGGCATCCGTGGCAGGCCTATCAGTCGCTGCTGTCGGCGCACGAGCAGGGCGTGATGGACAAGCTGTTGTTCGGCAGCGGGTTTCCGTTTTCGACGGCGTCGGAGTGCATCGACACGCTGTTCTCGATCAACCAGCTCTGCCAGGGGACGAACCTTCCGATGGTCCCGCGCGATCAGCTTCGGGCGATCCTGCACCGCGACGCGCTGGCGGCGCTTCGTCTGCGGTCGCCGGCGACAGTGGCCGGGGCCTGACGGCGCCGGGATAACGGCCCGTCACGGGTTCCCGGGGATCCTCCGTGAGTCTCGGTCCGTTGAAAAAGGGCCGCAAGTTCGTGTCGTTGACGTCCCCGGCGAATGCATGCCGCAAGCAGCGCGATCCGATCGGCCTGCGCAGCAGGATGCGAAGCCGACCTGAACCGCTGCGGGTCAGCCTCATTCAAGGACCGCTCGTGTGGATCGACGCGCCGCACTCGACCAGCGACACCGTGTGCGGTCCGGAGGTCAACCCGCACCCCTTGGCCTTGGCCTTGCCGCAGGCGTTGACCACGGTCCACCTTTCCTGCCCGCCGTCGATACGAAAGCGGATTTCGGCGTCGGGGAGACCGCGTTTCACCTTCGCGACGACTCTCGGTCCGCAGGCGCTGTCGGCGCATAACACGGAGAGTTTTTCGCGGCCGGTGCAGTCTCCGCCGGAGGTATCCCCTTCGAGACGTCAGAAGAGGACCGCGTTGCCAGAGGGAGTCATGAATCACATCGGCGTGAGCGGAAAACGCCGGCAGCAACACACCGCCGAGGCCGCAGCACAGCGCGAATCCAACGATTGAAGATCGCGTCATGTTTCCGTTCCCCTTTTCTTCAGTCCTTCGACACCGGTAAGCCCCGCCGCCGCCCGGAATCGATCCAGCCGGGGTGCGATCCAGGCGAGAACCCAGTTTCGATCCGGGCATGATACCCGACCGAGCCTGCCGGCGCGCATGATTTTGCCCTGAACCCACCTCCAGGATCACCGGGCGGGCGGCGCGAAAGGAATATCCGGCGCGGGCAGGAAGACGCTCTGCCCGACCTCCGGCAGAACGAAGTCCACCAGTTCGCCGCCGGACCAGGTCATCCAGCGGTAGCGGCCGAACTCGAGGGAGTCATCGCACTCGAACGCGACTTCGAGCAGCCGGCCCGTCGCATCTGTCTCGAGGACTCGGCCGCGGAATCCGTGAAGGTCGATCGTCTCCTGCTCGGTGAATCCGAGGCTGCATGCGCGGAACAGGACGTCGAACATCTGAATCATGTAAAGGGGGGAGACCGGGGAGGGTAAGTCGAACGGCGCGCCCGGTCGTGCTGCCTGTCGCGCTGCCGGCGGCGATCCCGGGGGCGGCAGGAAACCGCCTGACGGTCGCAGGACGAGGGTTCGTGCGTCCGGGCGACGGATTTCGAGAGGGGCGACGCTGGAGCCGAGCACGTAGAGATGCTCCGGCATCGGGCGCCCGTCGAGGGCGTTCATTGAGGCGGCGTACTGAAAGAGGAACGCCGTCGGAGCCTGCACGATCATGAGCTTCTGATCTTCGATCGCCGAATCCCGCGGGAAGGAGTCCGCGAGGCGCTGCAGCAAGGGTCCGAGCGTCGCCGTGCTGTAAGCGGAGACAATCAACGCCGACGGGGAGATGACGAGGTGAATGATGAGGATCGCGCGTCGGGTCAGGCGTTCGAGCGCCGATGTCTTCCTTCCCGCGTTGATCGACGTTGGATGCTCGCGGGCGTTACGCAGGCGCGCCACGTACCGGGCCAGCAGGCCCCCCGCCCCCAGCCCGGCAAGGACCAGCAGCCGGTTCTGCGCTGCCGTCCCGCAGGCGGGCAGCACCGCCAGTAACGTACCGGTGAGGTAGAAGCGGCTGACGGCGTCGCCGCGCAGTCGTCCGCGCATGATCAGGAGGAGGGTCGTCACTATCACGGCGGCGCCGACGGCATATCCCGGCCTTAAGGCGTTCGCCAGGAATCCGAAGACATCCGCTGGCGGCAGCAGGAACTGTCCCAGCAGCAGCGTCGGCGCGTTGAACAGCGTCGCCCGCGCGAAACGAAACGGCTCGGACGCCGGGTCGATGTACATGTGCGAACCGGTCGCGCCGTATCCGAGCGCCTTGTACACGGCGATCCACGCCAGCGTCGCGGCGGCGCAGGGAATCAGGGCGGTCAGCCGGCGCTTCAGAGAACCGATATCAAGAAAGAGAGCATACGCCAGCAGATAACCCGGCGCGCCGAGCGACATCTCCCCTCCCGCCAGCCCCGCGACCAGCGCCGCCGGGGCCGCGATGGCGCCGGCGCGATCGCCCCGGCGACCTCGCACGTAAAGGTACACCGAAAGCAGACCGAAGCATCCGCTGATGAGGGCGTTGCGGGCGGCGATCCAGCCTGCGGGCACGCCGTGGGAATGATCGACGGCAAACATCAACGTCGCCAGCCCGGCCTCCCACGTTCCGTCCGCCAGTTCCCGATACAAGCGCGAGGCGATCCAGACCAGCAGCGCCAGCCACGTCAGATTCTGCGCATGCATGAGCGTGGGGGCGTCCGGCCAGAACTGGTAGTCGACCCAGTGCGTCAGGCTGGTCAGCGGTCTGAAGAAGGAAAGCCTGAGGGACTCTGGCGCCCACCAGGGAACAAGTCCTTCCCTGATCAACCGCCTGATCTCGTCCGCCCCCCCCGGAATGAAACCGAAAAGATCCCACGGCGCCCGGCCTTCCAGCAGCACCCGACCCTCGACTCCGGACCTTTCCGTCGGAGGCCGCAGCAGCAGACGGTGAATGTAATCATCCACCTGAAAGCCGGTCGTCAGAGAGATCGAGGTCAGGGCGACAGCGATCACGGCGGCGGAAGCGCAGAACCGGGGATGTGCAAACCAACGATCGAAGATCACGTTCCGCCTTTTGCCCTTATCCGCCGTCCTGCGGCAGGTAAAGCCCGCCCTGCGCTGGGTTCCCGTCGCAGGAAACAGAACGTCGCGTCGATTTCCCGATCGGGAGAGGTCCGAGCTGCATCGGACACTTCGCCGGTGGAGGCCGCCCGTCAGAACACCCTCGACGTGGACGCCGGACCGCGGGCGATGTTAAGGTCGGGCGCGGAGCATGTCACGGAGAGAGTTGAGACAGGATCGGTTGATGAGGATTTCCACGTCGACGACGGTGCTCGTCGCACTCGTCGCGCTGGGCGGTCTTTCACTGCGCATGCATCGGCTTGGAGACCGAAGCCTCTGGGAGGACGAACTCTCGACGTGGACAAGCATCCGCGGGACAGTGATGGACGGCATCCGCTACGTGCAGATGCCGCATCCGCCGCTGTATTCGTTGTCTTGCCGCGTCGCGGCGTGGGGCGAGCCGAAGCCGAGTGAAGCGCGGTTGCGTCTGCCAGCGGCGATCTACGGCGCGGCGGCGGCGCTGGCAGGCGGGGCGCTGGGAGCGGTGATGTTCGGCCGACGGATCGGGTGGGCGGCGTTGATCGTTCTTGCGTTCAATGCGTTTCTCATGAAGTACTCGCGAGAGGCGCGGATGTACTCGCTGCTGGCGCTGACGACGACCGTCTCGATGCTGTGCGGGTACGCGCTGGTGACACGGAGGGAGCGGCGATCGGCGTGGGGTGCGGGCTACATCCTGAGCACGACGGCGATGTTGTACACGCATTACTTCGCCCCGCTGGCGCTGGCGGCGCAGATCGCGTGGTGGGCGGCGATCGTGACGCTGCGGCGGCGCGCGGAGGGGGCCGGCTCGGCCCCGACATCCGCAATCCGGGGCGCCGAACCGAGCGGATCACATCCGGAGGGGCGCAGCTCGGCGACGGGTCGCGGGGGGCGATGTGAGCTTGTGTGCCTCGTGCTGCCGCTCCTGTTGTATGCTCCGCTGGCGGTTTTCTTTGTTCGCCACGTGCTTCCGAACAAGCTCGGGTGGATCCAACCCGCGCCGTGGTGGGCGTACCTGCACTTTCTGGGCGATGCGGTGTTGGGGTTTTTTGACGAAGGCGTCGCTGGTTCGACGGCGACACGCGGGGCGCACGTCGCCGCCGGGATGTTCGTGGCGATCGCCCTGCTCTGCGGCGCAATCGCGCGGCTGGGCGCGCACCGTGGCGACGTGATGCGAGAGGATGAGGACGCGGCCGCCGGTCGCCTGCTGCTGTTGTTCTGGGCGGTCTTCGTCGTCGGAGGACTCGGAGCCATCTCGCTCGTGTCCAACCCCGTGTTCGTGCCAAGATACGCAATTACGGCGCTGGTTCCGGGGACGCTCGCCGTCCTGACACTGCCTGTGTTCCGCGGGTCGCGGGCGTTGATCGGGGCGGCGGCGCTTCTCCTCGTCGGCAACGCACCGGTCGCCGTCACGGAATGCCTGGGCGAGTCCGGACCCGACGGGTTGGCGGGCATCATCCGGCACATGAACGACACTCTCGGGAAGGACGATGCGGTCGTTGTGGTGGACTTTCCCTTCTGTCCGAACTACCGCAACCCGGTTGAGATGGGCTTTGAGTATTACGGTCTGAGGAGCGACCTGCCGATCTTGCGCATGCGCGGGGAGCAGGAACGTGGACAGTTGACCAACTCGGAGGCGCTTTCCGATCCGCGACGTCTGCACATTGTGACGCTGCTGGGCGATTTCGACGCGACGCTGCGGGCGACCGGACGTCGCGTGGAGATTTACGCTCTGCCGCCCTACCGCTACTTCGTCGTGCATCCCGCGTCGGGGAACCCGGGAGTTTCCCCCGCTGCAAAGCCTTGACGATCTTGTCATCCGACGAGGGCGACCCGACAATGATGACGCCGACACTCCTCCCGCAGACACCGCACATGCCGACGCGAGTACAAACGAAGTCCGACATCCTTGAGGTGTTGACCGCCGGAGGTTTGCGCCCGCGCAAGCGCTTCGGGCAGAACTTTCTGATCGACGGCAACCTGATGCGGCGCTTGGCGGAGTCGGCTGAAATCTCGGCGCAGGACGTGGTATTGGAGGTCGGCGGCGGGACGGGCGGTCTGACCGACCTGCTGTCCGCCAGCGGGGCTTCGGTGGTGTGCGTTGAGTTGGACCGCGATCTCGGGGCGCTGCTGAAGCGCCGGTTCGCGGGTCACGACCAGGTCCGCGTCATCACGACGGACGCGCTCCGAGGCAAGAACCGGTTGAACGCCGAGGTCGTCGCCTCCCTCCGTGACGCCGTCCGAGGCGCCGGCGGGCGGATGATGCTGGTGGCGAACCTCCCGTATCAGATCGCCACGCCGCTGGTCATGAACCTGCTGCTGGAGATGCCCGAGATATCCCGGATGTGTTTCACCGTGCAGGCGGAGGTGGGCGACCGGATCCTCGCCGCGCCGGGGAGTCGGGACTTCGGACCGGTCAGCGTCATGATGCAGGTCTGCTGCGACGTTCGGATGATCGCGCGGGTTCCGGCTTCGGCGTTCTGGCCTGCGCCGAAGGTGGAGTCGGTGATGCTGCGGGCCGACGTGCGGGAGGAGGCGTTGATCGCGCCGCAGGAGCGGGGGGCGCTGGCGCGCCTGGTGCGCGGCGCGTTCGAACACCGCCGCAAGACGTTGCGCTCGGCGCTGGGGTACGTCGTGGGCGCGGAACACGTGGCGATGCTGGCGGCGGAGTTCAACCTGACGCGCCGACCGGAAGACGTTGAGCCGGCGGAGTGGGTGCGAATGCTCAAGGGTTCATGATTTATCTCGACAATAATGCAACGACGCAGCCGCTGCCTGATGTGATCGAGGCGATGCAGCCTTGGTGGCGCGAGCATTACGGCAACCCGTCGAGCACGCACCGGGAGGGACAGCGGGCGCGGTTTGCGGTGGAGGCGGCGCGGAGACAGGTGGCGGCGCTGCTGGGCGCGGCGCCGGGGCGGATTGTGTTTACTTCGGGTGGCACGGAGAGCATTAATCTCGCGCTGAGAGGGCTGGTTCTGTCGCCGGGGCGGCGGCGCATTGTGATCGGCGCGGCGGATCATGCCGCGGTGATCGGCGCGGCGGAAGCACGGGCGGCGGAGGGGTGCGAAATTGTGCGGGCGCCGGTGGACGCCGATGCCCGGCTGGACCGCGCGGCGTTCGCCGCCACGCTCGACGAGCGGACCGCGCTGGTCAGCCTCACGCATGTCAACCCGGAGACCGGAACGATCGAGGAGATTGCCGAACTCGCGTCGCAGGCGCGCGGGTTCGGCGCGCGGGTTCACGTGGACGCCGTGCAGTCCGCCGGAAAACTGGGGCTGAACTGCGGCACGTGGCCGATCGACTTCCTCAGCGTCTCGGCGCACAAGCTGCACGGTCCGAAGGGCGTCGGAGCGTTGTACGTCGCGGATCGGTCCGCGCTGCGGGCGCTGGTCGCCGGCGGCGGGCAGGAAGGCGACCTGCGGTGCGGCACGGAGAACGTCGCAGGAATTGTCGGGTTCGGGGTCGCGGCGGAACACGCGCTGCGGGAACTGAGCGGGAATCACGCCCGCGTCGCGGCACTGACCGGAGAGCTTGAAGCGCGGCTGGTTGCGCTGGTTCCCGGCGCTCGGGCGGCGGGTGGAGGCGCGCCGCGCGTCGGCAATACGACGACGATCGTGTTCCCGGGGGTCGACGGCGAGGCGCTGCTGCTGCTGCTGAGCGAAGCCGGGTTGTGCGCCTCGGCGGGGAGCGCCTGCGGCAGCGGGTCGCTCGATCCCTCTCCCGCGCTGCTGGCGACGGGCATGAGCGCGCGGGACGCCCGCGGCGCCGTGCGTTTCAGCCTCTCCCGGTTTACAACCGCGGAAGAGGTCGAGAACGCCGCGCGGATCGTCCGCGAGGCGCTGGCGCGGCAGCTCCGGCAGAGGCCGGAGGCGAGGCGGACCGGGGACGCCGAAACCGGCAAGAACCAGACCGTCAAATAACCTCGGATGAACAACGTTAATGAGCGCGAGCGAGGAACTATCTGGCGCGATGTGCGACTAACCGCACGAGGACCGGCGGCGGATCCGCCGTCACAGGAGAACCCAGCATGAGCGTTTATCCCGGATTCATGAAGCCCCGCCGAGCCGTTGCCGCCGCATTCGTCATCGCCGGAATGCTGGTGACACGCGGTGCGGACGCGGGGATCAAGCTGATTACGCTGCCGCCGCGTGAACGCGTCGAGATCCAGCTGGATCATCCGAACGTCACGCTCGTCGAGGAGGAGCGGGTCGTCCCGCTGAATGCCGGCGTGAACGAGGTCGTCTTCGCCTGGGCGAACACGCAGATCGACAAGGAGAGCATTCAGTTCCGCCCACTGTCTGACCCGGAGAACGTCCGGGTGCTTTCCGTCTCCTACCCCCCGAACGAGAACGCGCTGACGTGGCAGGTGGCGTCACCGAAGGCGGGCTCCACGCGGGTGCGCATCAGCTACCTGATCGGGCAGCTTGACAAGTCGTTCGCCTACGAAGCGGTAGCGGCCAACGACGAGAAGTCGCTGACGCTTCGGCAGTACGTCCTGCTTCACAACCGTGCAAATGAGACCTTCGGAGACGCGGGGATGTGGCCGGGGTTCGGCGAGCGCTTCGAGCGCCCGATCGGCATCAATGAGACGAAGCAGCTCCTGTCCGCGAAGTTCGAAAACGTCCCGGTGCGCAAGGTGTACACCGCGGATCTTTCTGAGTTCGGCTACCTCGATGAAGGCAAGAAGCAGCTCCGCGTGCCGATGCACTACCTGCTGAAGAACGACTCGGCCAACGCGCTGGGCCGGTTTCCGTTCATGTACGGGAAAGCCCGCGTCTACCAGGACGACGGGCGCGGAACGACGGCGTTTCTCGGAGAGGACTGGCTGAAGTTCACTCCGCGCGACGACGAAGTGCGCCTGTATCTGGGCGTCGCGAAGGACGTGGTCGTCAAGCGCACGATCGCCCGGCGCGACCAGAACCGCGTACTCGGGAATCTTTACCACTACGACGTGGTCGTGAAGTACGAGATTGAGAATTTCAAGGACGCGCCGGTGGTGCTCGACATCGCCGAGTCGATGCGGTCGCTGCGGCAGGAAATCCTCAGCCGCGACACGGGCCGCAACGTCGAGTTTGAGCTGGTCAAGGACACCCCGATGGCGGAGATGCTTGATCAGGAGAAGTCCACCGCCGACCGGCTGCTTTTTCATGTCCCGCTTCCCGCCCGCGGTGGGGACCAGAAAGCGGTGAAGGGGACGCAGGAACTGCACGTCCTGATCAAGAATGAGTGGTAGAGGCGCCGGGACGACGACTCGGGACGCCAGAACGATGAAACGAACCACGCCGGGCGGAATCCGCCCGCTTTCCGGGAGCTTATTGCGATGACATCCCGCACGTTCGCCTTGACGATGGCCGCAATGATCGCGGCGCCGGTCTTCGCCCAGCAGAACGTGGACCTGTCCACGGTTCCGCCGCGCGACACGGTTCAACTGACGATCTACAACAGTGAAGACCTCACGCTGGTCCGCGAGACCCGGACAGTGACATTCAAGCAGGGCGTCAACCCGCTCCAGTTCTCGTGGGCGAACACCCTGATCGACTCGACCAGCGTGCAACTGCGCTTCAAGACCCACGCCGATCAACTGGAGCTTCTCGACACCACGTTTCCGCATGACAAGCCGCAGCAGTTGACGTGGAACGTCCGCAGCGCGCTGGACGGCGACGCATCGGTGGAGATGACCTACTTCACCAGCGGGCTGTCGTGGGCGGCGGACTACGTCTGCGTGAGCGATCCCGCCGAGAGCCGGATGTCGTTCGACGGGTTTGTCCGCATTTACAACCATTCCGGCGAGGATTATGAGAACGCGCAGGTGCGCCTCGTCGTCGGCACGATCAACCTGGTCGAGAAGATCGCCAACCTCGCCCGCCGGGGCATCATCTCCGAGCGGGATCAGGAGGAGATGGAGCGAGGCCGGGCGGTGCTGAAGGCGCCGGGGAGGGCGAGGGCCGAGTTGCAGGACGCCATGTCCGCGGGTTTTGCAGCCGCCGAAGCCGCCGCACCGAAGGAGATCATCAAGGAGGGGCTGTCGGAGTACTTCATCTACACCATCGAGGGGACGGAGACGATCCGCAACGCCTGGTCGAAGCGGATGCGGTTGTTCGCCGGGAAGGCCGCGCCGTTTGACGTTCGCTACCGCTACCGCCCCGAGGAATACGGAGAGCAGCTCGTCCGGTTGTTTATCCTCCGTAATGACGAGGCGAGCGGGCTGGGCGAGACGCCGCTGCCCGACGGCGTCGTCCGGCTCTTCAAGGACAACCGCCGCGACGGGCTGTCGCTCCTCGCGCAGCAGGCGATCAGGTACGTGCCCGTCGGACAGGAGATCGAGATGAACCTCGGTCCCGACCCTGAAGTCATCCACGAGTGGGTGCTGTTGCGGTCCTTCCGCGACAATTTGTGGTTCAGCCGCAGCGGCGTGAACGTGCGTTACAGCCCGACACAGGGTCACAAGATCGAAATCAACGATCAGGTATGCGGCTGGGACGAGCATCAGGTCTGGACCGAGCGCATCCGCAACTACCGCGACAAACCGATCGACGTCGAGTTCCGCCGTGCGTTCAACGGCGACGTGACGTTTCACAGCGTGCTGAACCCGACGCTGCACGACTTCCGCACCGTGCAGTTCGCCGCGACCGTCGCGCCAGGCGAGAAAAAGGATCTGACCTACCGGGTTTCGAGCAAGCAGGGAACGAACCAGGAAGAACAGCGCGTCACCCTCCGGGACGGGGAATGAAGACGCGGATCTTGCAGTGCGGGCAATGATCCGGGAGATCGCCGTGGCCGATGATCGGAATCATGCCCCGGCAGGCATGACACTGATGCGAGCGGCGGCACTCGCCCTTGCCGCACTTCGGACATCGCACGCCGTCGTCGTATTTTCCGGACTTGAACAACTCATACAGCGTGAGGGTGAACCCGTGTCCGCACCCGGGCGCCTCGCACGCCCAGTGCGTCAGGTCGCACTTGTGACAGATCGCCCCGATCGTGGTGGCGTCCAGCAGAAACGGCTCGCCGCACGTGATGCAGTTTCGAGCCGGAGTGAACCCGACGGTCTTGCAGGCTTCACAGAGAAGCACTCGCGCCTCGCGGTCGGGCGCGGTCCCGTCCTCGGCGCGTTCCGCCTCAAACGTCTTCGTCTTCGCGGCGAGGGCGTCCACCTGCGCGGCGGTGAGCCTCGCGGCTGCGCCGCAGTTGCGGCAGACCCAGGGGTTGGACAGATCGTCATCGTCCTCGTCGTCGGCGCTGCGGGGATCGTCCGGTCCGGCGTACTGGCGCTGAAGACGTTCGACTTTCATCGCCAGCGCAAAGCGTCCGTTATTGCGGGCGTCGGCGACGAGGCGCTTGAACATTTCGTCGAGGTAGGCGTCGCGCCGGACCTGGGAATGATCGACGCCGCCGGCGACGGCGGCGAACACCGCCGCGTGGTGCAGTTCGACCAGGCCCGCAAGGTAGCGTTGCTCCAGATCGGAGCCGCGAACGTCGCCGAGGATGCGCAGCATGTCTTGTTTGACGGTTTGCGTGTGTTCACCGCGCTTGTACGTGACGGCGGCGACGATCGCGACGGCGCCGACGAGGATGACGATGAGTGTTCGCTTCATGTCAATTGACTCCGGAACCCGGGATGCCGCCCGACGAAGCCTTGCCCTCGTCCGGTCGCGGCGCGGGACGGGAACGTGGGTATTGACCGCGCGCCATCCCGTCCTTCTCCGTATGTCTTAGGATCGGTTCGCCGCGCTCCCGATCCCAGCGGGCCTTGAATTCGCCGACGCAAAGGATCTGGCGGGTGTTCGTCCAGCCCATCACGACGAGATAAGACTGCTCGATCCCGCGGAACTGAAAACGTCCTGAAAGGCGCCCCGGCCCGTCTTTCCAGGCGAGGGCGACGCCTTCCAACGATGCAAAGCGGGTGTGAGTCAGGCCGTCGTGGGTCCGGGCGCGGACGGTCTGCTGGGTCACGACGTAAGTGCGTCCCTCACCAGCGGGGGGCGGACCGAGAACCAGCGACAGGTGAAACTCCTCCCGATCGAAGGCGGTGCGGAACGCTTGTTTGCGGACGTTCATGCCGACGCATAATTCACCGGCGTCATTCACCCAGGCGTAGCAGGCGGTGGGACGGAATTCGTGCAGAAGGGGGGAAGCGGGACCGAGTTTCTGCAACCGGACGGGCATGACGGTCACGGCGGCGGGAGCCGCACATCCCGCCACCCCGGCACATCCGCCCAGCACCGTCAGTCCTGCTACACCGATACCACGCTTCATGCTTTCATGCGTCCCGTGATGCGACGCTCCCTGTCAGGGTCCGCATTTCGACATCATCCTTCCGCCCGGGTCGGAATCAACCTGAAGGCGCCCGAATGCTCTTGTTGTCCGGGCGAGAGCGGGGTAATAATCATGCATGCGCAATCGAGTCCGCCAACCTGGGCGACGACCGGCGTTCACGCTGATCGAGCTGCTCGTCGTGATTGCGATCATCGCGCTGCTCATCAGCATCCTGATTCCGTCGTTGAAGCGCGCCCGCGACTCGGCGAAGAACGTCGCCTGTCGATCGAACGTCCGGCAGATCGCGTACGCCCTGATGTTGTACGCGCAGGATTTCGACGACCAGGTCTGGCCGGTCAACGCGGAGGACGTGACGCGCTGGCCGCAATACGGCGGCGCGTGGGCGAGGCTCCCCGGACCAGACGGACCGCGTCCCGGATTGTTGTACGACTATGTCAGCCAGGTCGATGAGATCGCGGAGTGTCCTTCGAACCTTCGGCGGTCGTCCGATCGGGACACGGGCAACAACATGTTCGACAAGGACGCGCCGCTGGATTTCGATTACACCTTCGTTATGAACATCCAGGGCGGGCGCCTGAACAATCCGAAAGAGATGGCGTACCTTGCCGAGCCTGAACGTTACGCCGTGAACATCATGCCGCCGACGATCCTTCCGGCGGATGTGCCGGTGCGCCGGTTCGACGGGATGATCGCGATGGTGGAGGAAAGCACGCGTTGGTGGAACGAGAACGCCACCGACGGGATGTGGAGCAATCAGGATCAGCTTGAGACGCGTCACGCAAAGGGCGCCAACGTCGCCTTCACGGACGGACGGGCCGATCTTTTTGTGCCCCCGATGGGGGGAAGATACGTGACGCGAGAGTCGCCGGATTTCGAGGCAAACGACGTTTACGTCAAGGGTCTCGATGATCAGTGGTTCCGGCTCGAACTGCGCTCCGGGACGTTCCGTCCTTACGGTTGGATTAACAGCCCGCAGTAACTTCAGACCGGCGAATCCGCGTTTTTCCGCCTCCGGCGAGACTCGTCTTAAACCTTGACTTGCAGCGCCGGAGTTTGTAGAAACCCCATCTGTTTTGGGGATAATAATCGCAACGCTTCACGCGGATTTCACACCCGGCTCGGCGGGTGTGATTCTTGTTTGACAAAGGCCTGACATGATGAACGAACAACCGGGAACACCCGCCAGCGTCCCAGAACCCGCGGAAGCGCCTGCGTCTGAGCCGTCCGTGCCGGATCCGGGTTCCTCGCAAGCGGAGATTGACCGCGAGGTGGCGGACGCGATGGCGCACATGACGCTTGAGGATTTGGATGAGCTGAGCGGCGGATTGAACGCGCCGGTGACGGTCCGGCGGCTGGAGAAGGGGGCCGAGGTCACCGGAACGGTGGTCGCAACGCGCGGCGAAGACGTTTTTCTGGATTTCGGAGTGAAGGATCAGGGCGTCGTCCCACGGAATCACTTCGGGAAGAACGAGGACTTAAGCGCGGGCCGCCGGGTGGACGTTGTCGTCGAGCGTCATGACGAGTCGCAGGGGTTGTGGGTTTGCAGCCGCAAGGGCGCGGTGCAGCGGGCGACGTGGTTGAATCTGGACCGCGGAATGACGGTTGAGGGGCGGGTCACGGGTCTGAACAAGGGCGGGCTGGAAGTCGACGTGCAGGGTATCCGGGCGTTCCTGCCCGCGTCGCAGGTCGACCTTCATTTCATGAAGGACATCTCGGTCCTGATTGGCGAAGTCGTGCGCTGCGAGGTCACCGAAGTTGACCGCCGCGGGAAGAACCTCCTGCTGAGCCGACGGCGGGTTCTGGAGAAGGAGGCGGCCGAGAAAAAGGCGGTCCTGCTGACGGAGCTTGAGATCGGACAGGTGCGCACCGGGCGTGTGCGCAACGTGACGGATTTCGGGGCCTTCGTGGATATCGGCGGGGTGGAAGGTCTGATCCACATCAGCGATCTGAGCTGGCGACCGGTGGGGAAGGTCACGGACATCGTGGACGTCGGGCAGGAGGTCGAAGTCAAGGTTCTCAAGATCGACCGCGAGCGGGACCGGATTTCGCTGGGCCTGAAGCAGGCGCGGCCGGATCCGTGGACGGGGATCGAGACCCGTCTTCAGGAAGGCATGTCGCTGCGGGCGAAGGTGCTTCGGGTTGCGGACTTCGGGGCGTTCGCGGAAGTCGAAGAAGGGGTTGAAGGACTGATTCCGATCAGCGAGATGAGCTGGTCGAGGATCAGTTCGGTGGCGGACGCCGTCAAAGTCGGAGATGAAGTGGACGTGACGGTGTTGCGGTTGGAGCCGGGAAAGCGGCGGATGGCGCTGTCGATGAAGCAGGCGCGGCCGGATCCGTGGGCGGGGGTGATCGAGAGTTATGCGCCGGGGATGACGGTGAAGGGGACAGTGTCGCGGCTGGAGACGTTCGGTGTATTCGTGGCGGTTGCGCCCGGCGTGGAAGGGATGATTCATATCTCCGAGCTTTCGGACAGGCGTGTTCGGACGTGCGACGAGGTGGTAAAGGTCGGGCAGGAGGTGGACGCCCGCGTGCTCAGCGTGGACGGATCGAAGCGGCGGATCGCGCTGTCGCTGAAGCCGGCGCACGGCGCGGCGCCGGAAGCGATCGAGGCGGCGGCGTCCGGTCGTCGGACGGAGCGGAAGGATCGTCCGCGGCGAGGCGGACTGAGTTCGGACTGGGACTGGATGGGCAGCGGTCTTGGGCGCGGCTGACGGATTGGGACATGCGTTTTGCGCTTCTGGATCGGATCGTCGAGGTGCAGCCCGGCGCGCGGCTGCGCGCGGTGAAGGCGGTGTCCGCGGCTGAGGAGTATCTCGCCGATCACTTTCCGACGTTTGCGGTGCTGCCGGGCGTGTTCATGTTGGAGGCGATGGTGGAGGCTGCCGCGTGGCTGGTGCGGTCGTCGCTGGATTTTGCCCCGAGCCTTGTATTGCTCAAAGAGGCGAAGAACATTACATATAAGAGCTTCGTCCGCCCCGGCGACGTGCTTGAGGTGGACGTGCAGACTCGGCGGCTTGAGGGCGTGGAGAGCGAATTCTCCGGGGCGGGCACCTGCGGCGGGAAGGAAGTCGTTCGAGGTCGGTTCGTGCTGTCTCACTTGACGGCGGCGGCAAGGGGACCGGGGTACGAAGACACGGATCGGCATATTGTCTGGGTGATGCGTGAGCGGTTTCGGGCGCTTCAGTCCTGAGGGGGATTCGGCCGGGGAGCCGCGATGGCGCTATCTGCGGCGGGACGCATTCCGCAAGCGGACCCGGGAGGCTCTGATGTCGTTCGGATCGGTTCTGACGGAGGTGACGCAGTGACAACGGCGACGCGCGATGAGGTGCTATCCAAGGTCCGTGACGTGCTGGTGGACGCGCTGGGCGTCGACAGCGAGGAGGTCACGCCCGAGGCCACGCTTCAGGGCGATCTGGGCGCCGAGAGCATTGATTTTCTCGACATCGTATTCCGCCTGGAGAAGGCATTCGGAATCAAGGTCAACCGCTCGGAGTTGTTTCCCGAGGAAGTGCTCAGCAATCCGGATTACGTCGACAACGGAAAGATGACCGACGAGGGGATCAGCAAGCTGCGGTCGGCGATGCCGCATGCGGACTTGTCCGACTTCGAGAAAGATCCTCAGGTCGAGCGCATCCGCGATCTTTTCACGGTGGATGCGATCGTCAATTATGTTGAGCAGAAGCTTCGGGCGGCGTAAGCCCCGCCTTGGGCGCCCCGCCGTCCGCGGAAGGCGTGCCGCATTGCGACAGGAGCGGAGCCGGCGGCTCGTGCGGTCCGGTCGGGGGTGCGTTCCGGCGGGGTTTTCATGCGCTGGATCTGGATCGACAAGTTTGTCGAGTTCGAGCCGGGGCGCCGTGCGGTGGCGGTCAAGAACGTCACGCGCGCCGAGGAGCACCTGCACGATCATCTTCCGGGATTTCCGGTCATGCCCGCGTCGCTGGTCATCGAGGGGATGGCGCAGACGGCGGGCATCCTGGTGGGGCAAGCGCGGGATTTCCGCGAGAACGTGATTCTGGCGAAAATCCGCTCGGCGTCGTTTGACGATTACGCCGTCCCGGGCGACACGCTGGCGTACGAGGCGAGAATCGAGACGCTGGAGGATCACGGCGCGACGACGCGCGGCGTTGTCCGTCGCAACGGAGAGGAGTTCGGGCGGGTCGACCTGATGTTTTCGCATGTCGGGGCGGCGCAGGTCTCCGGATTGCCGAGGCATAACTTTGTGTTTACCGAATCTTTCATGACGCTGCTGCGTTCGTTTGAACCGGTCGGCGACGCGGTCCGCGGGGGCGGCGCATGAGCGGATCGCGCCGAGTCGTGATCACCGGGCTGGGGGTGGCGACGCCGATCGGCATCGGCGCGGAAGCATACTGGGAGGCGCTGCTGGCGCGGCGCTGCGGCGTCGGGCCGGTGCGATCGTTCAATGCGGACGGTCTGCCCTGCCGGATCGCGGCGGAACTCCCCGAATTCTCGTTGAACGACGCGATCCCGAAGTCCTACCGCAAAGCGGCGAAGGTCATGTCGCGGGACACGCAGATCGCGGTCGTCTGCGCGTATCACGCGGTGAAGGACGCGGGGCTGGTGACGGCGTGCCTGATCGGACGCGGGGAGTCGCCCGGACCGCCCAACGTGGATCCGGCGCGGTTCGGCGCGAACATCGGCGCGGGTCTGGTGTGCGCCGATCTGGCGGAGCTCGCCGGCGCCTTGAACACCGCGGTGGACGACGCTGGCCGGTTCAGCCACCGGTTGTGGGGGTCGGCCGGGATGGAGAATCTGACGCCGCTGTGGCTGCTGAAGTTCCTTCCGAACATGCTCGCCTGCCACGTGACGATCGTGCATGACGCGCAGGCGAACTCAAACACGATCACCTGCGGCGAGGCGTCGAGCCACCTGGCGATCGGCGAGGCCTACCGGACGATCGCGCGCGGGTCGGCGGACCTGTGCATCTGCGGCGGCGCGGAGAGCAAGGTGAACCCGATGGCGCTGACCCGTCCGCTGCTGCTGGGCAAGCTGAACACGACGTCGAACGCTGATCCGTCCCGCGCCTGCCGCCCCTTCAGCGAGGACGCGGCGGGAACCGTGGCGGGAGAGGGCGGCGGATTGATCGTGCTGGAGGCACTGGAGCACGCGCATCGTCGCGGAGCGCGGATTTACGGTGAAGTCGTGGGCTTCGGCGCGGCCAGCAACGCGCACAGTTGGTCGCGTCCGGATCCGACGGGTCGCCCCGTCGAACTCGCGGTGCGCGCGGCGATGAAGGAGGCTTCGGTGCGGCCGGACGACGTCGACCTGATCGTCCCCTTCGGCGCGGGAATCCCGGCGTACGACGCGTCGGAGCTGGTCGGCTGGAACGCGGCGCTGGGCGACGCCACGAGAAAGCCCTGGGCGGTCGGCGTGAAGGGATCGCTGGGAAACAACGGCGCCGGTTCGGGTGCGATCGACTTCGCGACCGGCGTTCTGTCGCTGCATCACCGGACGGTCCCGCCCTCGTTGAACGCCGCATCCGCGCCGGGGTTTCGCTTCGCCTCGGCGGATCCGGCGGACGCGCGGTTGAACGTTTTCGTCAGCGTTGCGTATGCACTGGCGGGTTCTCAGGTGGCGGCGCTGATCGTGCGCCGGATTGAGGAATAAGGCATGTCACGCCGGGTGGTCATCACGGGGTTGGGCTGGGTGACGCCGCTCGGACACGAGATCGAGACGGTCTGGAAGCGGTTGTTGCGCGGGGAAAGCGGCGTCAGCCGGAACGAGCTTTTCGACGCCGCTGCGTATCCGACGACCTTCGCCGCACAGGTGAAGGATTTCCGGTTGGCGGATTTCCTCGGTCCCGCGGCGGATGCGCACGCGGGCGCGAGCCGCAACACCCAGTTCGCGCTCGCCGCGGCGCACGTCGCGTGGAAGGACGCGGGTTTTGACCGAACCCCTCCTGCGGATCCGGCGCGGATCGGTATTTATCTGGGTGGCGGAGAAGGTCCGATCGACTTCGACGCCTTCGCCGAGGCGGCGGTCGCCGGTTGTCGGGACGACGCCGGCCGCGCCATCCCGCTGGACACGATCCGCTGGGCGCGCCGCGCGCTTCAGCGGCTCAACGCGGTCAACGAACTCGAGCAGGATCCGAATCTGGCGGCCAGTCACCTGGCGGTTCACTTCAACGTTCAAGGTCCGAGCCTGAACACGCTGACGGCCTGCGCCGCCAGCACGCAGGCGATCGGCGAAGCGATGCACATGATCCGTCACGGCGACGCGGACGCGGTCGTCTCCGGGGGCACGCACAGCATGATTCACCCGCTCGGCGTCACCGGGTTCAACCGCCTGACGGCGCTGTCCACGCATAACGAGGATCCGCCGCGCGCCTCCCGCCCGTTTGATCGCAACCGTGACGGTTTCGTCCTCGGCGAAGGCGCGGGAATGATCATCCTTGAGGAGCTGGAGCACGCCCGGTCGCGCGGCGCGAAGATCTACGCGGAGATCGTCGGGTTCGGATCGACGGCCGACGCCTTCCGCATTACGGACATTCACGAGGAGGGTCGCGGCGCGATCGCGGCGATGCGGATGGCGCTTCAGACCGCGGGGCTTGCGATCGACGACATCGACTACATCTCCGCGCACGGCACGGGCACGCAGGAAAACGACAAGATCGAGACGCTGGCGATCCGCAGGCTTTTCGGTGATCGCGCCCCGCTCGTCCCGATTTCGAGCGTAAAAAGCATGCTCGGACACCTGATCGCCGCGGCGGGGGTCGTCGAATTGATCACCTGCATTCTGGCGATCCGCGACGGCGTCGTCCCTCCGACGATCAACTACGAGACGCCGGACCCCTTCTGCGAGTTGGACTACGTGCCGAACGCGGCGCGCCCGCATCCGGTGCGCACGGCGATGTCCAACAGCTTCGGCTTCGGCGGACAGAATGACGCCGTCATCGTCCGCCGCTTCGACGCCTGAACCGCCGGCGGACGTCTTCAGCGCCGCCCGGGCGCGTCCGGGATGGTGCGCCGACCGCCACCTTCGTGCCGCGTCTCGTCCGTCTGCTTAATCCCGGCTGCGGTTGCGTCCGCGTCCGCCGCGACGCCTGCGGCGAGGCCGGCCCTCGCGCCCCGGGGATTCTCCGGAAGTCGATTCCGGCGCCGCTTCCACCGGGGCGGCGGACTCGCGCTCGGTTTGAGGACGCCCCGGTCCGTTGCGATGCTCGTTGTCCGCCCGGACCGACGGCGCGTCCGGCAGGCTCGGAAGGTTGAGCGCCACCCCCCGGACATCCTCGCACTCCACGCGCATCTGTTCTCCGAAAAGCCCGTCCTCGGCGAAGATCTCGATCGATTTTCCCGTGTCGCCCTCGAGGCGGCTCAACTCCGCGCGTTTCCGGTTGAGGACCGCCAGCGCCACCCCCGCCGCCACGTGGCAGCGGATGCGATGCACCTGCGGCTGCGCGATCAGGTAGCGCAGGATCCGGATCACGTCGAGGGCGACGGACTCCGGCGTCTTGACCCAGCCGGTCGAGTCACAGACCGGACAATGCGAATACAGGCTTCGGGCGTAGGAATGCCTCTGCCTCTGGCGCGTGATCTCGACCAGTCCGAAGGGACTCATGTTCAGCACACGGGCGCGCTCCTTGTGTTTGCGCAGGCCTTCGCGCATCGCGTTCACGACCTTGCGACGGTTCGAAAGCTGCACCATGTCGATGAAGTCGCAGACAATGATCCCGCCGATGTCACGGAGGCGCAGTTGCCGCGTGATTTCCTCCGCGGCTTCGAGGTTGATCGCCAGCGCCGTCTCCTCCGCGTTGTCCGGGCGGCGGAACTTTCCGCTGTTGACGTCGATCGTGGTCATCGCTTCGCCGGTGTCGATGACGATCGACCCGCCGGACGGAAGCGGTACGCGTCGCGAGTTGAGCAGCGCCAGCTCCCGCTCGATCCCGAAGCGGTGAAACATCGGCTCTTTGTCGGCATAAAGCTCGATCCGCTGCTGCGCGCGGGGCATCGCGATCCGCAGAAAGTCGCGGATGCGCCGGGCCGTCTCCGCGTCATCGACGACGACGCGCTTGAAGTCCGACGAGTACACGTCGCGCATCGTGCGGATCACCAGATCCTGCTCGCGGTACAACTCGGCCGGCGCGGGCAGCTTCTCCTCACGCTCGCACAGTTTTTTCCAGAGGCGCGTCAGGTAGTTCAGATCCCGCTGAAGCTCTCGCTTCGTCTGTCCCATCCCGGCCGTGCGGAGGATGAACCCCACGCCTTCGGGAAGCGTCAGCTCCCCCAGCACGTGGCGCATCTGGCGGCGCAGGTCTTCATCCTCGATCTTCCGCGAGACACCCAGTTTGCCCATCCCGGGCATCATCACCAGGAACCGCCCGGGGATGGACAGGTACGTCGTCACGGTCGGTCCCTTCGTCCCGACGCCCTCCTTGATGACCTGCACCATGATTTCCTGCCCGCGACGCAGACATCGCTGGATCAGCGGGCGGTCGCGCTTCGCGATCTTCCTCCCCACGTCCTCGTTCGACTTGTCGCTGCCGGGGAAGTACTTCTTATGAACGTCGGAGATGTGCAGGAAGCCGTTCTTGGGCAAACCGAAATCCACGAAAGCGGCCTGAATGCTCGGCTCGACGTTCGTGATCTTCGCCTTGTACACGTTCCCTACATGCGACTGCGCGCTTTGACGCTCGATGAAGATCTCCTCGAGCCTTCCGCGATGCAGCACCGCGATCCGGCACTCCTCGGATTCCGCGATGTTGATCAGCAACTCGCGCTCACCGGCGCCCGCCGGTTCGGACGCAATCGGAATGTCCTCGTCCGCATCCGTCGAGGCGCCCGCCTCGAAGTCGTCGAAGTCCGCGCCTTCCTCATCGTCGGTCGCTTCCGTCGTTCGCTCCGCAGCCGGCGACGCCGGAACGCGACGAGGCGCCTGCTCCTCCCCGACGGCTTCGTCCTCGCGTCCACGACGCCGACGACCGCCGCGACGGCGACGGCGGCGGCGGCCCGCAGCCTCATCCTCGGTCGAGGGGGCCGCTTGCTCGGACCGCGGAGCGCCTCCCTCCTCTTCTTCATGATCGTGCCACGCGCGATCCTCTCCCGACGCCGACTCGGGTTCGAACGTGCCCTCCTCCACCCAATCCGGCACGTCATCGGCGGGTTCAAAAGCGCCCGGTTCCACCAACTCGTCGTTACGAACCTCGCGGCGAGCTTCCGGTCGGGGGGCGCGTCGCTCTTCAGACGGGACGTCCGACCGCTGATCCTGACCCGGCGGCGCGTCCGTGCGACGCGGATCGCCGACGGCCTCATTCTCGCGAGGCCCTCGTCCGAGGCGACGCCGTCGCGGTTTGCTGCGCTGCCCTGCAACCTCGGTTTCCGACTTCCCGTCGCCGCCCGCCGCCCCCGAAGGCGATGCAACTGGCTTGGGCGCCGGGCGTAAGTGCGGCGCGGCGGGCGGCGGCAGCGCTGACGCTCGCACAGGCACAGGCGGCGGCGCGGGAACCGGCGAAGGTTCGTCGTCAAAGAGCCCCGCTCCGAAATCAAACGACTCGGCCCGAGATGGCGGTCCGAGCGGCGCGCCGAAGGCAGGCCGCGCGATGTTGGTCGCGGGTTGTGCTAAGGCTTCCGTCGCTCGTGAGGGCACGGTCGCGGAAGGCTTCTCCGCCGGTTCGCCGCTTTCGACCGGCTTTTCAACCTTGTCGCGTCGGGATCCCCTGCGACGGCGATCCCCTCGCTTCGGCGCCGGCTCAGACGCCGCGGGTTCGTTTCCGCCGTCAGTCGAGACCGCGGGGAGATCGGGCTTCGGCTCGCCCTTCGCGGTTCGCCTCCCGGTTCGGGAGCGCCGTGCGGCGGTCTTCACGGGTTTTTCGTCAGTCGTGTTGGGTTGGTCCGCGGCATTCGTCGATGCCGGTTCCGTGCGTTCCTCGGTCAGTTTCGTCAGCGCCATCGCACCTCCACTCGCGTCATGCGGTGATAGACCGCATCCCCGTGGAACCCGAGTGCTGCTGCGATTTCGGAAGGACGGGCCGATCCGTCGTCGCCGACGCGAAGCGTAAACTCCACGCCCTCGGAGCAAAGCTCCAGACGGATAAGAAACGGCCTCACGTCGATCGGACGACGCCGACCGGACTGACGATCCACGCGATCGACGATCCAGGTCTCTGCTGCGAGCACCTGGGTCACGCGTTCTCCCAGCTCTGAGGTCGGCTCACCCGGCTTGAAGCGGTACGTAGCGGCGACCGGCGACAGACGCTCCTTAGCGCCCAACGCGCGACACGCCGCCAACTCGATCCCCCCGGGCATCTGACGCGACAAGCGCTCCAGAACCTCGTTCGGCGGGATCGCCTCCTCCATCTCCGCGACGAGGACTTCAGCCTCGCTGGCGAGTCCGACCGGCCGCGGTAGAGGCAGGCTCAGCTTCGGATGCGGATTAAAGCCTTCCGTAAAGCGGATCGGCAGTTCGGCTCGGGCGAATGCCCGCCGAAACACGCGGAGGGTGTCGTGATGGGAGATGAACCGGACATCGCCGTCGATCCGAAACGTCAACGCCAACCGATGTCGCTCCCGCGCTTCCGACACATCCCCCCTAAATCGGGTCCTCTGGCAAAAGTTTCCTGGTTTCCTCGCGCAGGTAACTCGTTACCTGGCGCTCCGTCTCAAATGTCAAGGCTCTGCGGGCGACGCGGCGCGCCTGCGCCACCGTCGCCAGCCGGATCAACTTCTTGATTTCGGGGATATTCGCGGGCGCCATCGAAAAACTTCGCAGCCCGATCCCCAGCAGGAACAACGCATAAAGCGGACTCCCCGCCATCTCTCCACAAAGACTACAGTCCCGACCCGCCTTTGTACAGGCGCTCACCACGTCCGACAGCGTTCGGAGCAAAGCCGGGTGCGACGGGTCGTAAAAACGCGAAACTTCCTCGTTCCCCCGGTCCACCGCCACCAGGTACTGGAGCAGGTCGTTCGTTCCGATGCTGATAAAATCGACTTCCCGGCAGAATTCCTTCACCTGAATCGCCGCCGCGGGCGTTTCCAGCATGATCCCGACCGGCAGTTCCCGCCGGTAGGGGATTCCCGCCTCCTCCAGATCCTCCATCGCGTCGTGCAGCGTCATTTTCGCCTGGCGGAACTCCATCAGGCTCATCAGCAGCGGAAACATGAGCCGCACCTCCCCTTCCACCGCCGCCCGAAGGATCGCCCGCAGTTGCGTCTTGAACATCCCCACGTTGGCCAGACTGTAGCGGATCGACCTCAGCCCCAGCATCGGGTTCCGCTCATGCTCGTAACGCTTCTCCTGCGTGTACTTGTCCGCCCCCAGATCGAACGTCCGGATCGTCACCGGACGCCCCTCCATCGCCCGCACCGTCTCCACGTACGCCCGGTATTGTTCCTCCTCCGAAGGAAACCCGCTCGGCTGGAGAAAGAGAAACTCCGTCCGAAACAAACCCACCCCTTCCGCCCCCTTCGCCAGGCTCGTCCGCGCCTCGTGAGGAAACTCGACGTTGCTGAGAAGATGAACCGATTCCCCGTCACGGGTGATCGAGGGCAGGTCGCGCAGCGTGTCCAGCTCGGCCGCGAGGCGCGTGTAATTCAACTCCTGCTCGCGGTATTCCTTGAGCGTCGTCTCGTCCGGGTTGGTGATGACGAGCTGGTTGACCGCATCGATGATGACCGTGTCTCCGCCGCTGAGGCGTGTCGAGACATCGTTAAGCCCGATGACCGACGGACGACCCCACGAATGCAGCAGGATCGCCGTGTGCGACGTGGCCCCCCCCACGTCCAACGCCACACCCGTCACCAGAGTGTCCGCCAGTTGCGCCGTCTGCGTCGGCGTCAGGTCGTGCGCGATCAGCACCGCCGGTTTCGTCAGGTGCGCCAGATCCTCCCGCGTATCCCCGAGAATGTTGCGTAAAAGCCGGCGCTCAATGTCCCGCACGTCACGGATCCGCTCCACCAGCAGCGGATCCGACATCTGCAGGAACCGCCGCTGATACTCCCGCATCACCGTGCTCGTCGCGTACGCGGCGCTGTACGCCTTCTCCTGAATGTTCCGAAGAATCCCCTGCTGAAGCTTCGCATCCTTCAGCACGCCGATGTGCCAGGCGAACACGTTCGCCGCCTCACGCCCGAGGTTCCCCAGCAACCACTGCGTCTGCCGCTCGAGTTCGGCGATCGAGCATTCCACCGCCTGCCGGAACTTCTCACGCTCCTGCTCCACGGCCGCCCGGGCGACGCTGCGGCAGGGAATCCGGAAATCCTCGGCGTCCAGCACCACCGCCTCGCCGATGGCGATGCCCGGTCCCACCGCGATGCCCCTGAGGATCTCCATCCCTGCTCCCGCCTACGCGCCTTCCGACATCCCGAATCCGTCCCGGACCAGTGCCGCCAGCGCCTTCACCGCCGCCGCCGCGTCTGCGCCCCTTGCACTGATCCGAAGTCTCGACCCCTGCGCCGCGTCCAGCAGCATCAGGTGCATCGCGCTCTTCCCGTCCAGATCCTCCCCTCGACGCGACAGGTTCCGCACCGTGACTTCGGACTCAAATTGCGACGCCAGATCCACAAACTTCATCACCGGGCGCGCGTGCATCCCCTGGGCGTTGACGACCTCGACCTCGCATGAGCATGAGGAATTCATGATCGAGGCAGGATGCTCCTCCAACCCGGCTCAGGCCGGCGGGACCGGGCCGCGACGCCGGCGCGGTCTACGTCGTCTCATCCGCCTCAGCGATCAGCTCGCCGATCGCCTCTTTCGTGTCCGCCTGACGCAGGAAACGACGGAAATTGTCCCGCTGAAGGTGGCGGAAGATTCGCTCCATCGCCGCAAGATGCCCCTCGGGTTCGGATGCGGGGCTGAGCAGAAGTACAACCGTATACACCGGCGCCCGGTCCAGTGCCGCGAAATCCACCCCCTTGCTCGAACGCCCGATCGTCGCCGCCATCCTCTTCACCGCCGCGTGCTTCACGTGCGGAACGGCGACACCTTTGCCGAAACCCGTACTCCCCTGCTTTTCCCGGGCCACGGCGCTGTCGAACACCTTCTGCTCGTCCGCCGGGTCGAACACCCCGTGGCCCGACAGAGCGTGGATCAGCTCTCGTATGACCCCGATGCGGTCCGTCGACTCCAAATCCGGAATCACCGCATCCGTGATCACCAGGTCCGCCAGTTTCATGATCTTTCTAGCTCCCGGGGCCGTACACACCGCCTACGCCCCCTAGTGATTCTGGCGCGGGTGGTGGTCTTTGACCTTCTCTTTGTACCGTATCAGTTGCCGCTCCACCTTCTCCACGATCGAATCAATCAGGGCGTACCGGTCCGGCCCCGTCTCCTTCGCCACGAAGTCACTTGCCCGGTCCACCTTGACGATCAGCTCCGCCGTCCACAGATCCGACTCCTGATCCAGTACGAATTCAATCGCGGAAATGCGGTCCACGAACCGCGGCAGCTTCAACGCCTTCGTCTCCGCGTATTTGCGGATTTCCTCGGGAACCTCCACGTGACGGCTCTTTACAGTCAATTGCACAGGTGCTTCCTCCGTAGGCTCCGTTCAACTTCATCCTCATCTTCAACAACGCACAGGACGGCCTGGTTCCCGATGCCGCGGAAACGCCCCCCCCCAAGGGGCGCGCCTCCGACCCGCCTCCCTTGCCGGCCCGACCCAGGCGGACGGTTCCACACTTGCAACCGTTCAGACCAACTTGACCGACGCCTAATATTTCGGAAGTACGTCCCGTTGTCCAGCATCCCGCCCCAGAGACGCCCTCTCGCCGCAGGAAAGGCACCTTCACCCCTTCACCCGGCGCCTGCGCCCCCGCTCAAGAAACGGAATTCGGACGTATCGGCTTGTCAGATGGAGGGAGTCGGTTCGTGTTTCATTTTTCTTGATTGACCACCTCCCATTGTGTAAGGCGCACAGGTCTTCGGAGACGACATTCCCGGAGGCGACTTGCCGGAAATGCAGGTCTGCGGATCAGCGCCTGACGCCCGCGGGTGGCATGGCCTGGCGTACTCGCCTGGCCATGCTGGAGGAGTAAAACGCCTGTTTCTTGCCGGACACAGGTCTGCTGCTGCGAACCCGTGTCGCCCGACGTGTCGGCAGGTCTCAGAAAGCGGTTGCCCTTCCCGCTCCCGTCGCCTTCCCACGTCAGGCTTGACGCCCGGTCGTCCGGGCGATAGGATGGCCTCAGTATCAGGAGTTCGCCCGTGTTCCGGAGTCCGGTGAGCCTCCGCGAATCGCCCCGCCGATCGAGCGGATTCCGCGAGCTTCAGGCTTCAGGCTTCAGGCTTCAGGCTTCGGGCTTCGGGCTTCAGGCTTCAGGCTTCAGGCTTCGGGCTTCGGGCTTCAGGCTTCGGGCTTCAGGCTTTCAACTTTCGCCTTCCGGCTTTCGCCTTCCGGCTCTTACACGCCGGTTTATGACCCGCCTGGGGGGCTCGAAGCACCCGCCTCCTGACGGGCGCGGCTCGGTTTTGAAACCGCGGCTTAGCTTTCGACTTTTACCTCT